>NZ_JBHLTC010000023.1:0-180434 GCF_042434725.1 Kribbella deserti | reverse complement strand
CCCGTCTCGCCGAGGCCGGTTAACACCTAACGAAGCCTCCGGACTCGCCGGGGCGGCTCATGATGCGTAGCGCGGAGGAGTTCGGGCCGCTGTCACCGGTGCTGCTCATGCTCAAGCGCTGGGGCCACGAGCACGTCCGAAAGACCGAAGACCCGGTCCAGTTCGATCACCTGTGGGCACGAATTCGTCGCCGAGGTGCACTGCACGTCCTGCGGAGACCCCCTCAGCCCAGGCCAACTGACGCCCAGGCCGTAGCGAAGCGTTCAGGCCTCAGGCTGCGACGGGGTCCGCCTTGTTGGCATCGTGAGCGAGGTCGAGGCGGCGGAAGGCGAGTAGGCCGCATAGGGCGAAGCCGAGGGCGTTCGCGATGCCGTGGGTGGCGGCCATCCACTCGATCGGCAGGTACGGCGTATCCACCACGTGCCCGAGGGCCCACGAAAGCGCGAGCACCATCGTGGCCGCGAGCACGCCACCGGACGTCGCGAGCAGCACCCGGGTCAATCGATCGGCGCCCGCGCGCAGCCGCAGCAAGCACCAACCGACGAGCCACATGCCGGCGGTGAGGATGGCCGCGCCCACGAGTTCGAGCCAATCGCCAACAAAAAACCCCAGCAGAACAACAAAAGTGCCGACGGGCACCGAGTACGACGCGAGGTCCGCGGCCTTACCCGGAACGGCGCCGGCCACCAGGAACGCGACCAGCGCCGCGGCGAATCCCGCGAAGTGGAAATGCGCCACGGTCAACGACAACACCGACAACTTGAACCCGAACAAGGGGTACGACGCACGCTCGGCGACCAGCGCTAGGGCCGCGATCGCCGGGGTCCCGAAGGCCGTCGCGATCGCCACGGCCTTACCGGTCCGCCCCTCCCCCAGCACCCGCCACGCGGCGAACAGGCCAACGATCGCGAGTACCCCGGTGCCGGCGAAGTAGATCGACGCCAGGGTGATCGAAACCGGCCCGCGCGGAAGCCAAAGGGACAGCACGCCCGGCACGGCCGCCACCCACCACCACCTGCGGAGCGTCGTACCGCTGGAAACGAGGCGCAGCCCCAGCGGTAGAACGACCAGCATGCCCAGACTGACGACGGCGTGAACGATGACGATCACCTGCGCCACCTCCTGCCGATCACGCTAGTCCGGCAACTCGTCCGACACGACGAGCCACCTCACACCGTGGCCGACATCACCCGCGCGACTCCCTACCGGATGACGGCGGCAGGGTCTTACTGGATGTCGGCGGCGAGGCGGGCGGCCAGGCCGGCGAAAATCGCGGCGCAGCGGCGGTCGAGGCGGCGGCCAAGTTGGTCAGCGTCGCCATCAGGTAGGTCTTGCGCAACGACCGCTTCGGCAACTCGATCGTCAGGTCCGGACCGGGCTGACGGCTGGACCGCCAGGTCATCACCGCGAGGTAGAGCAGGAATGCCACACCCGCGATCCGTACTCCGGTCAGCACCTCCGGCGCCGCCTGGATCATCGCGGCGAGCCCAAGCGCGGCCGCAAGCGTGTGCACCGCCAGGCCAGTGGACATGCCTGCGGCCGCGACCACTCCGGCACGGCCGCCGCCCACCATCGCGTTCGCGACGATGAACGGCATGTCGGGACCAGGAACCACGGCGATCAAGAACGCGGCCAGCACGTACGCGACCAGGATCGAAGCATCCATCTCGTCATTCTTGCCCGGCCGTTCCCAATCCTCAGGGTGATTTCCATTCTGTGGGCAACCCCTGAGCTGCCGGCGCGCGCTAGTCGAGGGGGCGGATTACGCGGGCTGGGGAGCCGCCGACCAGCGTTGCGGGTGGTACGTCGCGGGTGACTACGGCGCCCGCGGCGACTACGGCGTCATCGCCAACCGTTACGCCCTGCAGGATGATCGCCGAGGCGCCGATCCAGACGTTGCGCCCGATCCGGATCGGTGCGGCGGTGATACCCGAGCGGCGTTCCGCCGGGGAGACCGGATGGCCGGAGCTGATCAGGCTCACGCTCGGTCCGAGCATCACGTCGTCGCCGATCTCGATCCCACCGAAGTCGTTGAATCGGCAGCCCTGGTTGGCGAAAAAGTTGCGGCCGACCCGGAGGTTGGTGCCGTAGTCCGAGTACACGGGCGGAATCAGCCGGAAGGTCTCGTCGACCGGTTGCCCGCACAACTCGCTCCACGCCGCCCGGATCGCGGGCTGGTCGTCGTACGGCAGGGTGTTGAGCTGCTCGGTCAGCCGGATCGCGCGGGCGACGCGCTCTTTGAAGTCCGGCGGCACGGTCGTCGTCGTCATGTCGGCAGCCAATCAACGAACCGATCGGTCCCGCAAAGCGACCAGCCAGACCTGGCCGTAAATGGGTTGCCCGCCGCCACGACGCGGTTGATATCGTGCGCAGGTCCGTGACACCACGCCTTGGAGGTGAGACCCCCATGAACGCAGTAGCGCAGTGGGTGCTCCCTGTCTCGTGGTCACGGGCGGGCGGCTGACGTAGGTGTCGCCGGGAGCGCCACCACGTAGGCACTCCCGAAAGGCAACACCTATGAACTCTTCGCCTCACGCCGCGGGCCTTGGCGCCCCAGCGGTGACGATCTCGCGCGTCGCGGACAACCAGTGGCACGCAATCGAGAACGACCTGGTGGTCGGCCGCGGCCATGCGTCGCGCCGGCTGGACGGACGGACCTTCCTCAGCATCGATACCTGGCGCGGCGCGGTGTTCGACCTGCTCGCCGACACGATGGTGGCCGACCAGCAGGAACCGCAGTACACCGTGACCGACGAGACTGACCGTGACTTGCTGGTCAGTTGGGAACGAGTCGGGTTCGCGACCTGGCGCCGCGAGTGGGAAGTCGTCGTACCGACCGAGCCGCAGGCTGCTTTGTCAGCTCCGCCGCCAGGGGTGACGATCGCGACCGGCGACGAGCTCGCCGAGGTCGCGCTGCACGAGCTGGACCAGGCGATTCGCGCCGAGGTCGGGGCCACTGCCGGATGGCAGACGATGCCCGCCGAGGTACTGCCCTGGCAGGGTGGGACAAGGCCGCCGCTGGAGCCTTCGAAGTACACGGTCGCCGTACGAGATGGGCAGTACGTCGGTCTGGTGCGGCTGGCGACGATGACCCGGCGTCCGCGGATCGGGCTGGTCGCGGTCCTGGCCGGTCAGCGACGGCGCGGTATCGCCCGGGCGCTGCTGAGTCAGGCGCTCAGTGGATTGCACCGCGCGGGTATCGAGACGGCCTCGGCTGAGGTGGATGAGACCAACCTGGCCGCGATGGCGTTGTTCGAAGGCCTCGGTGCTCGACGTACGGGCGCCAACCTGGAACTGGTACGCCGTCAGGGCAAGGCATAACGATGGCCAGGACAACCGGCATCGAGGTCGAGGGCATCGTCGTCGAGTGCCTTCGCAACGCCCAGTTCCGGGTCGAACTCGCCAACGGGCACAGGGTTCTTGCCCACATCAGCGGGAAGATCCGGAAGAACTACATCAAGATCCTGCCCGAGGATCGGGTGCTGGTGGAGCTGAGTCCGTACGACCTCACCCGGGGGCGGATCACCTTCCGCTACCGCAACTGATCGGCACCGCCGCGAGGGAGTTGCGTCGACTCCTTCGCGGCGGCCTTCAGGGCGTCGAGCAGGGCGCGGGCGGCGGGTTGGGTGAGGGTGGATTCGCGCACGGCGGCGTGAATCGCGCGAACTGGTTCGGGGTGGCGGACCGGGCGGATCTCGACGCCCGGATGGCGGGCCTGCAGGGCGAGGCGGGGAATGAGGCTGATGCCGAGACCCGCGGCCACGAGCCCCTGCGCGGTCGCGTGATCCTCGCTCTTGGCCACGAAGTCCGGGCTGAACCCGGCCGCCGCGCACGCGTCCAGAATCGGTTGCAGGCAAGGGCCTGGCGGCTCACTGCCGATCCACGCCTCGGGCGCGAGCTCCGCCATCTCGATCACGTTCTTGGCGGCGAGCGGATGCCCACTCGGCAGTACGGCGTGGTAGCTGTCGTCGACCAGGTGAACCACGCGGATACCTGGACTCGCGGCACCGGTGCCGACCATGATGGTCAGGTCCGAGTCATCCGCCTGCATGCTGCGCAGCGGGTCCTCGAGATCGGTCAGCGTGAGGTCGAACGCGACTCCGTCGTATTCGCGGCGCAGTTCGGCGAGCGCGGGCGCCAGCAGGGTCGGCCCGACCGAGGCGAAGTACCGGATCGAGAGCCGGCCGGTACGTCCGGCCCGGAGGTCGGCCAACGCCCGCTCGGCCTCCGCGACGTTCTGGCTGAGAATGCTCGCGTGTTCGGTGAGTAGCCTGCCGGCGGCGGTCGGTTGCACGCCGCGCCCGACCCGTTCGAGCAGCGCGATACCGGCCTCGCGTTCGAGCGCCGCGATCTGCTGGCTGATCGCGGACGGCGTGTAGCCGAGGTGGGTCGCGGCCGCTGTTACCGATCCGCTCGTCACGACTGCTCGCAGAATCTGCATTCGTCGCACATCTAGCATGTAGAACAGCTTAATCCAGATTCAAAACCTTTCGCTTGTCCTTCCAAGTTGGGTCGGGCAACGTTCTTCGGGTGGATATCAGGGCAGCGGGACGGGTCGCCATTCTGGCCCTGCTATGGGGATCGACGTACCTGTGGATCGAGCTGGCGCTGGAGGCCTTGTCACCTGCGCAGGTGACCTTCAGCCGCTGCGCGATCGGCGCCGTCGCCTTGCTGGCGGTGGCTCGTGCCCTTCCGAAGGGCCGGGAGGTCTGGCGCCAGATCGTTGTGGCCGCCTTCTTCTGCAACGCGTTGCCGTACGCGCTGTTCAGCATCGGCCAGCAGACCATCGACTCCGGCCTGGCCGGCGTGCTCAACGCGACCACTCCCCTGTGGTCGCTGGTGATCGGCCTGCTGATCGGCACCGAACGCGGGATTCGCCCGGTCCGCGTGACCGGCCTGCTGCTCGGATTCGCCGGGACCGCGCTCATCCTCCAGCCCTGGCAACAAGGCGGCACGGCCGTGGGCTGGGGCGCTCTGGCGATCCTCGGGGCCGCGCTGAGCTACGCGATCTCGTTCGCCTACATGGGCCGCAAACTGGCCGGCCGGGGCATCCCGACGATCTCCCTCTCGGCCGCACAGCTCGTGGTGGCGACTGGTTTCACCGGGTTGGCGCTGCCGTTCGGCGGATTCACGCCGGTGCACCTGGATCCGTTGTCCCTCACCGCGATCGTCGTACTCGGGGTGGTCGCCACCGCCACCACCTTCCACCTGACCTACCGGATCATCGCGGCCGAAGGCGCCACCAACGCCGCGACGGTCGGCTACCTCCTGCCCGTGGTCTCGGTCGCGCTCGGCAGCGTCGTACTCGGCGAGCAACTCGGCTCGCGCGTCGTGGCCGGCATGCTCGTCGTTCTCCTCGGCGTAGCCCTCACCCGCCACGCAAAACCCACCCCATCGGCGCCCCACAACAACGAGCCCACTACACCGCTACCGCACGCCCGCTAGAACTCAACCCGGCGCTGATCGGTCTCGCTGTAGCGAATCAGGGCGTGCGCGGGCCTGAAAGGCAGTCCCCGCAACGTCGACTCAATACCGTCGAAAAGTCGGTCGGCATCGTCGGAGTAGCAGTACAGAACCGCTTCCCCTTCGCCGAGCTCATCCCCGTCGAACTCCCCGAGTCCGCCGCTCCGGATCAAGGTCTCGACGCGAGCTTGCAAGCCGCTGAACGCGTCTCGCTCTACCTCGGTGCCGAAGCGGTCCCCACTAAGCCGGTACCGAACGATAACCGCCTGCTGCGGCATCGCCTTCTTGCGCTTGAACCAGCCCATCACCACTCCGATCGTCCATCACACCGACTGCCGAATCCTCGCACGCGCGAAGCCCAGCCGGCAGCCGGCACCTTCTGGCCGGAGGTGCCATCGCGCCGTCGCTGTCAGGCGGGGAGTTTGGAGACTTGGTAGTGCGCGATTTGCCAGTCGGAGGTGTTGTTGCGGCGGGCAAGGATGGTGAGGAAGACCTCGACGGTCGGGCGGTCGATGAACGAGAAGGCGACCTTGAAGTAGCCGAGCACGAGGTTGTCCGCGAGCTCACGGGATTCGAGCAGGTCGTAGTCGGCCTTCATGCCGAGCGGCTGGGAGGCATAGTACGGCGCTACGCCCGCCGGGCCGATGCTGTACGGGCGCAGGCCCTGGAAGATCGCGTCCTGAGTGAATACTGCGGCGACCGCCTTCGGCTCGTGGGCGTCGACGCCCGCCTTCCAGCGGTCCAGGACCGCCGTGAGAATGCTGCTGGGGTTCATGGTTCAAGCTCCTTCGGAGGAACCCGGCCCGGAGATGGGCCGAGAGGATCGCGTGGCGGGCAGTTGGTACCGCCCGCCACTGGCGCGAACTAGTGACCGGCGCTCTGCCCGCCGTCGACGTGCAGGACCTCACCGGTGACGAACGGCGCGTCCTCGAGGTAGGTGACCGCCCCGACGACATCCGAGACGTCGCCGATGTGGCCGACCGGGTGCAGGCCTGCCAGCGCGGCGTGCGTCTCCTCGGCATGCATCGGCGTACGGATGATGCCGAGGGCAACGGTGTTGACGCGGATGCCGCGGGCGGCGTACTCGATCGCGAGAGACCTCGTGACCGCGTTCAGGCCGCCCTTGGTCAGCGAGGCGAGGGCCGACGGCACGTTGGTGTTGGCGTGATCGACGAGGCTGGTGGACACGTTGACGATGTGGCCGCCGTCGCCGCCGAGCATCGCCTTGATCGCGGCCTGGGTGGCCTCGAAGAAGCCGCGCAGGTTCACCCCGGTGACCAGGTCGAACTCGGCCTCGGTGTACTCGGTGAACGGCTTGGCCACGAAGACCCCGGCGTTGTTGATCAAGGTGTCGATCCGGCCGAAGGCCTGCAGCCCCTGCTCGATGATCCGGTTGCCGACGCCGGGCGAGGCGATGTCACCCGGTACGGCGAGCACGAACGGGTCGTCGGACGGCCCGATGGATCTCGAGTTCGCCACCACGGCGTACCCGAGCTTGCGGTAGGCGGTCACCAGCCCGGCGCCAATGCCCTGGGATGCTCCGGTGACGACTGCGACTTTCTGGGTGGTCATGGTTTTGCCCCTTCGGCTGATCAGTGGAGAGCGAGCGTTCTCCGTTGCTCCGATGGTGGCTCGCCGCCAGGCGGCACTCCAGGACTTGTTGTCTCCCTGCTGAGAGGCAGGGCCTACGATCAGCAGATGGAACTGCGGCAGCTCCGGTACTTCGTCGCGGTGGCCGAGGAGCTCAACTTCGGCCGTGCCGCCGCCAGCTTGCACATCGCCGGCCCCTCGCTGTCACAGCAGATCAAGGCGCTGGAACGCGATCTCGGCGTTCGCCTGTTCGACCGCGATCGTCGCTCGGTCACGTTGACCCCGTCCGGCGACGCGCTGGTCGCGCCGGCTCGCGACCTGCTGAAGCAAGCCGACGAACTGCGTCGCTCGGCAGCCGGCCTCTCGAAGGCCGAGCCGGTCCGCCTCGGATACGTCAGCTGGCATCCACCGGACCTGCTCACCCGCGTTTCCGGCATCGCGCAGCTGCGGATCGATGCCTGGGTGATGCCGTCCCACACCCAGGCCGCGCGAGTGGCCGACGGCAGCGTCGACCTGGCGATCGCCTGGATCAAGACCTCTGCTCTCGCCGAACAAGGCCTGGAGGCACGCTTCATCGGCGCCGACCGCCTGTACGCCGTATCCCCCGGCCCCGACGACTCACCGGTCCAGCCGAAGGATGTTGTCGTACTCGTCGACTCCGACATCGCGACCTGGTCCTCGTGGAACGACTATGCCGAGGAGTGGGCCCGCGCGACCGGAGCGCGCTTGGAGTACGTCGACGACGGCGGCTTGACCGGCCCCGCCTTCCACGAGCACATCCGGCGCCTCCGACGCCCGGTGCTCAACAACCCGAAACGCACGACCACACCGACTCCCCCGGACCTGACCGAACGCCCGGTGGTGGATCCGGCGCCGTACTGGACGTGGTCGCTCATCTCCCGTCGCGACGACCCTCGCGCGGCGATCCAGTCCACCATGCACGCCTTGACCGACGACGTGCCACCACTGTGCGCGGATCTCTCAACCTGCTGGCTGCCGGCCGACGACCCCTACCGCTAGCCCACGCCCTTGACCGTCGACGCCGCTGTTGGCGGCCTCGGGGCAGCGATGTCTTGCCGGTCTGGCAGCGTCTCGTCCGCCGACCGATGGACGCGCCGGCTTCGGGTCGTTCGGACGGAGTTGGCATGTTGGGTGGGCGGCGGTTGACGGGCTGGACTGGGCCCGGGTCACCGCCGCGTTCCCTGGACAAGAGCCAGCGAGCTCTACCCACGTCTAGCGGCTGGTGCGAACCGCCATCACTAGGCCGCTCGCCCAGGTGAGGCGGACGCAGCGGAAGTCGTCGCGTTGTTCCAGGTGGGCGAGAAGGCGTTGCACCGAGGCCTCGTGCGCCTCCGGCCAGCCGGGCTGAGGGGTGAGGTCGTCGATCAGGTAGGTCCCGCCGGGCGCCACGAGTTCGAGGGCCCGATCCAGGTGGGTGAACTTGCCCGGCCAGGCGTCCGCGAAGACGAGATCGAACGGTGCCCCGTCGTACTGCTCCAGCCACGCAGCACCGTCCCCGCTGACGAACGTCACTCGTGGATCAGCGCCCAACTGCTCTTGAGCGATGGCTTGCACGGACGTATCGAGTTCGACCGTGGTCAGGCTGGAGGTGAGGTCCATGCCGCTGAGCAGCCAGGCGGCGCCTTCGCCTACGCCGGTGCCGAGTTCGAGGATCCGCCCTGCGGGTTTGGCCGCAGCGAGTGCGGCCAGCAGGCTGCCGGTGCGATCCTCGCTGGACATGGTGAAGCCTGCCTCGCGCGCCTTCGCCCGTAGCGCCGACAAGATGACCGGGAAGCGACTCGGGGTATCGTCCATCCAGTCGATCATGCGCGAGTTTCCCCTTACTGGCAACGTCAATTCCCATCCTCGCAGCAACTGGCACGCTGCCGGATGCGCGCGCTGGACATCCCGAATGCACCTGTGGCAACCGCTGCTACGGTTTCGCCCTGTGTCCTTCGCACCCTGCCGCTGGGCGGGTGCCGCCGATGCGTTCTGGTCCGCTCGCCTCGCCGCCCCGGCCGGTACCGCCACCGTTCTCGCCGAGTACGGCGACCAGCTGGCCGGATTCGTACACGTCGTACTCGATCACGAACCGAAGTGGGGCAGCCTCGTCGACAACCTGCATGTCCACCACAGCCCGCAGCGGAGCGGAATCGGCACTCGACTCCTTGCCCGCGCGGCGGAGGCCGTCACCGATCACGCGACAAGCAAGGCGATGTACCTGTGGGTGCTGCGGCAGAACCTCGCGGCACAGCGGTTCTACCTTGCATCCGGAGCAACCTGCAGGGATACGGCAACGGCTCCGCCGCCGGGCGGCGATCCGGCCCGGCTCAACGGCTCGCCCGAATGCCTGCGCATGACCTGGCGGGACGCCTCGCAAGTGGGCGACCACTGACGCCCACGCGAACTGCCCCCTCCAGGCCATGCTCCCTAAGCCTTGCTCGTGGTCGGCCGGCGGGCGGCGGTCAGGGTGTGCCGAGTCCGATGGTGTACTTGCCCGATTGGCGGTGCACAACCCTGCACTTGCCGGAGCGCACATCACAGCGGTTGATGACCTGCGGCGCATTGAAGGCGTAGCTGGTCACGGCGTTGACCAGCAGGTGGTTCGAGTCCTCGTAGACGTTGTTGATCGGGTCCGGCGCCCCGCTCAGCCCGGTCAGCTTGATCTGCTTGCCGTTGTCGACGTGCAAAGCGAACCTTCTGTCCGGGTTGGCGATGAATTCGCCATTGGGTGAGGGGAAGGGATAGATCGCGGGTTTGCTGCTGGCACAGGACTCGCGCACGACCTCGAATGTCCCGGACGCTGTGAGGCTAACCACCTTTTGGCATCCTTGCCCGTTGCCAGCCACGTTCACGACCAACCTGTCACTATCGGCAGCGACCTTGAGACTGCTGAAGCCGCTCATCTCGACAACGCGTTCCTTGGAGCCGGGCTGCCAGACGCGCGGCTGCGGATTGTTGTTGCCCCGGTTGTACTCGGAATACCAGACACCGTCGCGATTCCAGCCATAGACGTGGATCTGGTCGAACGGCGCTGTCAGCGCGTCCAACTGCCGGCCGGTCGCGAGATCGATGCTGACGATGCGACTCTTTTTGCCGATGATCTGCCCGACAGCAACCTTGGAGCGGTCCGGTGACAGTGCCACCCAGTCCGCGTAGGTGGTCAGCAGGGCGAACCGCCCAGCCCGGTCCAGAATGCCAAGCTCTGAGGGTTTGCCCATGTTCGTCAGCTTGAGCAGCCACCCGTTCGCAACCCGGCCGATCAGCCGGGCGTCCTGTGTCCGCGGCAAGGTCACCCGAGTCTTTCCGTCGTACACCGCCGCGAACGGCTCGCTGATGTCCGGCGTACTGAGCAGGTACGGAACCCGGAGCGCGGACGGCTTGGCGATGGTCGACACTTTGCCGGCACCGGCCTTCCACACCAGGGTAGAGGTCATGGCCGGCTCGGGAGCCGATCGCCGGTCGTCGAAGTGCAGCGCGAGCGGTACTACAAGGGCGACCACCGCGGCCGCCGCGACCAGCACCGGCCAGTGCCGCCGCCGGTGAGCGAACTGCTGAATCGGCGCGGGCGTGTCGTCCGCCACGGTAAGAGCCTTCGCCTCGAGGTAGTCGCGCAGCCTCGCTTCGGTGTCGTTGCTCATCGCAGGTCCTTCAGCTTCTGGCCCAGGAGGGCGATCCCGCGGGAGGCTGTCGACCTCGCGGTGGACTCGCTGATCCCGAGGGTCCGGGCGATTTCGGAGTGAGGTAGATCGAGGTAGTACCGCAGCACCAGCACTTCCCGGACACGTGTCGGCAACGCGCTCACCGCGCGATGAACCTCCTGGCGGTCCTCACGCATCACGGCCGCGTGTTCCGCCGAGGCGTCTGGCGGCATCACCGGAGGTATGTAACCGCGAGCCACCCGTCGCCGCCGCAGTACGGATCGGCTGCGGTTGAGCACGGTCGACCGCAGGTACGCCAACGCGCTGCCGCGATCGTCCAGCCGGTCCCACCTGCGGTACAACTGCGCGAAGGCCTCCTGAACCACGTCCTCCGCCGACTGCCGATCGTCAACCAGCAACACCGCGAGCCGGAGCAGGCTGATCCAGTGCTCGGCGTACATCCGCGCGATCGCCGCATCAACCGACGCCTCACCACTCACCGACGGCCTGGAGCTCCCAGACATACCGGTGGGATCCCGCCCATCGGGCGACATCGCCTGCTCCTCCCGGCCCCGGCCGACCATAGATTCAGTCACACCCCTTGAGACGCCCCACCTCCCCAAACGCTGCATCACTTCCCAAACTTCTCCGCCAGGGCCTTGGCCACCTCATCAACCGCCACGAAATCCCCGGAATTGGCAACGACCAGGTGGTCCGTCGCCGGTCTGAATGCCAGGTCGAGCGAACCAATCCACGTGTTCCACCCCGCGAGCTTCGCCTCGTCGCGTGCCGCGCCGCGCTCGACTATGTGCGATCGCAGAGTATCGGCGTCGCAGTCGATCCAGGCAAAGTGCGCCGTACCGCCAAGCGCTCCGATCCTTGCCCGCGCCGACTCGCACCAAGAAGGGCTGGCGAACTCCGCGACGAAGGGTGCCGTGACGATGCACGACGTACCGCAGCGCAGATTCTCCGCCATGCCCGCCATCAGTGCCTCGTACTCCGCCGGACGAATAAGGGTCCGGTAGGCCTCGCTCTCGCGATCAGTAGCCGACAACCCCAGGGCGGCGAGAGCGGCTTCGACTACTGGGCGGGTGGTTGTGTCCTTGTCGAGCATCGGCCAACCGGTACGACGGGCCAGCGCGCGGCCTAATGTTGTCTTTCCGCAGCCCGCATATCCGCCTATCAGCAGTACGACGGGGCGAGTCGCGTGCGGCGCGGGTGGTTCGGCGACTGGTGGACGGATTGGTGCCACGGGCAACCTCCAAGGACCGAACTCGATTAGGTAGGGGCGTCGGGGTCGGCGTGGGTTCGGGATTTCATGCGTTCGCCTGGGCGGGCGAAGATGCTGAGGATTTCGGCGGGTTCGGGGCCGGGGGTGCCGAACCAGTGGGGTACGTGGGTGTCGAACTCGGCGACTTCGCCGGCGGCGAGGGTCCAGTCCCGCTCGCCGACGATGAGGCGCAAGCGGCCGGACAGGACGTAGATCCACTCGTGGCCGTCGTGGGCACGTGGTTCGGGGGTGGACTTGCCCGCCGGTACGACGATCTTCCACACCTGCATGCCTTCGGGCTGGCGGGTGAGCGGGATGACCGTACGACCCTTCACGTTGCCTGGCTTGAGCAGCAGGCGCGGGTCCCCTGTTTCGGGTGCTCCGACGAGATCGTCGAGCGGAATCCGGTAGGCCTGCGACAGCGCGAGCAGAAGTTCCAGGGTGGGACGCCGTTGGCCGGTTTCGAGCCGTGAGATCGTGCTCTTCGAGATGCCGGTCTCGGCTGCCAGCTCCGTCAGGGTGATCCGGCGCTGGGTGCGGAAGCGCTTCAGCCGCGGACCGACCTGCTCGAGTACGGCGGCGATGACCGCGGGTTTGTCGTCCACGAGGCTCATCCCACCGTGGATTCCCAGAAACGGCAACATTCGTTGGCCGAAGGTCTGTCCGGCCTCAGCCTTGGGACATGACCACGTCGAACTCCGCCACGCAGCCCAGATCCGCCATCGCAGGACGCCGAGCAAGCACCAGCTCGCGATCATGATCTGGCTGGCCGTCTTTCCGACTCTCACCGTGCTCAATCTCGTGCTGGCCAACTGGCTGGACAACCTTGCGCCCGTGCTTCGCATGTTTGTGCTCGCCACCATCGCGGTGCCGATCGTGATCTACGGCTTGATGCCACAACTGCACCGGCTCCGCGCGCGCCTCCTGACCCGGTCCGCGCGAAGTGACCACCCGGGGCAACGCGCGACGTGACCACTCGGGCACCCGGACGTGACCACTCGGGCACCGCGCAGAGTGGCGGTCACGCCGACGGCACTGCCGCACTGCCCCGGCCGGTCCCGCTGCCGCTCGATACAGCTCTCACCTGAGCCCCGCGACTTTCGCCCGACATCACAGGGCTTTCGACGCGAACGATCGGCGCCGCCTGCCTTTTTTCGCCTGGTCTTTCGAAGACGTGGGCGAATCCGGAGCAGGCGGCCTGATCACAGCTTGCCAACCGGCGGCGGGTCGTTCAGGAGTGCTTGAGCTGGATGATCTGCAGGTAGTTGCCGTCCGGGTCGGCGAACGTACCGAATCGGCCGGCCTCACGATCCGCGACCGGGAACAGCCAGTTCACCCCGGCCGAGCGCAACTGCGCCTCCACGGCGTCGAAATCGTCGACATGGAAATTGAGGATCGTCCGGCCCGGCTCGCTGTTCTTCGCGTCCACGTCGTCGCGCCCGTCGATCACCAGCAGAAAGCCACCGAAGTCGATCGCGCCATCACCTTCGTGATCCGGCGCGAGCGCCTGGCGGTACCACTCGCGCAGCTCGTCGGGCTGCTGGGTGCCGATGAGAATGCTGCCAGGCTTGATCGTCGTCATGAGAATTCCTTCGCTTTCGTTCACTGAATTGAATGGGGATTGCGCCGCAAAAACGGACCGAGGCGGCAACTTGAGCGGAGTAAGCCGCAGCTAGTGTCCTGAGTCGGAAGTTCGTGCTTCAGCTCCGGTGTCCAGGTGCGTGCATCGCAAGGCGGAGAAGCGGTCGCGATGCTCTAGCATCGTGGCCGTTTCTCCAACGCCGCGAGGTGCGTGCCTGGGCGCCGGAGATGTGCACGAACTTCCGACTCAGGACACTAGGCGACCGATTCCATCCGCGCGCCGATCACCTCGACGTCATCGGCGATCTCATTGGGCAGACCCGTACCGGTGGTGATGAGTTTGCGCAGACTGTGCCCGACGTAGAACGTCCATGATTTGTGGCAAATGTCGTAACACTCGAACTCCGGAAGAAGCCCGACATGGGTGAACCGCAGTTCGGTCCGGCCGCCGCTGGTGGTGGTGGAGATTTCGAACCGGACCTCGGTACCAGCCCATTCGTCCTGGCCCGTCTCGAAGGAGAACGTGTTCTCGAGGACCCGCCAGACCACCAGCCGCTCCGGAACGACCTCGCTGACCCGAATCCGGCTGTGATGAACCACCGGTACGTCGTACTCGAACTCGTCCCCCACCATCGCCGTACCCCCGGTGATGTTCTTCGACCACCAGCCACGAACATCGACCACGGCAGCGAACACCTCCCGCGCCGACTGGTCGAACTCCTGAACGATGCTGGCGCCCTGCTCGATCATGCTCCACCTCTCCACTCGAAGTCGCCCGGCAATCCGACCGCGCAACCATTGGTTGCACGCCAACGTACCCGCCAGCCTCGCTTCGCGCAACCATCGGTTGCGTCACTGGCGGCTACTGTGACCCGGCCGCCGGGATACTCCTGGCAAGGGACAAAGGAGGCAGCGGGATGACGAAGGTCGCCGTGGTCACGGGCGCCGCCGGAGGTATCGGCGCCGCGATCGTGGGAAGCCTGCAACGTGACGGCTGGCGCGTCGCAGGCCTGGATCTGCGGCCATCGCCGGCCGATCTCGATCTGGTCGTCGACCTGGCTGACGCCGACGCACTCCGACGGGCGCTCGACACCGTCGCCGCCGAACTGGGATCCCCGACAGGCTTGGTCAATGGCGCCGGGCTCTACCAGGCGGTGGACCTCCTGCAGACGACGCCCGAGTACGTCGACGCGGTTCTCGCCGTCAACGTCGCAGCGCCGATCTACCTGTGCCGCGGCCTCATCAAGCGCTGCCTGGACGCCGATCAGCCCGCGTCGATCGTGAACATCGCCTCGATCGTCGGTCACACCGGCAGCGACGATCCCGCGTACGGCGCGTCCAAGGGCGCTCTGTTCAGCCTGACCAAGGGCCTCGCGAAAGCCTACGGCGCAGCGGGAATCCGGGTGAACGCGGTCGCTCCCGGCGTGATCGAGCCAACGCCGATGGCGGCGACCATCCCCGAGCACAGGCGCAGGCGCCACCTCGACGCCATCCCGGAGCAGCGATTCGGACGTCCGGAGGAAGTGGCCGAGGCCGTCGCGTACTTGATGTCTTCTCGGTCGGCCTACATCAACGGCGCGATCCTCGACGTCAACGGCGGCCTGCACTGACCGAACGAGTCGGTACGGTTTGCGGCATGGACTGGTCGAACTGGCATGAGAAGTACGACGTACCTGGGTCGCCGTTGGCGCGAAGGTTACGGGCCGTTCAGGCGCAGGTCCGGGACGCCCTGAACCGAAGCCCGGCCGGTCCACTGCACGTCGTGAGCCTCTGCGCCGGTCAGGGTCGCGACCTGCTGCAGGTACTGACCGACCACCCGCGCGGCAGCGACGTACGCGCGAGGCTGGTCGAGTTGGACCCGCGGAACACCGCCTACGCGGAAGAGTTTGCCCAGAGCAACGGGTTGGACCAGGTGGAGGTCTTGACCGCCGACGCGTCGCTGGCGGATCACTATCGCAACCTCGTACCGGCGGATCTTGTGCTGGTCTGCGGGGTGTTCGGCAACATCTCCGACGAGGACATCGAGCGCACGATCGACGCCTGCCGCCAACTGTGCAAGTCAGGCGGCACCGTCATCTGGACGCGGCACCGCGGCGAGCCCGACCTCGTGCCACTGATCTGCGAGTGGTTCGAGAACCGCGGCTTCGAGCGGCACTGGCTATCGGAACCAGACGCGGGCTACGGCGTCGGCGTACACCGCTTCACCTCCGAACCGCAGCCCTTCGAACCAGGCACCCGCCTGTTCACCTTCACTCGCTAAGCGGTGTCGCAGCAACTCAGCGGACTCGATAGCGGGCGGCCAACGGACTGCCGGGGATCTACCGCACGCCAGCTGGTTGGTACGCGTGGTGGTGATCGTGGTCGAGCTCGTCCAGTTCCCAGCTCGGCAGTGGATCATCGAACGACGCCCAGCCGGACGGCCCGAGGGCGAGCTCGTCATCGGTGAGCAGGGCCGGCTCCAAGCGGCGACGCGGCTCATCCCGATCGAGGTCGACGCCGATGAATACGAGTTCCTGGTGAGGTGTCTCGTCCTCCGCGGTCAACCGCTGACCGGGTTCGATGGTGAGGTTCGGCCCTGCTTGTGACCACACGGCCAGTACGTCGGAGCGGCTCGCGATCCAGCAGAACCCCTTGCTGCGCAGCACTCCCTGCCAATCCTCCAAGGCCTCCAGCAGGCGCGCCGGATGGAAGGGACGCTCGGCCCGGAAGGTGACCGACCGGATGCCGTACTCCTCGGTCTCGGGCGTGTGCCCACCTTCCAGTTCGGCAATCCACCCGGGCGCCTGCGCGGCCATTACCGGGTTGTAGCGACGGGTGTCGAGCACCTCGCCCACCGAGACTTCGCCGTACCGCGCGTGCACAAGGCGGGCCGTCGGGTTGAACCGGCGCAGCACGCTTTCGAGTCGGCCAAGCTCCTCGGACGACACCAGGTCTGTTTTGCTGATCACGATGACGTCCGCGAACTCCACCTGATCGACCAGTAGATCCGAGATGCTGCGTTCGTCCTCCGGCACCGGCGCCAACTCGCGCTCGATCAGCCGGTCCCCCGTCGCCAGCTCGCGGAGAAACCCGCTCGCATCGACCACGGTCACCATCGTGTCCAGCCGGGCGGAATCCGACAGGCTGGTGCCGTCCTCGAACTCCCACTCGAACGTCGCCGCGACCGGCATGGGCTCGGAGATGCCGGTCGACTCGATCAGGATGGAGTCGAACCTGCCATCGGCGGCCAGCTCCGCAACGCTCGCCAGCAGGTCCTCGCGCAAGGTGCAGCAGATGCAGCCGTTGGTCAGCTCAACCAGCCGCTCCTCGGTCCGATCGAGCCGGCCCTGACCGGCGACCAGGGCGGCGTCGATGTTCACCTCGCTCATGTCGTTCACGATCACGGCGACGCGTCGGCCTTCGCGGTTGGCGAGCACGTGATTCAGCAGGGTGGTCTTGCCCGCACCCAGGAATCCAGACAGCACCGTCACCGGAACCGGCTCCCCCCGCTCACCGCTCACAGCCGGAAACGCAGGCAAACCTGGCTCACGCGACATCGGTACCGCTCCTCTACAAAATTCGGACATGACAATCGTTTCCAATAATAAGGGATGCATAGCTTCCTGATAGGCAGTGGGTGGCGGGCCGGTGGGCGGCGGGTGGGCGGCGGGTGGGCGGCGTTGGCAGGTGGGCGGCGTTGGGTTGGTGGCCGGGATCGGGCAGTGGTGAGATCGGCAGCGACGGTGGGACCGGCCAGCTGTTACCGTCCGCGGCATGCCGTCTTCCCCCGCCCGGATCCGGCTGCTCGGCCCCGTCGCGATCACCGGCGACGCTGACCCCGTCCGGATCGCCGCGCCCAAGCTCGCCTGCGTGCTCGCCATCCTGGCGGTGCGCCCCGGCACACCCGTCGCGCGCACCGACCTGATCGATCGCGTGTGGGACGGCGATCCGCCGGACGCCGTGCTGAGCGTGCTCTACTCGTACGTCGCGCGCCTGCGGACCGCCCTGAAACCGGTGCCCGGCGCGGCGATTCGGCGCGCCGGTTCGCACGGGTACGTACTGGACGTCGAGCCGGAGATCGTGGACCTGCACGCCATCCGCGCCCTTCGCGGCGAGGCGGAGACGCTGAACACCTCGGGACGTACGCACGAAGCCCTCGAAGTGTGGCGCCGCGCGTGCGAACTGGCCGGCGGTGAGGCTCTTGCGGGAATCGGCGGGCGATGGGCCGACGAGACCCGAGCCGCTCTCGCCGCCGAACGCGTCGAGTTGCTGACCGGCCGCTACACCGCCGAACTGGACGCCGGCAACCACGCCGCGGTTCTCGGCGACCTGGCGGCGCTCAACGACGCCGAACCACTGGCCGAGCCGGTCGCGGAACTACTGATGCTCGCGTACTACCGCTGCGGACGCCCCGCGGACGCGCTTGCCCGTTTCGAGACGATCCGGGTGCGACTGCGCGACGAACTTGGCGCCGACCCGTCCAAGCGGCTGCGCGACCTGCACCTGCAGATCCTCGACCAGGACCCGGCGCTGGAACCGTCGAACGCATCGACCGCCGCGCCGATCCAGCTGCCCTCGGACACCAGCGGATTCACCGGCCGCGCCGCGGAGCTGAAGGCCCTGGACCAGCTCGCCGATCCGGTGTCCGCCGTACCACTCGCCGTCGTCGTCGGGCCGGGCGGCGCCGGCAAGACCGCGTTGGCCGTGCACTGGGGGCATACCAGTGCGGAACGGTTCCCGGGCGGTGTGCTGTACGTGAACCTGCGCGGCTACGACAAGGACGACATGGTGGCACCGCGCGAAGCACTCGGGCGACTGCTACTGGCCCTTGGGCGATCGGGCAAGTCGGTACCGGAGGACGTCGAAGCTGCCGCTGAGCTGTTCCGGACCGCCACGGCCGATCGTGGCGTGCTGGTGATCCTGGACAACGCGCGCAACGCCGAACAGGTACGGCCGCTGCTACCCGGGCCGGGCTGCTTCACGATCGTGACGAGCCGCGATCGACTGACCGGACTCGTCGCGCTGAACGACGCGCGGCCCGTACAAATCGGCATGCTCGAACCGGAGGACGCCGTCGAGTTGCTGGGCCGGATCCTGGGTGCTGAGCGAGTGGCGGCCGAAGCGGCCGCTGCGGAGAGACTCGCGGATCTGTGTGGGCACCTACCGCTCGCCTTACGCATCGCGGCCGCGCACGCTGCCGGTGATCCGAACGGCCGGGTCGCGGACCACGTCGAGGAGCTGGAGCGGCGGGACCGGCTGGAGGTATTGGCCGTCGACGGGGATTCCGCGGCGGCCGTGACCTCGAACCTGGAGTTCTCCTACCGGGTGCTCGATGAGGACGCGCGGAGATTGTTCTGCCAACTGGGCACCCTGCCTGGTGAGGACTTCGCGGAGGACATGCTCGCGGCGGTATCGGGGCTGTCCGAGAGCGAGGCGATCCGGGCGGTGCGCAGGCTCGTCGCGGCGCATCTTGTCGAGCAGTACCGCAGCCGCCGGTACCGGATGCACGACCTAGTACGGCTGTACGCGGCGCGTCAGGCCAAGTCGGCGCTGAGCGATACCGAGCGTGCGGAGATCATCGACAAGTTCATCTCGTGGCACTACGAGCAGCACCCCGCGGACTCGACGCCGGAGGAGACCAACCTCTTCATCGCCTGCGAGACGCTCCGCTCGCATCCGGCGATGTGGCAACTGGTCCGCCGCTTGATGACGGCCATTAATGGCGGCCGGTTTCTCGCTCGGGTCGCCGACGCGATCGAGGCCGGGCGGCGGGTTGCCGAAGAGCACGAGGACGCGCGCGGCGTCTTCCATATGGTGAACATGCAGGGCGCTTGGCTACGAGCGCGAGGCGACATCGCCGAGGGGATCGAAGTCGGCCGGCACAGTCTCGAACTCGCCGCGGACCTTGGTGACTTCGAGATGCTGCTCGCCAAGGGAAATCAAGGACTTCGTTTCATGGAGGCCACCGATTACGCGGCAGCCGCCGAGATGCTCACCGATGCCGTCGAGCTCGCGGCGCGGGCCGGCAAATCGTTCAACCAGGCCAACTTCGCGTCTTCGCTCGCAATGATGCTCATCCGGCTGGGCCGTGCCGCGGAGGCCGCCGCCCACCTCGACGCAGCTGAAGCGGCAGCCGCCGAGAGCCCTATCTACCGGTTCCAGCTCAAAATCAGGCGTGCCGACATGCTGACCGCCCTCGGCCGGATTCCAGCGGCCTCGGCCATCTTGACGGAAGTGTTCGCCCACGCCGCCGCCGAAGACCCACCGTTCCGGAGCACGTGGTGCCTTTCGCTCGGCGTCGCGCTCATCGACGCCGGCCGCCCCGACCAGGCGTGTGAGGCGCTCCGCGGTCTCATCGATGCCGTGCGCGCCCAGCCCGATACAGTCCATGGATCGCCGCCCCTGTGCTACTACGCCGAGGCGCTGAACCTGCTCGGGGACCATCGCGGCGCCATCGAGCACATCGCCGAAGCGGACCGCCGCTGGCACCCGAGGCCGCCCTACGCGACACCCATGATGGACCTCGTACTCGCCCAGGCCCACAACGGGTTGGGCGAGTACGAGATCGCGGCCCGGCGTGCCCTCGATGCGGCGAACGCGTACGCGGCGATGCCCTGGCCGGCGCGCCACGAGCTGGCGCTGCTCACCTTGGCCGACGCCCACGCGGGCCTCGGTGACACCGAGGCGGCGCGTGCGCGGCAAGCCGAAGCAGACCAGATCGCGGCTCCGATCAACCGGCTGCACCGGGGACGGGACTGAACGTCCCGCCCCCGCACAGTCAGTCCTTCCAGCCCAGCACTTCTAGGGCATCGTCGAGCGTCACCGCCTCGTTGTCCTCACGGAAGACCGACACACACACGATGACGTCGGGCACACAGGTACCGACTCCAGCACCGGAGTTCGCACCCACCGACCAATCACCGGCATCCGACCTGGATCCGCTCACGCCAACGGAAACGAACTCCCCAAGACCGACGTCGATGCTCGCACCCCAACCACCTCCTGCGATGCTGCCGGCGTCATTGGCCGAGGTGACGTAGGGGCCAACATTGAAACTGCCGCCAACAGAGTTGGAGCCGCCCACCTGCTGCCCTCTGGAGACGACGAGCCCGTCGTCCCTGGTGTAGGTGACACAGGCACTGTTCGACTCCGACAAGAAGACGGCTCCGACCAAGGCCGAACACCAGCCGACACCGCCGGGCGCTTGGTCCTTCTGAGACTCGACGCACTGCTCGTACGCGGCGGTCATGAACAGTCCGCACATCATCTGGGCGTTGGTCTCCGCCACGGAATCGGAGTAGTCCCACAGCCAGTCGTCCCACTTGCGTTCGCGCGGCATACCGTTTTTTCCACCGGGATTCCGGCCGCCAACTCGTCCTTGGTCACGGTCGTTGCGATCGTACGGGTCCGGAATGGGGACCGGCAGCCTCGGCGGCTGCGCTTCGTTGCGGGGACCCCTCCGCCCCGCCGCGTCCCGGCCAATACCCGCCGCCGCCGAGTTGCCCGGCCGCTTCGGACCCTTGGTGTGATGGGAGCTCTTCGATGCCTTCTTCGGCCTCTTGATCGGTGTCGGCGGCTTCGGCGGCCGCGGCGCCTTCCGCACACTCCTCAGTCCGCTCGGGTCCGACATCGTCACCGGTGAGTTGTTCGCGTACGCGTAGCCATTGATCTGCTGGGGATCCATGAGGTCCATCAGCGGATCCGCCGACATGAACCGACCGGTGACCGCGTCGTACTCGCGAGCGCCGACCGTGGTCAGCTCGACCTCGTCGTTCTGGATACCGCCAACGAATCCGCGGTTGTCCGGCCAGCTCGGCGGGGCCGCGCCCCGGACGTTGCCGAACGGATCGCGCCGCCGGACCGTCGCCGTCAGCGTGTCTCCGTTGACGATCCACTGGTTCGTGCCGTGGTGGTCGCCCGCGAGCCACTGGATGTCGCCGCGGCCGTTGCGTACGCCGACGACGGTCTCGCCGTGCTTGTAGTAACGCGTCGCTTCGACGGCTCCCGTCGCCTTCGTATAGGTCAGTTCGTAGCCCGCGACCCAGGCCTTCAGATCGCCGTTCGTGTCGACCCGCAGCAGGCGCCGGCCGTCGGCGTTGTCGATGAACTTCGCCGTGCCCTCGTTCGACTTGATCGTCTCCAGCCGGCCCGTGGGGTTCCAGTTCAGTACGTCCACCTGGCCACCACGATCAATGCCAGTGGTGAAACCGGCCTTGTCGTAGCTGAACGCGGTCGCGGCACCGCCGGTCGAGGTGACACCGGTCAGCTCGTGCGGACCGGCCTCGGCCGCCTGGCTGTACGCGTAGGTCTTCTGTACCGAACCGGTCGGCGTCCACTTGGTCTCGGCCTTCCGGTTGCCCACTGCGTCGTACTCGTACGACGACCCGTACGCGCCCGGCCCGCCGACGGTACGGGTCGACGGCTCGGCAGCACAGGCCGCCGACGCACCCGCCTGCGCCCACGCATCCGTGAGCCGCTGCAGGTAGTCGTACTGGAAACACTGCGTTTCCGGAGCGAGCTGGTCCGAGGTGTGCACGGGGTTGTCCACGATGGACCGCACGTTGCCCGAGTTGTCGTACCGGTACGACAACGCCGCGATTCCGTAGTTGTTCCCGTCAAAGCCCCCGGCGGTGTCCTTGTCGAAGTAGAACTCCGAGAGCCTGCGAGTGCCCTCCTCGTAGATCCACGTCTGCCACGTCTGTCCCGAGGTCCCACCGACATCAGCGGGATCACCGAGCCTGCGCTGCAGCAATTGCCCGTACGGCGAGTAGACCGCTTCGTCCACGTAAACCTTGCCGAAGCCGAAGTCGTCCCCCCACGCCGTGACGCGTCCGGGCCGGCCCAACGAGTCGTACGACTGGGTCAAGACCTCCTCGTTGAGACCACCCACGCCCTTCGCGCCGTACGTGCGCAGCGAACCGTCCTCGTTGTACGTGAACGCCTCCCAGTACGAGCCGGCCAGCGGTCCCGCGGCCTGCGGCAAGTGCGTGTACACCTGCTTCGGCCGGCCTTCGGGCGTGTACTTGCGCGTCTCCGTCGTCCACGCCTGCCCGTCGACCCACCGGGTCGCCGTGAACGGCATCCCGATCCCGAACTCCGCCTGGTCGTAGGCGCGATCGATCAGGGTGGTCGCTGCGGAGAGCACCTTCGTGGGCCGGCCCAGTACGTCGTACTTGTAGGTCAGGGTCTCGTTGTTGGCGTTGGTGGTCGCCGTGATCTGCCCGGCCGGGTTGTACGCCGTCCTCGACGTCCCGGTGTCCGGGTCGTGCAGGGCGGTACGACGGCCACGCAGGTCGTACTCGTAGGTCCACTTGTTGAGCGCGGGGTCGGTGACCTGACGCAGTTGACCGTTGCCGGCATACGAGTACTTCGTGGAGTCGAAGGCCCCCGTCGCACCCCGGTCGCGGTACTGCCGGAGCTCTACCGTGCGGCCCAGCGCGTCCGCCAAGGTGGACTTGCTCGTGCCACCCTCGGGCGGGATGACGGTGGTCTTCCAGTTCGTGGCGTCGCCGCCGAAGCGGTACGACGTACGCCACTTCTCCTGGTCCTTGACGACGAACACCTCGTCGGTGACCCGGCCGGCGCCGTCGTAGACGAACTCGGTCCGGGCCAGGTCGTTCGACCTGCTGATCCGCACGAGACTGCCGTTCGGACCGGACGCGTTGTTGAACACCGGGCCCGAGCTGTACCGCGCCCGCCCGTACGAGTCGTAGACGGTCTGCGTGATCAGGCGGCCGCCGTTGGTCTGGGCCTGGGTCTGGCGTTCCCGCATCAGGCCGTCGTACAACGCGATGCTGGTGAGGTACGAGCCGTCGTGCATCATCCGCTCGGTCTTCACCGTCGTCGGAGCGTGCTGCGAGACGGCATAGCTGAACTTCTGGCTGGCACTCTCCGTCGCCGGATCCCGGCCGGGCAGCCAGACCGCGCTCCGCCGGCCGAACGGATCATAGGCGGCGACCGTACGGCGAGCGTTCGGATCCACCGTCTCGGTGGTGGTTCCCCAGGCGGGCGCCAACTTGGCCGTGGTGGCGTGCCCCAGCGCGTTGGTGGTAACGGTCGATGTGACCGGGCCACCGCCCGCGGGCGTATATGCGGTTGTCGTCTTGTTGCCGAGGGCATCTGTCGCGACGAGCTGACGGCCGAGAGCGTCGAACGTGGACGTTCCGATCGTCTTGTACACCGCGCCGCCGTTCCAGCTCTCCAGCGCGTCGGACCGGGTCATCAGCCCTCTGGTCGGCGCGGCGGTGAGCGAGGTGCTGCCGTCGTAGAACGCCCGCACCGACCCGACCACATCGGCCGGCCGATTCACCGTGGCTGCCGTACAGCCGACTGATACCGACTCCACCGAGGACACGGATTCCAGCAGCCACGCCGTGGTGTTGTCCACGTAGGTGGTCCGCACGCAGCGCTCGTCACCGCTCTTGCTGACGTCACCTTGGTAGTCCACCCGCACCTCACGCCCGCGGTCATCGTGAACGGTCTCGGTCCGGGTCGTGCGCCAGACCGAAGGCGCCAGCGACGTGCGTACGTCGGTCCGGCGCTCCCCGGTCAGCCATGCCTCGATCGAGCCGCCCTCGTAACTGCGCTTCGCGGTCCGCGACGTCCAGTACCAGGTCGTCTCCGCGCCGATCAGCGTGGTGTCGTCGAACGACGCCGACTCCCACTCGGAGCCCGCGAGCGCGCGATGATCCGGCGCGGTGTTGCCGGCCGCGTCGGTCAGCGTGACCGAGCGCTTCGCGCCGTTGGGCAGCCTGTCGCCGTCCAGGCCCCGGTAGTACCGGGCCCGCGATCGCTCCTGCGATCCGCGGTCCGCCGGGTCACCCGTCAGCGTGACGACCTGCGCGTAACCACGCCACTGGTTCCAGTCGCGGTCCTTCTTCTGCACGAACTCGGCGTCGTTCCAGGCCCACAGCGCGTTCGTGCCGCCCCCGTCGGTGGAGTACTCGTAGAACTTCCACACCGTGTCGCCGCCACCGGTCGCGTCGGACTCGGCGATCGAGCGTACGACGTACTTGTGGAAGTAGACGTCGACGGGCTCGGTCAGGCCTTCCGGCGTGTAGCGCGCGGGGAAGCAGCGCCGGTTGTTCTGATGCGCGCTGCCAGGCATGTTCCCGCGCGCACAGTCGGGCTCGGTGTAGTTGATCGTGGTGACGCCGCCGGACTCGTTCTTGATCGAGGTCAGCCGCGGCCGCCAGATCCCCGGGAACGACTCCCCCGTGTCGACCCGGTTGGGCAGGAACGTGCCACCGAACTCCACGGCGGGCGTGGAAGCCGTACCGCCGACGTGACCGGTGTGCTTGATCGACGCCAGCCACAGCACGACCTGTTCCTTGTCCCCGTAGTCCTTGAATGCGTGCTTCAGGGTCCAGGAGTCGACGGCTGCGTATCCGTTGCTGGAGGCAACATAGGTGGTGACGCCGGTCAGCCGCTTCGCGGAGAAGAAGGCCGGTGTGTACCGCTCACACTTGGTTCCGGCCTTGCAGGTCAGATTCCACGGGGTGTCCGGCCATTTCGCCTTCTTCGGGTCACCGCTGGTCTCGCGGCAGTCCGACAGGCAGCGATCGGACATCGTGAACTCGACCTTGGCCGTCTTCACCGTGCTCTCGTTCGAGCGCAGACCGTACTCGATGGTCTTGAGCCAGCCGTCCCGGATGTACGTCGCCTGGGTGTCCGAATCGACGGCCGGCGCGTACCGGCCCGTCGCCGTCTCATAGGTGTAGCGGGCCAGGTTGCCGTGCACGTCGACGGACTTGTCCAGCACCCACCGGTAGGCCTGGTCGCAACGAGACCCCTTGAAGTCACCGGATTTGTGGCAGGTCTCGCCGGAGTGGTTGCCGAACACCGGCATCGTCCAGCGGGACGCGGCGACGGAACCGAAGTAGTGCCTGGTCCCGTCCGTGGTCGTGATCGTCCACTGTTCGGTGGTCGCGCCGCTTGCCGTGGCCCGCGAACCGGCGTGCTGGATGCGCCAGTCCAGGTCGTCCGCGGCCTTCCACTGACCGGTGGTGTCGTCGAGTACCAGCGAGGTACTGACACCGTCGAGGGTGACCGTCATCGAAGGCGAATCGCCTTCCCAGCAACGATCGCCGGTCGGGTTGCTGCCTTGGTTCCCACCCTTGTCGTCGGAGCAGGCCACGTAGGTCCGCTCGATGAAGCTCGGCGCGTAGGACCAGCCGTCGCCCACGATGGACGCCTGGTTGTTCGACCCCGACGTCCGTCCGTCATGTTCGGCGGACGAGTAGGACAGGCCGAGCGACGGCACCGGGCCGACGGCGGGTGGCACTCGCATGTCGTAGGAGTAGGAGAACGCGCCGGACGAACCGCCC
The DNA here is from genome assembly GCF_042434725.1 of Kribbella deserti. Lineage (NCBI taxonomy): Bacteria > Bacillati > Actinomycetota > Actinomycetes > Propionibacteriales > Kribbellaceae > Kribbella > Kribbella deserti. Next base: position 154,584 of record NZ_JBHLTC010000023.1, on the reverse strand, counting down.
TGTGACCAGGACCCGGCCGCGGCCAGGTCCGTGGCCGACCAGTTGCCGTCATCGGCGGTACCGGCCGCGTCGGCGGCCTCGCCGGACCAGTCGGCGGCGGCGTCCCGGAAGGCGGAGTCCGCGCCCGCGACGCCTTCGACCGGCGTGGACGAGTACGCCTGCGGATTGCGCTCGAAACCGGCGTGCGCCGAAGACGAGAGCACTAACAGGGACAGCACCAGCGAGGTGGCGACGGCCCCGGCTTTGAGCTTGAGATTTCGCATTGTCAGGCCACCATCTCGTTCGTGCCGTACATGTTCTTGATGGCTCGGGGCGACACCGCGTTGTGCCAGACCACGACGTCGTCCACCCGTCCCTTCAGGTGGTGGAAGGGTGCACCGGTAGTCGTGTCGCCGGCACCGATCACGAGCGGCCCCGCGGCTTTCCACGGGACATCCGGGCCGATGCTGGTTCCGGCGAGCTCGCCGTTGACGTACAGCCGCATCATCTTGGTTCGCAGGTCGAAGCTGCCGACAACGAAGTACCAGGTGCCCACGGTGGGAGCCGGGCCTCCGCTGGCCCAACGGCCCGGAGCATCGGCGGTGTCCTGCGAACCCATGCCGAACTCGAACCGCTGGTAGGTGGTGCTGAACCGCAGCCGGAGACCGGTCGCGTTCGCACCTGCTGCCGACACGATGGTCTGGTGCGTGTCCAGCGCATCGAGTCGCACCCAGCCGCCGACGGTGAACGACTCGTCGGTGGCAACGACCGGCGTGGCTGTCGCCGCATAGTTCGTGCCGTCCAGCTCGAGCGCGCTGTCCGGGTTGTCCCAGAAGCCGTCGTTGAAACGGGGCGCGCCGGCGAAGGTGAGATCACGGCCCTTTCCGGACTCGTCGACCCCGGTCTCCTCCAGCCCCCACCAGGACGCCAGCTCGGCGGGCGGAGAGATCTTCAGCGAAGTCACGGGCTTGATGCCGCGCCAGACCTCCACATCGTGGATCAGGCCCTTGAAGAAGTCGTGCCGGCCTTGGCCCTTGTCGCTGCAGCCGATCGTCAGCGGGCCGTCGGCGCGACCGGGAACTCCCCGTGCCAAGACCGCACCCTTGCGGCCATCGACGCTGACGATCCACCTGCCGGCGCCCTCGTACTGCACCTCCACGTACTGCCAGCCGGCCTTGGGCGGGATGTATGTTCCCGCGCTCATCGGGGTCATGGACACGGTGCCGAAGTGGGACAGTGCGCCCACCTCCCAGTGGCCGTCGGCCGTGATCCTCATCAGGAAGCCGTCGCCCGCGGCGTCGGCCTGGGAGAACAGCACCTGGCGTCCGCCCTTCACCTGGACGGGCTTCACCCAGGCACCGATACCGAACGGCTCGTCCGCCGGCACGATCGGCGTACTCGTGGTGGCGCAGGTCTGACCGTCGAGCACGAGGGAGCCGTCGGGACGGCCGAACGGGTCGAAGCCCTGTTCGGCCGAGGCCGGCAAGGTCAGGTCGCGGCCGAAGCTGCTGGCGTCCGTGCCGTCGCCACGCAGGTCCCAGTGGGCGATCTCGCCGTGCGGAAGCACCGCGCCGTACTTGATCTCGGTGGCGGTCAGCAGGCCCTGCCAAACCCCGACCTGCTCCACCGCGCCTCTGAAGGTGTGCGCGGCCCCGCCGGACGCGGTCGGAAGGCAGCCGAGACTGAAGAAGCTGGTCGCGTTCCACGGTGTGAAGCTCACCGCGAGCTCCCCGGCCAGAACGCCGTTGAGGTAGATGCGCGACAGTCCGGCGTCGGGGTCGTAGGTCGCGACGATACGCAGCCACTTGCCCAGCGCGACCGGGTTCGGGACGCTGATGCTCTTCCAGCCGTACGTGTCGCCGGGGGCGTCCACCAGCGAGAAGGACCAGGTGTTGTTCGCCCCGTTGTGCTGGATCTGGTACATCGAGTGGCTCAGGTTCCCCTGCGCCAGAACCTTCGAGTAACCAGTGCCGTTCGTGGCGTCCATGCGGACCGACAGTGCGACCGAGAACGCCGCGTCGGTCCGGATCGCCGTGGGCGCCTTGAGGCAGTCGTTGCCGTCGAACTCGACCGCGACGTTGGCCGGGTCGCCCGGGTCGGCGACGAAGGCGGGATCGCTGGTGAGCACGCTCAGGTTCTTGCCGTGATCGGTGTCGTCGGTCAAGTCGCCACCGAGCCGCCATGCGCCCATCGGCGTCTTCGGAATGTTGCGGCCCGCGAAGAACGTGAACACCTTCTGCTTCGACTTGTTGCCCGCGTTGTCGACCGCCCGGACGTAGAGCACCTGGCGCCCCGCGGTGACGGCCGGCCGCTTGATCGTCGTCGTACCGGTCGAGGCGATCGACTGGTCGAACGTGTCCGTGGTCCACGAGTACTCGAAGCGGTTCAGGCCTGAGCGGGAACCGTTGACCAGCGGATCACTCGCCGAAACCGTCACGCTCACGGTCGTTCCTTCGGTGACGGCCCCCGTCGGTCCGGTCACCTCCGGCACGGTGGGCGTGGTGGCGTCCACCCGGAAGTAGCAGTAGTTCGTGTAGCCCGAGTTCACCGCTTCGCTCTGGCGCGAGTCACTGCGCGCCTGCCACTTGTACGGTCCGTCGGGCAGCGCCGTCGTGCTCTTTCTCGATTGCGTCGACGCGGCGACCGGATTCGGCGTGCGGTAGTAGAAGAAGTTGCTCTCCGAAGCCACCTTGCGCACCCGGAACCGCCAGAACACCGACTCCGACTCCGACGTGCGCACGCGGGCGGAGAAGGTCGGGTAGCGCTCGTTGATCCACGGCGAACCGGATTCGGTCGGGTCGCAGCCCGCGCCGTCGACCTTCAGCCGGTCCGGGTGCGGCGGATAGATGTAGTACGTCACGTGCAGCTTCACCGTCGACGTCTTGATCCGGCGCCATGCGTCCCTCGAGTCCTCGTTGGACGACCGCAGGCCGAAAGTGATCGAGGCGTCCTTGTGGGAAGCCGCCGACTGCACCCGCTTCTTGATGTTGGCGCCGTCGAACTTCACCCACTCGTCCGACTTGCCGGAACACCCGGTGGTGTTCGACGAGGGCACGGACTTCGACTGCAGCGGAGCGCCGTACCACCAGTTGATGCCGTTCCAGGAAGTCCCGTTCGAGATCTCGCCGGTGCGCCACAGTTGCAGCCCCTGGTCCCCGCAACCGCCCGTGTGGGTCTGGAGCATGTTGACGCTCGCCGAGTCGATGTACTTGCCCTTGAGCTTGCCGATGTCGAGCTTGATCGCCGACCGCCACAGGCCACAGCCGTCCCCGCAGGTGCTCCACGTGTCGCGGCCGACGCGCATACCGCCGGAACGCGGCCAGCTGGTGTCACCGGTCCAGCCCTTGGTCGGACGGCCCTGGAACACGTTCGCCCACGCCTTGCGCGTCGACGTGAACGGCGGATCGATGTAGAGCGGGAACTTCAGATTCGGATCGGCCAGCATGGTCGCGTCCGGAATCATGGTGAGACCCGTCGCGGTCCGCCGTACGTCGACTTCGGCCATTCGCCCAGCGGTCGCCGTACGCTTGGCGGTGGCGGTGCCGGCGGTCGACGAATCCCACATGATGCCCTGGCCCGCCTCGAACACGACGTCACCGTCGGCGTTCAGCACCTCGATGCGACCGGACTCGGCGTCTTCGGAGACGGTCAGCCCGACCGTTGTGATGCCGACACGAATCGTGGCCAGCTCCGGGTTGTTCGCCGCGTCCTGCGTTTTCACGACGAGCACCCAGGAGAAACCGACCGCCTCGGCCTGTACGGCCAGATCCACGTCCGGCAGCACGTTCGGGAACGTCGCCACCGAGCCGCTGATCACCGGCTTGGGCAACGGGCCCTTCGGCCAGGTCAGCGAAAGTACGCCGCCGTCCGGGTCGGTCGCGGTCACAAACGGAGCGGTACCACCGGCACCGGTCTCCACCCGGATCACCGTCGCGGCCGTCTGGGCGGAACCATCCGGCCGGGCGACCAGGGCCGGATCGATATCGACCCAGGCGCCGTCGGCGTTCTGGACCCAGTACGGCTCGACGGCGATCTGGGTGTCGAGCATGCCCGCGGGCGTCGCGAACGCCTGCCGGTCGATGCCGCGTAAAGACAGCACTTCCACGTTGACGCCACACGCGAGCGCGAGCTTGTACGCCTCGAACTCGTCCGCGGCGGACGGGTCGCCGGTGAAAGTGGGGCACGCGGGCAGCGGCAGTTCGCCGTCCGGCGGCTCATCCGCCTGCGCGGCGACGGTGCCGGCGGCCAGGAGAGCCAGTGCCGTGAGCACAGTGGTGATCAAACGAGTCAACGAAAGCCATCGCGCAGGGCGTTGCGGCGGCCGATCGAGCATAGGAGCCTCACAGGTGGGCAAGCGGTGAATACGCACCGAAGCTGCGCCGTGGCGGACACCACGGCGGCCTAACGGTAGGTATCGGGCTCGCCGCACTTCTTGAGCGAAACTTGAGTGGCCGATGAAGGCCACCGCTGCATCCGCGTTGCGCTCCCCTGTCCTGGGCGCTCTACGTCAAAACCGGCGATCGGCTAGCCGACAAGGAGAAGCAGGCTGATCAGCAGCATTACCGCGGCGGTGGCGCCGTGGACGCCGTACGCGATCGCCTTGGGGCCCTTGCTGCGCAGCACGATCAGCGCGTCGCCCAGCGGAATGCCGGTCGCGACCAGCATGAACCAGCCCAGCAGGTGCGGAGCCGCGCCGGCCAGCAGTACGAAGATAAAGAGCCCTGAGGCGATGTCGCGCACGGCTTTGACGGACAGCCAGGCCTGGAAGTTCGGGTCTTCGGTCCGCGTGCCCGGAATACCGAAACCGGCTGCGGCCTGCGGGACCCACAACGCGCGCGCCCCGATGACGATGATGCCTACGCCGATCAGTCCGGCGAGCACGTTGGCGACGTTGATGAGCATGTTGCTTCCCCTCTTGGGCGAAAGCGCCGGGCGGAAATGCTAGCGGCGCTAGAACTGGTAGCAACGATAGCCATAGCTACGACAGAATGTCTAGCGCTGCTAGAATGTGGTCATGTCCGCTCTCTCCGAACGCCGCGAACGCGAACGTGCCGACCGCCGTCAGCTGATCATCAACGCCGCGCGCGAGCTCGCGGAGACCGAAGGCTGGGAGGCGGTGACTACACGACGCCTGGCCGAACGTGTCGAGTACAGCCAGCCCGTGCTGTACAGCCACTTCAACGGCAAAGACGCCATCGTCAGCGCCGTCGCCCTCGACAGCTTCGTCGAACTGGCCGACCATCTGCGGACTGCGCGGGAGACCGCTCGCAAACGTGGGCAGGCCTTGCGAGCGGTGTGCCGCGCCTATCTGAAGTTCGCGGCCGAGCGGCCGGCGCAGTACCAGGCGATGTTCATCCTGCCCACCGATCTCAAGTTCGCGAGCGCCGAAACGCCCGCGCCGCTGCGGGCCTGCTTCGACGAGTTCGTCAACTGCTTCCCCCCGGAGAACGACCGACGCGAGCTGTTCGCCGAAGTCACCTGGAGCACCCTGCACGGCATGGCCGTACTAGCCGACAGCGGCCGAATCCCCGCCACCCACCAAGAAGAACGCCTCGACTTCCTAGTAACCCAAATAGCCGCCTCCCCCACCCCTTAACAGTGATGAGGCGAGTCCATCGCCCCCACTTCCCCGAGCCTCCCCACCCACGCCCCTGCCCGTCCATCCACCCGCCCGCGTATCCGGCCGTTCGCCTACCCGGCACAGGCCGCTGACTCGGCGCCTCGTTGCCTTGCACCCAGCCTTGGTGAGCCAACAGGCCGGATGCGCGGGTCGCCGCGCCTGGCCGCCGCGCCTGGCCGCCGCGCTTGGCCGCCGCGCTTGGCCGCCGCGCTTGGCCGGACGCCGCAAATCGGCGCAGCACGCCCCATCCCGACCGGCCCCACCCGTCCACGCGAGTAGCCACGAGCACACGCGACCACTCACGCGCACCGCCATCGACGACCTACCGCACGCAAACACGCGTGAACGGGCCACCGCACGTGCACGGGCCACCGCACGCGAACCGGCGTCAACGGACCCCCGCACGCGGACGCGCATGAACGGGCTACCGCGCGTGGACGAGCTACCGCGTGTGGACGGGCGAGGACTTGGTGCGCGAGTACGCACGGCCCTGACGTACCGGCTGGCCGATCACGCCTGACTACCCTCCCGGTTGTCGCCGGTTGGCCTCCATAGGACCATCCCCGCTAAGTCGACGACCCCCTCGCCCTCGCCCCGCCGCCCGACCGCGCCGCCCTTCCGCCCCTCCGTTCCGCCCCACCACCCCTCCGCGCCGCCGTCCGTTCCGCCCCTCCGCGCCGCCGTCCGTTCCGCCCCTCCGCGCCTTCTGTCCGGCCCACATGCCGGCACGCCGCCCGTCGTCCCGTCGCAGGTCGCCGACTTGCCGCGGATCACCTCCTTCGCTTTTCACTTGGGCCCATCTTTAGGAGTCTGCTGGACATTTTTCCGGCCAAACTCTGTCCAGCAGACACCTGAAGATGGGCTACGCATGCCGGAAGATGGGAGCTGGCCACCACGCTTGGCTGCCGCCGTCGCAGGTTCACTCTCCAAGTCGCGAGATGCGGTCCTGCCTTGGGGGAACAGCCTCCTACCAGGGCAAGCGCGAACTCAGCACGGGAAGCGGGAGCTAGCAGGGGAAGTAGTGGCCTGGCAGGTTTAACCCTTGCCAGGAAGCCGTTTGGGGTGCCCGGCTCCCGCAAGGTGTCCCCAGTACGGCAGATCCGGCACGCCAGGTGTCCAGTGCGGCGGCTGCGGCGCCCGACGACCCGGGTCAGCGGGTCCGGCGCGCGATGTCCCAGGTCAGTGGGTCCGGCGCGCGACGTCCCAGGTCAGTGGGTCCGGTACGCGGGACGTCCCGGTGGGGCGGCTTCGGGGCGCCAGGGCCAGCGCGGCGATGGGCGGGCGTCAGGTGTGACGGCCGGGCGGGTTGGTGCCATGGGTGGGATGTGGGTGGCCGGATGAGGGCTGGCGTTGGTTCGGTCCGCTTGGACCGTCGCCGGGGTCCTCGCATCATCGGTTACCTGGCGTACGGCGTCTGGCGGGATCTGGTCCGTACGGCGCCGGGCGGGGGTCTTGTCCGTACGGCGCGGGGTGGGCCATTGGAGTCGGAAACTCCCTGCCGGGCGACGTCCGGGGTGCGCTGGCGGCGGGCCTGGACGCCGCACTCCTGGATCGCCACGATGCCCATGTCAACGAAGACGTGAAGCGTGTCCAGTCCCTCGACGAACTGACCTTCGGTCCGTGGTCAGGGTTGCAGCAGTGCGGCGATGAGGGTGGGTAGGTAGAAGGCGGAGATGCCGGCGAGGTTGGGGTGGGTGCCGGTGCCGCCCGTGCCGGGATAGCCGTTGACGAGGCCGTCGAAGGTGAAGGCGGCTCGATGGCTGTCGATCCGGGTGTCGAGGGACGTACCGTTGAAGATGTCCGCGACCTTCACGCCCCACTTGCCGCAGATCCGCAGAGTGGCTTCGCGGATCGCCAGCTGGGTTTCCCAGTCGCGCGAGCCAAGCTTGTGTACGGCGACGTAGATGATCCGGGTGTTCGGCCACTTGGCACGCATCGCGGAGAGCGTGGTTTCGAGTGATCCGGCGTAGGTGGAGTTGTCGAAGGCGGCGGGATCGAAGCCGCGAGCCACCGTGCCGAGCTCGTACCGCTTGGTGAAGAGGTGCTCGGCGTCGTTCGTGCCGCCGTTGAACACCACCTGGTCCGGCGCGATCGCGGCCGCACTGCGTACCTGGGTGACGATCTGGCCGCCCGTGGTGCCGGCCGGGCCGACCGTCGCGCCGTTTCGCGCGTACTTGGTCAGGGTCAGGAGTTCGCGTTCAGCCGCGAGGTTCACAAAACCGCGCTGGTACGAATGGCCCTGGACGATGCTGTCACCGAAGGCGTAGACGGTCTTGTTCTTCAGCCGTCCGTTCACCGGGTTGACCGGTTTGGTGAGGCGGAAGTTGTCGATGGACTGCACGCCGGTGCCGAAGTAGTTGCAGGTGACAAGCTTCGCGAGGTTCTTGCCCGCGATACTCGCCGTACCGGACGCGATGACGGTCATGGCGGTTTCCCTGCTGGCGATCAGGTACTGCACCCGCCGCAAGGTGAAGTCGAGATGCAGGTTCACCGTGTACCACTTGGCACGATCGAACCCGACCTCGGTCCAGACCGGGTGGAGCGACTCCGGCGCGCAGGTCGACTCGGACGCCGGACCGGTCACGCCGTACCGGAAGTGGGTGCCCGTTCCGGCCAGGGCGAAAACGAGATTGCCACGGTCGTCGCGCAGCTCGATGCCCGCCTGGTGGCCGCTGATGGCGACGCCGGTTCTCCAGTCGAAGGTCAGGTCGAGCGTCTTCGCCTGTTCGACACCGTCCGCGAATCCTTTGATTGAGGTGGTGTAGTTGCCCATCCCCCTCGTGACGTTCCGGACGCCGCTACTCACCTCGGCCACACGCATGCGAACTCCTTTTGATCAGGGCCCCGGCGCGGGACACGCCGGGGCCCTGCGCTTCTACTTCAGGTACGCGGAAAGCGGGATTCGCTGGTCGCGCACCGCCTTGCTGACCACACCGGCGATCTGCCGGGCGCCGGACACATCGAAGTGCGTGTGGTCGTTGCAGAAGAACGCGCCGACCGGACCGGATCCCCAGTCACCGTTGAACGGGCAGAACCTGAGCGTGTTGTAGAGCGTGTAGCTCAGCCGGTGCAGGTCGATCACGGGCACCTGGCTGGTGCCGGCGGCCTGGGTGGTCTCGGTGAGGAACCCGCGGTTGCCCACCGCCGTACTGCCCGAACAGCGCAGCGCGGCAACCGGCGTCAGGAAGACCGGATGAGCGCCGCGTGCCTTGGCCGCGCTGGCCATCATGCCGAGCAGTTCCCGGTACCGCGCCGACCCCACGTGCCGCGGGCAGGTGCTGGAACCGTCGTTGATGCCGAACTGGATGAACAGGTAGTCGCCGGGCTTCATGCCGTTGGCCGAGTCGAGCATCGCTCGCCAGCGGTCGGAGTAGCCGCCCGGACCGATGATGCACTCACCGGCGGAGTTCTTGTTGCTCGTGACGTTCGGGTCGTAGAGCCAGGTCTGAATGCTTCTTCCACCAACAGCGCTGTTCTTCACGGTCACGTTGCCGTTGAAGTACTGCGCGAACTGGTGGCCCCAACCGACCGGGCAACTCGCTCCCCCCGAGGGGTTCGCCATGGTGGAGTCGCCGGCCAGCCAGATCGTGATGCGGGGTTGCGTCGGCGGAGTGGTGGGCGGAGTCGTCGGTGGATCACATGGCGTCGGGTTGGGTTCCAGCACCATGTCCAGGTAGTCGATGTTCGGCAGGCCGCTGGCGGTGGTCGGGTTGAACCGCACGGTGTTACTACCGGCGTTCAGCGGCACCGCCACGGTCTTGCTGGACCACGTCGACCAGGCCCCGGTGCTCTCGAACGTTGCCGACTGCACCTTTAGGCCGTTCACCACAACATCGGCCGGCCGTGCCGTCGTACCGTTGGCGAACCGGACCGACAGCGTGACCGAACCCGCCCCCGTTGCGTTCACGACGAACTGGGCCGCCGCGCCGATCGCGTTGTCGCCGTTGCAGAAGCCGGTGCCGGAGAAGCCCGCGTAGTTCGAGTCGATCGTGCCGTCGCAGGTCGCCGGTGACGCCTCGGCTTCCGACCGGGACAACGCCGCCGCGTCGAACTCGGCGTAGTCCAGGTTGGGTAGGCCGTCGGCCGCGACCGGGCTGAACCGCACGGTGCTCGTGCCGGAGTTCAACGACAGGGTCACCGTCGTCGTCTTCCAGGTGGTCCAACCACCGGTGGTCTCGAATGCCGCCGTCGAAACCTTTGCACCGTTGACAAGAACGTCGGCGGCGCGCGTTGCCGCGGTACCGTTCGCGAATCGGATCGCGAGCTTCACCGTTCCGGCCGTCGAGCTGTCAACGGCGAACTGTGCGGCCGCGCCAACGGCGTTCCTGCCGTCGCAATACCCGCTGCCGGAGTAGCCGGTATGTGCGGACGCGATCACGCCGTCACACGTGGCCGGAGCCAGCTCGGCCTCGTACCGGGTCGGAGCCGCCGTCGCGACGATCGCGGTGAACACGGTCGCCGCGACGGCCAGAATCGCGGCGGATACCGCGGCCGGACGGAGATTCATCGGTCCGACCCGTGCTCGTTCGCCCAGTCGGACGCCACCTTCGCGGCCGCCGGGAGATACGGGCTGACGATCGGGGCCAGCCGCTGGGCGATCTTGCGGTGACCGGCGTCGCTGGGATGCACGCTGTCGACCATGTCGGTGGACGTGTTGATCCAGCCCGTGGTCTCAACAAAGCGGACCTTGGTGTCTCCGGCGGAGGTACGAGCGGCGACGGCGTTGCGCGTCTCCGTTACGTACCGGTTCCGGAAGGTCTGCAGTGCGAAGATCTGCGCACCGGGATACGCGCGGCGAACCCGCTCGAGCATGACGATGTAACCCTGCTGGAACTGCGGCCCGGTCACGCTGTGGCCGACGTCGTTGGTGCCGAGGTTGATCACCACCGCGTTCGCCTGATACGTCGAGAAGTTCCAGTCGTCCGTGGTCGATCGCGACGTCGAACGGCGGAAGAAGTCCATCATTCCGACGCAGTTCTGGCTGACCAGGCACGCGCCGCCTTCTGCCACCTGGGTATGGCCGGCTCCGAGCGCCTCGCCGGTGAGCCACCCGTACGCGCTGAACGGCCGGTCGGCATTCGGCTGGCCGACCGTGATCGAGTCACCGATGAACTCGACGATGTTCCGCGCCCTCGTGACCGGCGCCGTCTGCGTTCCGCTGGGCAGGATCAGGCCGCCGAAGACCGGGTCGCCGTTGTACGAGCCGGCCCGCTCGCGATAGCCGATCCGGACGGTGTGCGAGGTGTTCGACAGTCCGGTCGCGAGCGTGACGTTGCCGGAGACGTTCCGGCGCCACCGCAGGGCTCCCCCGTCGATCGAGTAGAACAAGTCGATCGCGTTGCGCTGCCGTACGCCGATGGAGGTCCCGGTGAAGCGCGCGTCGACGTAACCGCCGGCCCAGCCCATGGAGTAGTACGACGTATTCGACCGGTTCCATCGGCCGTAGTACTGCAGGTTCGGGTCGCTCGGCAGGCCCGTGCCGGTGGTTCCGCTACCGCCCACCTCGAAGTCGAGGTAGTCGATGTTGGGTAGGCCGTCGGCCGTGGTCGGGCTGAGCCGGATCGTGTTGCTGCCCGCGTTGACCGAAACCGTCAGGACCTTCGTCGTCCAGGTCGACCAGGCACCGGTCCCGGCGAACGACGTCGTGGTTGCCCTCGCACCATTCACGAGCACGTCCGCGGACCGGGCGGCCGTCGTACCGCTGGCGTATCGCACACCCACTGTCGCCGTACCCGCAGCGGCGGCGTTGACGGTGAACTGTGCCGCCGCGCCGACCGCGTTGCTGCCGTTGCAGAAGCCGGTCCCGGAATAGCCCGAGTGGTTGGTATCGATCGTGCCGCTACAGGTTGCCGGCGCGGTCTCGGCCTCGTACCGAACTGGGGCGGCCAGCGCGGTCGAGGTCGGCATCAGGCCGACCAGCCCGGCGAGGGCGGTCGATACTAGGAGGGCGGATCTGAGTTTCATCGTCGGTCTCCGTGGTGTGCTTGGGGGCGGTTTGCACTTCCTGCGGGGCGAGCTACTTGCGATCGACCACGTCGATAACGGCCTTCACCGGTCCCCTACTGGTCGTCCCGGTGATGGTGACCTGGCCGGGGGCGTCGGTCGCTCCAGGTGGTAATGCCTGCCACGTGACCGGGACCGGGGCGATCCGTTTGGTCGCGGTGGTCAGCACTTGGATGGTGCTCGGCAGCACCGGCGCCGTGCGCACAACAGTGGCGGCGTAGACGGTGTCTTGCAGGATGTGCTTGGCCCGGCTGAGGTTGTACACGTCGATCGACGCGTGTGGTTCCCAGGTGTTCGGCAGGTTGGGCACGGCCCGGAACATCGTCTGCCAGCCGGCCGGTTCCCACGTCAGTACGCCGGTCCCCTGGTTGTCGACCACGTCGTTCGCCGCCTGGAAGACCCGCTGGATGGCGTCGGCCTGTCCCTGGATCGTGCGCGGGAACGGCGAGTTCGGCATCGGCGCGCCGTTGCCACCGGACGCCGGGTAGGACGTTTCAGCGACGTCGAGCTCGTAGCCGGGATACGTGGTGGCCATCGTGTGCAGGTTGACGTCCAGTGCTTCCGGCGTGCCATGCCACTCCGGGTAGTACGAGATCGCCAGCACGTCGGGGTTCTGCCCCTTGGCCTTGACCCGGGTGAGGAACTGGTGCCAGAACTCCATCGTCTTGGCCAGCCGGCCGGTACCGACGATGACGTGGATCTCGACCTTGGATCGTGGCGACGCGTCGCGCACCGCCTTGATACCGGCCGCGGCCAGCGTGGTGAACCGGTCCCACGCCTCGTTGTACAACCGCTGCTCGACCGGATCCGTCGAGCCCCAGTACTTCCACAGCAGGCCGCCACCGGGCTTGGACTGATAGACCGACGCCTGGTTGACGAAGTACGGCGGGGCCGTCGTACCGATCATGGCGGCCTCGCTGCCGTACATGAAGCCGTTGATGATCTCGTTGCCGACAGCAACCTTCGCCGGGACGGTGCCCTGCGCGGCCAGTTTGCGCAGGTAGTCGGCGGTGAAGCTGTACACCGAGCGGGTCAACTGGTCGAACTCGAGCTCGGCCCAGGCCCGCGGCTTCGGCTGCTTGCTCGGGTCCGCCCAGGAGTCGGAGTAGTGGAAGTCGATCCCGAGGCCCATGCCCCGTTCCTTGATCCACCGGGCAGACTGCAGCGAACGCTCCGGCCCTTGACGCGGAATGGCCGTCGGCTCCCCCGTGCTCTCGCTGCGCGGCTCGTTCCAGATCCGCAGCCGGGAGTGCTGCGTACCGCGGTCCTTCATCACGTCCAGCAGGTGTGGCCCGGCGCCACGGTCTGCCTCCAGCGGGTTCACCCAGTACTCGCGGGTCTGGTAGTCGTCCACCCAGGACAGGTCGGCGCCGAGTACGAGATCGTCGCGCAGGTAGTTCAGCACCTCGAGCTCGCTCACCCCGGCGCGGCCAGGCGATCCGGCGATAGTGAGCCGTACGAAGCGCGTGCCCGGGCGGGTGAACAGGTGTACGGCGCCACGCGCGCGAACGCTGTTCTGCGACTGGTCGGCGATCTTGGACCACCGGCGCCCGTTCGACGATGCCTCGACGACGTACCGAGTGACCGCGACCGGTTCGGCGAAGACCACCCGCACCTTGCGCAGGTTGTCGTACGCGCCGCCGAGGTCGACGGTCAGGCGCTGCGGGCCGCTCTTGGTCGCCAGCCAGGACGTCGAGGGATTGCCGTCGATGGCGAGCCGGGCGGTGGACGAGCCGCTGGTGGCCGTGGCCGAGGCCCAGAACTTGGTGGCGATGTTGCTTTCGATCGGCTTGATGTCCGCGGTGCCGAAGATGGCGTGGGCCGGCGTAGGCGCTGTCTGGGTCAGCGCGGCCGCCACGGTCGCGAGCGCGGTCAGACCCGCGGCGAGGCGCCGCCTATGGCTCGTGCTCATGTTTCCTCCTGAGACGAATGGCTCGGAAAGACCGCGTGGCTCAGCCCCATCGCTGCAGCAGACGGTCGTACTCGGCTTGGGTGACGGGCAGCACGGTTCCGTGCCGCGGCCGGCCGGGCATGGTGTAGCTGGACACCGGCGACCATTGCCGGGCGTTCAGGTCGGTGGTGGTGAACGGCACGTAACCGCGGCCGCCGTACTCGTCGATGAACATGTACCAGCGCTCGGCCGTGTTCGACTTGAAGACCAGCGGGCCCTCGCCCTGCCGGACCGAGTTGTTGCCGATGCACTCGGCAACAAACGCGTAGTTGCGGTTGAGAATGGTCGTCGACTTCTCGCCGAGAATGAACTTGCCGCACGCCGACTGCGACGAACTGCGCTCGTCCTTCGTGAAGCGGTAGTAGGTCCCGTTGTGCTTGATGAGCGTCGAGTCGATCGTGGAATAGCCCTTGTCGACCCAGACCTGCGGAGCGCTGAAAGTGCGGAAGTCCGAGGTTGTCGCGTACATCATCCGGTTGTAGGTGGTACCGGTGTGGTTCGGGTCGCTGGCGGCGTACAGCTTGGAGGCCCAGAACACGACGTACTGGCCGAGGCTCTCGTCGTAGTACGCCTCGGGTGCCCAGGTGTTGCCGGCTGTGTCCGGCGAGACGCGGGCCAGGCGCGGCGCGCTCCAGGTCACCAGGTCGGTCGATTCCCAGACCACGATCGACTTGCTGCCGGTGCGCTGGACCTGATCCCAGTTGCCGTTGCCGTACATCCGCAGGTCGGTGGCGATCTGGTAGAACTTGTCGCCGCGCGGTGAGCGGATGATGAACGGATCCCGTACGCCGCGCGCGCCCACCGATGAGGTCAGCACGGGCCGTCCGCCGTTGAGCTGGCGCCAGCGGGTCGGGTCGTTGCCCTGGCTGAGCGCGAAGTACACCTGCTCACCCGCGGAGGTGTTCTCACCGGTGAAGTGGGAGAACAGATACCCGGCATACGTCGGGACCGGTGCCGCGTCGACCCGGACCAGTAGCCACTGCTGGTTGACCGAGCCGGTGTCGGTGTACTGCGCGATCCGCGCGCCGTCGGCGGTGGACCGCTCCCAGACGTCGGCGGCCTTACCGCTGTTGCGATTCACCAGCTTGACGTATCCGCTGTCGGTGTCGGCAACCCGGAACTGCTGGCTGACGCGGCCGTTGTCGGTCCACTGAACCACGTCCGCGCCATTGGCCGTCGAGGCCGAGGCGATGTCCAGCACCTTGCCACTGTGGCGGGCGCGGATCTTGTGATACCCGTCGCCCGCGTCGACGAACTGGAACTGCTGGCTGGCCTGCGCGGCGCGGGTCCGCTGCTGGGCGACGGCGCCATCGGCGGTCGACTGGCCGGCTATCTCGATCGCTTTGCCGCTGTGCCGCGATACGAGCTGGTAGAACGCCGTCGGGTCGATCACGGCGGCGCTGGCCGACGGCCCGGTGACCAGCGCGAGGGCGCTCGCGATCAGCGCACCGACGAGGACCAAGGCGGTACGGCGGAAACGCCGCGAAGAGGTCGAATCGAAGCAGGACTGTGTCATCGGAACCGTCCAGGTAGGAACGAAAGAGGACGCCGGGGCACCGCTCGCCTGGTGACCAAGCGGTGCCCCGACGCGTATGGGGGTCAGACGCGACGGCGGGCGAAGCGCTGGTTGGGGTTGCCGTTGTAGGCGTACAGGGCGATGCGGGCGCCATCGGCGGTCGAACGCTCCCAGACGTCCATGGCCAGACCGGACGCGCGGTTCACGATGCTCACCACGTCACTGCCGTGACTGACCAAGCGCCACTGCTGGTTGGCGGCGGTGCTGCCGGCCTGCTGGACGACGTCCGAGCCGCTCGCGGCACCGGCGGACTGGAGGAACAAGCCGCTGTGCCGGGCCTTGATCCGGAAGTGGCCGTCACCGGCGTCGACGAACTCGAACTGCTGGTTCGCACCGCTGGTGGTGCTCCGCTGGACAAGCCGTGCACCGGCAGCCGTGGAGGACCCGTCGACGTCAGCCGACTTGTTGCTGTGCTGGGCTATCAGGCTGTACGCGCCCGGACCGGGCTGCGTGTCACCCAGGCGGGCTTCCCACCTGGTGTTGGATCCGGCCGCGTCGGCAGGCAGGCGATCCCGTGCCGCGGTGTCGCCGTACATGGTCCAGCGGGCCCAGTCGACCACCGTGCGCGGGAAGCGCTGGTCGCTCCAGAAGCTGGTGTGGCTGCCGCCCACGAAGGTGAGGAACGCCTTCGGCCAGGTGATCTCGGTGTACGCCTGCCGGGCCGAGCTGTACGACGTGGTGCTGTCCCGGTCGCCGTGCACGAACAGGACCTTGGCGTTGACCGAGCTGGACGGGTTGCCCATGTCCACGCAGGACTGCGGGTTGGCCGAGATGACCCGGCTGTCCGGCCACGAGGTCAGCAGGCCGTGCGTGACCATACCGCCGAGGGAGTGGCCCGAGATGCCGACGCCGATACCGGTGTTGATGTGTCCGGCCAGCGGCCCGCTCGAGTTCAGCGCGAGCGTGTTGGTGAGGATCTGCGAGACGTCCTTGGAGGTGTTGCCGTTGTTGACGTCACCGAAGCTGTGGTTGAAGTGCGGGGCGGGTACGACGAACCCGGCCGAGGCCAATGCCCGGATGATGAACAGCGAACCCTGCGGGCTGCTACCGAAACCGTGGGTGAAGTTGTAGATCGGGAAGACCCCGGCGGCGACCGGGGCGTCCGTCACCGGGTTACCGCCGGCGGTACCGGTGGCCGGGTAGTACACGTAGGTGGTGCAGGGCCGGCCGTTGCGGGTCCAGTTGTAACGGCGCACGCCGACCGCGAACGGCGTCGTCGGCGACGAGTCCAGCGACCCGAAGGACGCGAACGCCTGCTGCGCGCCGAGCAGGCTCAGACCCGTTCCGGCCGCGCTCAACTTGAGGAAGGTACGTCGTTCCATGGACATAGGTGACTCCTTGGATGCAGAGATGGGGCGGGGCATTTCACAGGGGCTCAGTGGGTGCGGGGCGTCAGGGCAGCCAGCGGATGTTGGGATTGATCCGGCCGGTGCGGTCGAAGACGGCCTGGTTCTCCCAGCCGTTGCCGGAGTTGTTGATGTCGGCCGGGTCCCAGCCGTTACCGGGTACTGCGTGCCAGCTGGGCTCCCAGTAGAAGACGCCACTCGCGCCGGCGTTGCGGGAGGTGTTCTGCACGGCGGCGAAGTTCGACTGCTGGCCGGCAGGCGTGGCCGAGTAGCCGGCGCAAGGCTGCGACGAGGTGATGATGTTGCCGGTCTGGTCGTAGTTGGCCGTGGTGAACGGATAGGCGGTCTCGGCGAGAATGACCGGCTTGCCGTACCGCGTCTTCATGTCGGAGACGACACTGGCCATGCCGGACAGGCTGCCGTGCCAGTAGCAGTAGTAGGACAGCGCGGTCACGTCCCACTGGACGCCCTGGGACCGGATGCCGTCGTAGAACCAGCGGGCGCCGCTCTCGACTCGCGCGGTGTGAATGACCACCTGCGTGCCAGGGTTGCACGCCTTGGTGGCGTTGTAGCCGGCCTTGAGCAGCAGACCGAGGTTGGTGAAGTTGCTGTTGTTCACCGCGCCCTCGGGCCAGAGCATGCCGGTGTTGATCTCGTTGCCGATCTGCACGCTGTCCGGCGTGGTGCCCTGCGCCTTGAGGCTGTTGCACACGTCGTAGGTGTAGTTGTAGACGTCGGTCTGCAGCTGGCCGATTCCGTGATTGGCCCACGCGGCGGGCTTGTACTGCTTGCCCGGATCCGCCCAGGTGTCGGAGTAATGGAAGTCGACCATCAGCTTCAGGCCCTTGGCCTTGACCGTGCGCGCGTATTCGAGCACCTTCGCCTTGTTGTTGGTGCCGCTGCGCGGGTTGTTCCAGATCCGCAGCCGGATGTAGTTGACGCCGGCGGCCTTGAGAATGTCCAGCGCGTCGCCCTGGGTGCCGTTGGCGTAGTAGTACTTCGCGCCGAGCTCGTTGGCACGTTGCAGGGTCGAGACGTCCGCGCCGCGCATGATCGTGTCGCTGCCCGGGTCGCCGGTCGTGACCTCGAGATAGTCGATGTTGCCGAGGCCGGCGGCGGTCGTCGCGGCCAGCCGTACGGTGTTGGACCCGGCGTTCAGCTGTACGGTCAGGCTCTTGGTCGCCCAGGTGGACCAGCTGCTGGTGGCCGCGAAGGCCGACGCGGCCTGTACCACCGAACCGTTGACACTCACGTCCGCCGGACGGTTGGTGCCGCTGCCGTTGGCGTACCGGAAGGCCAGGGTCGCCGTACCCGCGGCGGTTGCGTTCACCGTGAAGGTGACCGCGCTGCCGACGGCGTTGGAGGAATCGCAGAACCCGGAGCCGGAGAAGCCGGAGTGGTTCGAGGCGACGGCGCCGCCGCAGACGGCAGGTGCCGACTCCGCCTCGTACCGGCTCGTTGCGGCAACCGCGTTCGTCGCGTCGACGGCATCGGCGATGTTGGCGGCGTTGGCGGCGCGCGGGTACGCCGAGACGCCGGCGTCTCGGCCGGTGAGGCTGGACGCCGCTCCGGCGGGAGCGGTCAGCAGGGCGGTCGAGAGGGCGGTGGCCGTCAAGACGGCCGCGACTTTCCCATGCTTCATAGCAACCTCCACTTATCCTTTGATTCCGGACGCGACGACGCTCCGGATGAAGTACCGCTGGGCGAACAGGAAGATCAGCAGGACCGGAATGGTGTAGAGCGCGGCCCCGGCGGCCTGCACCGTCGGGATCGCGTTGCCACGCGGATCGCGGTACCAGGAGGTGATCGCGACCGACAGCGTGGTGTGATCCACGTCCAGCAACAGCGCGGGAGCGATGAAGTCGCCCCAGGTCCAGGTGAACGACAGCAGGAACGACGTGATCAGCGCGGGCCACGACAACGGCAGGAAGATCCGGCCGAAGATCCGGGCCCACCCGCAGCCGTCCATGATGGCCGCATCCTCCAGCTCCCGCGGGATCGCCGCGAAGAACTGCCGGAACAGGAACACCAGGTACGGCGAGGCCCCGAGCCCCCACAGGACCCACGGCCAGTACGTGTTGACCAAACCGATCCGGGCGAACAACACGTACGTCGGCAACAGCGTCAAGATCTGCGGCAACATCATGGTCGACAGCACCACCAGGAACAGCGCGTGTTTTCCCCGTCCACGCAGCCGGGCGAACCCGAAGCCGACGAGCGCGCTGGTCGCGGTGACAAGCAGGGCGTACATGGTGGACAGGAATAGCGAGTTGGCCGTGTACGCCGCGAAGTTGATATCGGTCAGAGCACGACTGAAGTTGTCCCACTGTGCGTGTTCCGGCAGGATCCGGGCCGGTATCGACGCCCACTCCTCGCGAGACTTCAGCGCGGCGAGCAGCAGCCAGCCGATCGGCCCGGCGAACAGCATCGCCAGCACCAGCAGCAGGACGTAAAGCCCGGCGGTGCTCGGCTGGAACCGGCTGCGAACTCGTCTAGTGCCGGCCATCGTTGTCCACCTCGTAGTAGACCCAAAGGCGGCTCGATCGCTGCACCAGCAGGGTGATCGCCAGAATCACGATGAAGAACACCCACAACATCGCCGAGCCGTAGCCGAACCGGTTCGACTGGAAGAACTCCTCGTACACCTGAACCATGTACAAGTGCGTGCCACGCGGCACCTGGCCCACGCCCGCGATGCTGTTCGTTTCAGCGAGCAGCAAGGGCTGCACGATGATCTGGAACGAGGCGATCACGCCGGTGACCACCTGGAAGAACAACACCGGCGAGATCATCGGCACGGTGACATGCCGGAAGACCCGCCACCGGCTGGCGCCATCCACGACCGCGGCTTCCTCGAGCTCCGCCGGCACGCCTTGCAGCGCGGCAAGCATGATCACCATGCCACCGCCCAGTCCCCACAGGGACACCACCACAAGCGCGTAGAACGCCATCGGGTCGACCAGCCAGGTGATGGAGTCGATGCCTGCCACCGCGAGTACGCCGTTCAGCAGACCGGCGTCGCGGTTGAACACCAGCTTCCACATGATCGCCATCGCCACCACCGGCACCACCGACGGCAGGAAGAAGAGCGTGCGCCACAGCCCAACCGCCTTCAGCCGGCGGTTCAGCAGCACGGCTAGGCCGAGCGCGCCGGCCACGCTGAGCGGTACCACGATCGCGGTGAAACCCAGCGTGCGCAGCAGCGCCGCCCAGGCGTCCGAGTCGTGGAACAGCTCGACGTAGTTGCGCATCCCGACCCAGCGCCAGCGCGGCGAGCTGCCGTCGAAGTTGGTCAGGCTCATCCCGAACGCATAAGCGAGCGGGACCGCGGTCAGCAGCAGGAACCCGGCCACCCAGGGCGAGACGAAGAAGTAGAAGGTGCGGTTGGAGTATCGCGACCAGCTGCGTGCCGCCATCAGCCGATCTGCTCTTTGCCCTTTATGAGCTCCTGATTGAGCTCATCGGTGATCGCGCGGCAACTGTCCTCCACCGTCGCCTGACCCTTGATCGCGCGCTGGATGTGCTTGTCGACCGTGCTGTTGCACTTGTCCGCGGTGATGTACGGCGAATCCGGCAGGGGTGCCGCGTACTTCAGCTCGTTCTGGGCCACCTGGAAGGCCTGCTTCTGGTACGGAAGTTCCTGCGGCAGCTTCGGCATCAACGACTTCAGGGCGGGCATACCCCAGCCGCTCATGGCCCGTTCCTCGGCGGGCGGACCGGCCATGAAGAACTCCATCAACTTCCAGGCCTCGTCCTTGTGCTTGGCCTTCTCCGGGATGTAGGCACCGACTCCGGCGTACGTCGGACTGACCCGCTGGTCCCCCATCACCGGCGCGGGCGCCATCGCGATGCTGCCCTGCAGGGCCTTCTCCGTGACGAAGTTCCCGCCGTACCAGTAGCCGTCCTGGGTGATGGCCATCCGCTTCGCGAGGAACGTGGACAGGTCGGCGCCGTCGGGCAGCGGGTCCAGCGAGGTGGGCCCGACGCCGGCGCGGCCGAAGTCGACGTACCAGCCGATCGCGCGCCGGGCCGCCGGCGTGGTCAGGTCGACCTTGGCGAGGTCGTCGCTGTACACCTTCTCGCCCTGCTGCAGGATCATCGTCATGATCGGCGCCCAGAGACTCCAGGCCCACTCCAGGCCGAGACCGTAGACCTTGGCCTTGCCGCCGCTGCGCACGGTCAGTTTCTTGCCGATGGCAAGCAGTTCGTCGTAGCCGACCGGCTCGGTCGCGCTCAGGTGCGGCACCTTGGCCTGATCGAACAGCGCCGTGTTGTACCAGAGGGTGGCGTCCTGGCTCCAGTCCTTGACGATGCCGTAGTAGGGGCCCTGGCCGATCTTGCTGCCGTCCCAGCGGAAGCTGTCGTTCACGCCGAGCAGGTCGTCGGCGCGCAGCACCTGGCTCTTCTCCAGGTACGGCGTCAGGTCCGCCGCCAGCCCGCGGGCGTTGGTGTTCGCGCTGCCGACGGCGCTGGCCCGGACCAGGTCGGGCGGGTTGCCCGAGGCAAGCATCGCGTTCAGCCGGGTGGCATCGGCTTGAATGAACTCGATCCGGATGCCGGGATTGGCCTGCTCGAAGGCCGCGATGTGGTCCTTGGTCAGCTCGTTGTTGTTGTACATCACGGTCAGCTTCACGATTCCGCCGGCCCCACCGCCCTGCGAGGTGCCGGAGGTGCCCGCGTTGCAGCCGGTCAGCCCGGTAGCGACGCCACCCGCAGCCAGTGCGGATCCGGCCAGAAACCGGCGTCGCGAAATCCGAGCATTCATCCCGACCTCCAGGGGCGGGCCGGCGGAATTCGCCGGCCGAAAGTTTGTTGGGAACGTTCACAGTTTTGAGCTGCGTCAACTAGGTGTCAATAGCTCGGATTTCGTTATTTTGTTGCCGAAATCCGGCTCTACTGACCGTGTGCGCGTTCCCAGAACGTAGCGCGACAACACTGAATTCGCACTTGACGGATGTTGACAACACGCGGCCATTTCCGCTGCCGGCAAGGCGTCTGGTTGGTGGGCGGCCGTGATCGAGGACCGGCTCGATCACGGCCGCCCGCTCCGGCTTGCCCGGGCGTGGAACCCCCGGGCAGACCGGAGGGCTCAGCCGATGGCGAAGCTGGGATGTGGCGGCTGGTTGTAGCCGGTGTTCTGCCAGGCGACCGCGAGCCGGTACTGGCGGTCCTGCATGAGCGACGGCCGGGTGATGCTGGTGCTGTCGGTGGTCGAATAGATCCGCAGCGCGCGGTTGTCCGACGTACGCCAGATCACCTCTTCACGCCAGTCACCGAGGATGTCGGCCGACAGCGCGGGCGTCGATTTGGTGCCGTTGTTCGACACAACGCCCGAACCGGTGAGCAGACGGGTGTCGCCGCCGGTGCCGTACTTGCTGATCTGTGTGCCGTTGAGCAGTTCGCGTTGGGCGTCGCCGTCCCACCAGATCACGAAGTTGATCGAACCGGGCTTGCGAGCCGCGACCTGGCTGCCGTTGGTGGCGCTGCGCAGGCCTCCGACCGACGCGGACCAGGCTTCGGCGCCACGGTTGCCGGCCCAGATGTCAGCGGCCACTCCCCGGCCGTTGTCACAGCCGCACGACGGCGCACTCCAGATGATCTGCCCGGTCCGGGCATCACCCATCCAGTGCGTCGGCTCGTTGGTCCACTCCGACGGCTTGAAGACCTCCAGGCCGGGCCGGGTCGGGATGAAGTCGCTGACGTGGTACGCGTCGCCGTGGTGGGTGTTGTTCTGCCACAGTCCGCGTCCGTTGTCGTCGATCGCCATCGATCCGTACATCACCTCGTCGCGACCGTCGGCGTCGACGTCGGCGATGGACAGGTTGTGGTTGCCCTTACCGGCCCACTGGCTGCCTGCGGTGTTGGAGTCGAAGACCCAGCGCTGGGTGAGCGCCCCGTTGCGGTAGTCCCACGCCGCGATGACCGAGCGGGTGTAGTAGCCGCGCGCCATCACGATGCTCGGCCGGGTGCCGTCCAGGTAGGCGGTTGCGGCGAGGAACCGGTCGACGCGGTTGCCGTAGTTGTCACCCCAGGAAGCGACATTGCCTCGCGGCGGCTGGTAGTTCGCCGTCGCCAGTACGGCGCCGTCGGTGCCGCGGAACACCGAGAGGAACTCGGGCCCGGTGAGGATGTAGCCGCTGGAGTTGCGGTGGTTTGCGCTCGCGTTACCGATCACCTGGCCGGTTCCGGACCGGGTACCGTCCGCGGTCTTCACCGCCAGCTCGGCGCGACCGTCACCGTCGTAGTCGAACACCTGGAACTGCGTGTAATGCGCGCCGGCCCGGATGTTGCGGCCGAGGTCGATCCGCCACAAACGCGTGCCGTTCAGCTTGTACGCGTCCAGGTAGACGTTCCCGGTGTAACCCGCCTGAGCGTTGTCCTTGGCGTTCGTGGGATCCCACTTCACGACGATCTCGTACTGACCGTCGCCGTCGAGATCGCCCACGCTCGTGTCGTTCGCGACGTAGGTGTACTGCTCGCCAGACGGCGTGGTGCCGCCCGACGGGATCTGAATCGGCACGTCCCGGCTACTGGCCAGAATGCCGTTCTCCCCAGGAACGGCATTCATGCTCAGCGAATCTTCCGCGGCGAACTCGGACTGCCGCTCGACGCCATCGGCTACGACCCGTACGGCGTACTTGGCGCCGGCGGGTGCACCCTTGTCCACGAAGCTGGTGGGACCGCTGAGCGGCTTGGCGTTCACCTTGACGCCGTTGCGGTAGACGTTGAACGCGACCCCGGCCGGGTCGTCGGCAAGGCTTCGCCAGCTCACCCGATTACCGCCCGGCGTGTGCACGCTGATCACACCGCGGTTCAACGAGTCCATCTGGGGTTTCGACGACTGTGGCGCGGCCGTGTCGGGGGCGGTATCGATCGCTCCGGCCGTCGCGGTGGGAAACAGCGCGAAGGCCGTCAGACCGACGGCTGCGACGACCAATCGATGTCTGTTGATCAATCTCTGCATGGGATTCTCCAAGTTGCAGGTCTCATGGCCGCGCCGCCGATGCTGGCACCGGTGACGCCGGCAGTACTGGAGGCGCGAGGCGATCAGCGCAGGAAGGGCACCAGCGGCAGGTTGTGCTCGCGCACGCCCTGCAGCACCAGGCGCGCCATCTCAGTGCCGCCGTACGGCGAGAAGTGCGTGTTGTCGCCGTGCTCCCGGGTGAGGTAGAGCGACTGGGACGCCGACGGGCCCATCGACTCCACCAGCGCCTTGCTCTTGGCCGTCAGGTCGATCACCGGCACGTTCGCGCTCCGGCCGAGGGACCTCATCACCGCAGGCAGGTCGACGCCGACACCGTTGACGTGCAAGGCGGTCCGGGTCAGCGTGCTGCCGCTGAACTGCCGCCGCACCGGAGGCGTGACAAGCACCGGCCGGCCGCCGCGCTCGCGTACCCCGTTGATCAACCGGCTGAGGTTGTCCCGGAACGCGCTCGAGCTGGTGCTCTTGTCGTTGTGGCCGAACTGGATCAGCACCAGATCTCCGCTCTTGACGAGCGGCTTCATCGTCGGGAACAGCGACCTGTTGTTCAGGAAGCTGCCCGAGCTTTCACCGGAGTCGCCGTAGTTCGCGATCACCGCACCGCCGCGCACGCTGGCGGGCATCATCTGTCCCCAGCCTGTCCAGGGCGCCAGCATCTGATCGCAAACGGTCGAGTCACCGGCCAGGTAGACCACCAACGGCGAACTCGCCGGCGTCACCGTCAGTGAGCGGGCCGCCGGCGCACTACCGCCGAGCGTGATGCTGAGGCCCGCGGTGCCGGTGCCGCCCTGGCCCGTGGGCTGTCCTTCGGGCACGCGGACGTTGACCGTCGCGCTGGTGCTGACGAACTGGCCCGCGGCGGTCGAGACCGGGGTGAGGATCTGCCGGCGAGCTTCCACCGTCATCGAGGTGTTGGCGGACCGGGTGGCGCTGCCCAGGTCGACCGTCACCTGGTAGTTGCCCGCGGGCACGTTGAAGTGGCACTTGATCGGCGCCGTACCCGAACACTGCGGGGGCAAAGCCTGAACCTGTGCCGTGGACGCGGTGACGGCCGGAACCGGTGCCAACGCGGTCATCAGGGCGGTGAGAGCCAGCGTGGACTTGAGCTTCATCATGGGGCGGTACCTCTCCCTAGCTGTGGACGAGGGGGCACAGCACTGCCGTTACCAGGGGCGGCGGCCAGTCGCCAGGAGCGGTGGGTTGGGGGCGATGATTCTGTCGGACTGTGAACGTACCCACACTCACTGTCAACGCGCTGTTCCCCGAGATGAAAGCGCATGTTCGAGCGGCTGGCAAGGGTTTACCGCCCCATTCTGTGAACGTGCACAGGCGGTCCGGGCAGCAGGTGGTTACGCGTGAACAAGCGTGTTGAGGCGGAATCAGCCCGCCTCCACACGCTCTACAACCTTGAACTTGTCAACATCTGTCAAACCGCCGCTGGCCAATACCGGACGGGTCTCAGAGGTCCGTGAGCAGGTCTCTGCCGCGGGATCCGAGCCGGATTCGCAGGCGGTCCAGTTCATGGCCGATCAGGGTGCTTCCGGATGCCTGCGCCGCGGCGAGCACCGGCCGGGCCACCTCGACCGCCGCGTCAAGCGCGCCACCGCAGGCCTGAGTATCGGCCAGCCGGATCGTCAGCAGCAGCCGGCTGACTGGCATCCGGTCCGGTACGGTCGCAAGCGCCGACTCCGCGAACATCGCGGCGCGACCGGCGATCGCACGGTCTCCGGTCGTTTCGGTCAAGTCCCGCAAGGCGCCGGAGAAGTGGGAAGCCATGTACGTCGCGCCTTCGGCGTCGAAGAACCAGGGCGCTTCGACGCGATCCTGCTCGCCGAGCCGTTCCGCGATGCGTTGCGCCTGCCCCGTCAGCCGCGCGACCTCACGCCGGTCACCGAGCAACGCCTGACCGCGCGCCTCCGCAAGCCCAGCCTGTACGGCGATCCAGCGGCGACTCGGATCCAGGGCTCCTGCGGCGCGGGCGTACTCCATCGCCGTCGCGCCATCGCCTTCCAGCAAGGCGAGGCTGCTCATGCTGCTGAGCGCCCCGCACGCCGTGGGGGAATCGCGAGCCGCTGTGGCCCACTCCACGCTCCGGTGCAGCCAGATCATTCCGATGCCGTGCTGGCCTCGCTTGATCCGCTGCCAGGCGGCGAGATCGGCGTACTGAGCGGCGAGTCGAAGCAGCGCCTTGGTCATCGATTCAGATGCCCTCGGCATCAAATCCATCAGGGCCGCGAGCGTTTGCTCCACCGGCGCGCAGAGCTCAGCGACCCGGCCTTCGACATCGGCTTCGATGTGCGCGACCAGCATCGCGGCGAGGCCGTGCACCGTGCGGGCCCCGACGGTCCGCGCCGAGCCATCGATCAAGCCCTCAAGGCCGTTCGCGGGCGTGAAGACCATGCAACCGTCCATGCCATGCAGCGGGCAGGTCACGCCGTACGACGGAAGGCGGATACGCCTGGGCTCCACCTGCGCCGGAGGGACCTCGAGAGGCGGCACGGGGAACGGCACACCATCCGCCGTATGGCCGTCACCGTGCTTTTGCCGTTGCGCCCGGGCGCCTTCCGCCAACGCGATCAGCGAGCCACCCGCGCCGAGCAGCTCATCAGCGCCGCCCGCGAAGGCCATTCGCGGTACGCGCGCGCCACTTTCCAGCTTGGACACGTAAGTGTGGTTGTACCCGAGCCGGGCGGCCAGGCGAACTTGCGTCAGCCCTGCCTGTTCCCGCAGCCGGCGAAGCTCGCGCCCGAACTGGCCGTCATCCGCATCAGCCTCACTCATACCCCGTTATAGCCCGGGAAAGTGGGTCCTGTCAGCCCGCACGGACCGCCTTTACCGGTGTCGGCCGTCACGTGGTGGGAACGTGCCCAGCCCGGCTCATCAGAGCACGGTACATCGCTCATCCGGGCAGAGCCAGGTCAGGTCGATGCCCGGACGACCAGCTCCGTCGGCAAGATCACGGTGGCCGATCCTTCGCCTTCGATCTGGGCCAGCAGCTGACGCACCATGGTTTCGCTGATCCGGTCCCACGGCTGGCGAATCGTGGTGAGCTGCGGATCCAACGCGGTCGCGACCGGCGAATCGTCGAAGCCGCCCACGGCGATGTCCGCCGGAATCCGCAGGCCCGCGCGCTCGATCGCGCTCATCGCACCGTCGGCCATCAGGTCCGATGCGACGAAGACGGCGTCGAGATCCGGCACCTGGGTGAGCAGTTGCCGCATGCACGCCTCGCCGCTCGCCCGGCTGTAGTCGCCGATCGCCACCATGCGCTTGGCGAACCGCACGCCATGCTCGGCGAGCATCTCGCGATAGCCCAGCAATCGCTCCAAACCACCGGGGGTGTCCTGCGGACCGGCGATCGTCGCGATGCGCTTCCGGCCGGACTCGAACAGGTAGCGCACCATGGTCCGCGCACCCTCGCGGTCGTCGGCGGCCACGTACGACACGGCGCCATGGCGGCCGAGCGGCTTGCCACAGCAGACGAACGGTACGGCCGCGCGCTGAAGGTGCTCGATCAGCGGATTGCCGCGATGCGAGGAGAACAGCAGCACGCCGTCCACGTGATGCGCGGACAGGTACGGGCTGATGCGACGGCGCTCCGCCTCCGTACCCGCGGTGATCAGGACCAGCGGGATGTCGTGATCGGCCAGGGCCGCGGTGCAGCTGCGCAGCAGGGTGGTGAAGTTGGGGTCCTCGAAGAACACGTCCTGCGTCTCCGACAACACGAACGCGATCGAGCCGGCCCGCTGGGTGACCAGGCTGCGGGCGGCCCGGTTGACCACGTAGTCCAGCTTGCGGATCGCGGCGTTGACCGCCTCCTGCGCGGCCGGGCTGACGTTGCGCCCGCCCTGCAGAACGCGTGAGACGGTACCGCGCGAAACCCCCGCGTGCGCGGCGACGTCATGAATGGTCGGCGGGCGCTTGGATCGAGCTCGCCCGCTCTTGTCTGGCGCAATGTTCGTCATCGATCCCCATCTGCCGCAATCGTATCGACGACTTTACCGCGCTGCGTGCCTCCGCCGCCTGTCGTTGCGGGGGTGAATCCGAATCGGCTGTGAACTCGCTGTGCACGTTCACAGCTGCGGATGGAAATTCAGCGATCCCGGAGCGGCGGCGGGACGCGGTCGCCGCGGAGTGAGCGGGCCTGTGATCAAGAGCATGTTGCTGCTTCTTGCGGAGTCGTTGCGCCCCGCAACGACCGCGGGAAGGTGAGGCGATGCCCGCTTGCCCTTACCTGCTTGCAAAAATTTGCCGCCGCCAGGGGCTTGTGCTGCCCCGGCCTGATGCTGTTCCATCAGCACAACCGCTCCACTCCCGTTGTTCCATTTTGCGCGAACCACGCCGATCCGGGTTCTCGTCGAAGCAGGCGGGAGACACACCGCCCACCTCAACCACGCCGCCCCCTCCTGCCGCATCGCGTCCGGTCCCAGCGGCCGACCATTTATCGAAGCGCTTCGACAGTTCACCTCACCGAGGTGGGCGGTCAGCGTTAGTCCCAGCCCCCTGAGACAAGAAGAGGCCCGTCCATGAGTCGAAGAACAAACAGGTTCAAGTCCATCCTCCTTGCCGCCGCGCTGACGGTGGCCATCTCCGTGCCTGGCCTGACGAGCACCAAGGCAGCGGCCGAGGTCAGCGCGCAGTCGAACGCCGCGCAGATCGTGGCCAACATGGGCGCCGGCTGGAACCTCGGCAATCAACTGGAAGCCACCGTCAACGGCTATCCCAACGAGACGGCGTGGGGAAACCCGACTGTCACCCAGGCGCTGATCGACAAGGTGCGGGCGTCGGGCTTCAAGACGATCCGGATCCCGGTCTCCTACCTGGGCGCTATTGGCTCGGGCCCGAACTACGCGATCAACTCCGCCTGGCTGAACCGGATCCAGCAGGTCGTGAACTACGCCTACAACCGCGGCATGCACGTCATCATCAACATGCACGGTGACGGCTACAAGACCATTCCCGGCGCCTGGCTGATCTGTGACGCCGCGAACCAGACGGCGATCAAGGCCAAGTACCAGAAGGTCTGGCAGCAGATCGCGTGGCGGTTCCAGAACTACGACCAGCGCCTGATTCTCGAGTCGATGAACGAGAACTTCGACGGGCAGTACGGCCGCCCGACCCAGCCGTGCTACTCGAACATCAACGCCTACAACCAGATCTTCGTGGACACCGTCCGCCGATCCGGTGGCTACAACAGCTCCAGGTGGCTGCTCGTACCGGGCTGGAACACCAACATCGACTACACCGCCGGAAACTACGGCTTCGTGGTGCCGACCGACCAGTACCGCTCCTCCAGCATTCCCAGCAACGAGCGGCGGATCATGATCTCCGTTCACTACTACGCGCCGTGGGACTTCGCCGGCGAGGAGAACAGCACCATCACCCAGTGGGGCCGCGCGGCGACCAACTGGTCCAGAAGGTCGACCTGGGGCCAGGAGGACTATGTGAACTCCCAACTGAAGCTGATGTACGACAGGTTCGTCGTACGCGGTTATCCGGTGGTCGTCGGCGAGTACGGCTCGATCGACAAGACCTTCGCCGACTCGTCGAACAACCGCTACCGCGCGGACTTCGCCTACGAGATCACCGCCACCGCCAAGCGGTACGGCGCCGCCACCATCTACTGGGACAACGGCGTCAACGGCCGCTTCGGCTTCGGCCTCTTCAACCGAAGCAACAACACCGTGACCCAGCAAGAGATCATCAACGACATCCGCAACGGCGCCGGCTGGTAACCCCCAACCGCCCGGGGCCGGCCACCGCCCACCGGCCCCGGGCATCCTGGCCCTCGGTAGTCCCGGTAGTCCCGGTAGTCCCGGTAGTCCCGGGGTGCCGGGGTGCCGGGAGTCCGGCGTGCCCGGGAGTCCGGTCCCCGCTTGCGGGGTTCCGGGGGCATCGGGGCGGTACTGGTATCGCTGCGAATAGAGTGCCGGCTGGACGCGAAAGTGGCGTATCGACGATCGCACTTCCGAGGAGATGCCGGCGCTATGACAGCAATCAACTGGCCCACTGGCAGCCAGGGCCAGACGTTCGCGCGCGCCTACCTTGCCGCGTTCCCCTTGATGGTGGCCGGCATTGCCTGGGTCTTGATCGGTCAGGCCACCGGAAACACGGACGGTCCCGCCTACCTGATCGCTGTTGTCGTCTTTCTTATCTCTCAGGCGATCCTTGTGGCGCTGGCCATGGCCCTGAGGAGCCGGAGTTCTTCCGGCAATTACGCCCAGAACTGGCAACGACTGAGCCTCGGTCTCGAGCTGCGCGCCGCGCTCGCCGTCCTCCGCACGACTTAGGTAGCGCGTCACCGCCCCGATGCGGCGATCTCACCGTCGACACCGACAGCCCACTGCGGCAACAGCCAGACCGCTACCGCCGACCCACCTGACGGGTACGACCGCCTGAGCGTCAGCGGCCACGCGTCGCATTTCGGGTCCGACCGTCGGAAGGTAAGTAACCACGCGCGCCGTATTTCGGGTCCGACCGTCGGAAGGTAAGTGACCACGCGCGCCCGTGTTTCGGGTCCGGCCGTCGGCAAGGTTGGGCCGCCAGGGGTCACGGGCGCCGCACTTTGCGTCCGACCGTCGGAAGGTTAGTAACCACGCGCGCCGTATTTCGGGTCCGACCGTCGGAAAGGGTGGGTGGGGCGAGGGGTGGGGGTGTGATTTGTGTCTCATTAGAGTTTTGCCATGTTTTAGTCGGCGTTGGCACTTGTGTTCGATTACCGGGAATGCCATCGATGTATGGATCGACGCCTGCTGGTGAATCGCACAGTGGCGCCGTACCGGAATTTGTGGGGATTCCGAGGAAAGTTGGGAAATCGATGTCCCAGCCTGGCCGTGGCGGCCTCCGGGCGGTGGAAATGGGTAGGCCGATAAGCGCGTCCGGGCTTTTGGGAAGGACCTGAGGAAAGGGTGTCTGGCTGGCGGACAGCGGTATCGCAATCACGTGATCACAGCAAGTAGCCTCCCGGGAATTCGTCGCATCGCCCCCGCCTAGACCCGCGACGACTTACCCATGGAGATCATCGTGACTTCATCCGCCCTCAGTAGAAGAAGGTTCCTCAGCGCCGCCGCCGGTCTGGCCGGAATCGCGGTCGCCGGTGGAGCTACGGCTCCGCTCGCCGCGACCGCCCGCAAGCTTGCCGCCGATATCGACTTCAACGGTTTGAAGGCCGCCATGAGCGGCCGCCTGCTCCGCCCCGGTGACAGCGGGTACGACGAGGCCGCCCGCACCTGGAACCTGGCGTTGTCCACGCGCCGGCCCCAGGCGATCGCCCAGGTGGCCAACCAGGCCGACGTTGTCGCGTGCGTGCAGAAGGCCGCGGGCCGTGGTCTTCCCTTTGCCGCGCGGTCAGGCGGACACAGCTACGCCGGCTATTCCACCCCCGACAACGGTGTGGTCGTGGACGTCTCCGCGCTCAAACAGGTCACCGTTCGTTCGGACAACACGGCCGTGATCGGCGCCGGCGCCCAGCTGATCGACGTGTACGCCGGTTTGGCCGCGCACAACCGGGCGCTGCCGGGTGGTACGTGTTCCACCGTCGGCATCGCCGGACTCACCCTCGGCGGCGGTATCGGCAAACTGACTCGCCCGTTCGGATTGACCTGCGACCTGCTCAAGAGCGCGACGATCGTGACGGCCGATGGCGCGGTGCACACCGTCGACGCGCAGCGGGACGCCGATCTGTACTGGGCGTTGCGAGGTGGCGGCGGTGGGCATGCCGGCATCGTCACCGAGTTCGTTTTCGCCACGGTTCCAGCGCCGAGCCCGATGACGTTCGACATCGTCTTTTCGTCCAGTTCGACCACCAACGTGCTGTCCGCCTGGTCCTCCTGGCAGGCGTCTGCACCAGACGGGCTCACTACGACCCTGTCGGTCGGAGCCGGTTCATCGCCGAGCAACGCGATCGAAGGCACCTGGCTCGGTTCCAGCACCGAACTCACCAACCTGCTCAACTCGCTGGTCTCCGCCGTCGGGTCGTCACCGACCACCCGGACAACGCGGCGACGCACGTACCTCGACACCATGCAGTACTACGCGGGTTGCGCCGACAAGCCCGTCTCCGCCTGCTACCTCCAGCCGGGCGGCCAGATCCCGCGGGAGACCTTCCGTGCGGGCTCGCGCATGCTGGCCGGAACGCTGTCCAGGTCCCAGGCCGGCCAGATCGTCTCCACCATGCGTAACCAGCGCGACATGGTTCTGATGTTCGACGCTCTCGGTGGCAAGGTGAAAACCCTCAGCGTGTCCGACACGGTGTTCCCGCACCGCTCGGCAGTGGCCTCGGTGCAGATCTACACCTGGAACGGCGGTAACAGCTCAGGAGTCACCGCCGTACAGAACGCACTCACTCCGATCGCGGGCAGCGGCTCGTATGTCAACTACATCCTCCCCGAGCAGACCAACTGGGGCACCTCGTTCTGGGGCGGCAACC
Organism: Kribbella deserti; assembly: GCF_042434725.1. NCBI lineage: Bacteria > Bacillati > Actinomycetota > Actinomycetes > Propionibacteriales > Kribbellaceae > Kribbella > Kribbella deserti. The sequence continues at coordinate 122,699 of NZ_JBHLTC010000023.1, read as the reverse complement.
ACTCCCGCCTGAAGAGCGTGGTTCGCGCCTACGATCCGAACAACGTCTTCGACTTCCCGCAGTCCGTGCTGCGTTCCTGACCCCACGACCATCGCGGCCCAGCTCAGCGAGCCGCTGAGCTGGGCCGCGGATCGGTACAAGGTGCCTACCGTCGGCCATCGCAACCGACAACGATCCGTTCTACGGGGTGGAGGTCACCAGTTGCGGGTGCGGCCGAACCAGACGTTGCGGGCGCGGAAGTAGGTATCGCCGGACGGGCCGGGTTGCTGGTCCCAGCCGGGTCCGCCTGGTTCGATACCGGAGGCCCAGGATCCCATCTGCAGGTTGATGATGAGGCGTTGTGGTACGCCGACCCAGCCGACGCCACGATGGGTGGCCTTCCAGACGTCGTCGAAGTAGTAGTCGACCAATACGTCGTTGGTGGCGCCGTCCCGCTCGATCCAGATGCGGTACTTGTGCCAGGCGTCCGGGTTGTGCCCGCTGATCAGCGTACGTTCGACGTCGGGGTCGGTGCCGGGATCGGACCCGTCGCGGTTCCAGGTGTTGAACAGGTTCACCGAGTCGCCGACGTACTCCAGGATGTCGCTCTCCGGCGGCCAGCTGTCGCCGGTCCCCGTGGTCCAGAAGGCCGGCCAGATCCCCGTACCTGTCTGGGTCCGGAACTCGCCCTCGATGCTGTACTCCGGGAACTGGTCGTTGACCGTGATCAGTTCCTTGGCGTGTACGGCGCCGGAGCGGTACCACAGCGGCGCCTTCGGCTCGTGCGGGCTCGTACCGGCTGGCGCCGCCAGGCGGGTGGCTTTCAGCGTCAGGATCCCGCCCGACAGGGAGATCTGGCTGCTGGCCATCTTCGCCGCGCCGTTGTGGGTATCACCCCACGGATACAAGTAGTTCCACTCGGCCTCGAACGCCGCGCGGCTGCTGAACGAGGTCTTCTCGATGACGTTCTCCCAGGTGGCTGCCGAGCCCACCCGCTGGGCGTGAGCCGGGCGGCCGACGATCGGAACCAGGGCAGCCGCGCCGAACAATCCCAGCGCGGCACGACGACTGATGTTCTCCATGCGAAAAGGAAAGGCCATCCAACGCCGCCGTACAGTCCTTCTGCATGTTCCTGCCATCCACCTTCGCGCCCCAACACCCTGCGGCACAGAACACGAAGCCCGAGTGTCGTCGCACGGTGAACCCCGTCGGCGGTGCGGCGGTCAGGTGGTGACCGCCGTACGGGCTCGGGGTAGGTCGCGCACAGAGCGGGCCACCAGCGGGATGAGGGAGATGACGACGAACGCCGCGCCGCCGACCACCATGACCGGCTGGATACCGAACGCCAATCCCAGCGGACCGAACGCCAGTTGTCCCACCGGAATCGCGACGAACGAGCCGAGCATGTCGTACGAGTAGGCCCGCGACAGCATCTCGTCCGGCACGTGCTCCTGCATGGCGAGGTCCCAGCCCAGATTGAAGACCTGGCTGCCGATACCGGCCAGGAACGACGCCACCATTCCCGCGATGAGCAGCGGCTCCAGTCCGAGCGCCAGCATCGGAAGACCCTGGAGCGCGATGGCGATCATGCCCCAGCGGAGCGGGCGGTGGAACGAGATCCGGATCAGAACGAGCGAGCACACCAGGAACCCCACCGCCTGTGCCGAGCGGATCAGACCCCAGCCGGCCTCGCCGAGATCCGTCTGGGTGGCGAGCACTGGGCCGAGCGTGTTGAACGCGCCGCTGGTGATGGCGTTGAGCAGGGAGAAGGACGCGACCACCACCCAAAGCCAGGTCGTCTTCCGGAAGTAGGTCCACCCTTCGCGCAGATCGGCCACGACACCTTTGCTTCGGTGGCCCTCGGCCGGGCGCGGGATACGCACGCGGGTGAGAAGCAGTGTCGCCAGCAGGTACGTCGCGCCGTCCACGGCCAAGGCCCATCCAGGTCCGACAACGACCACGAGTACGCCGCTCAGCGCCGGTCCCAATACCATCAGGGCGTTCTCGGGGACGGCTATCACCAAGTTCGCCGCCTTCAGCTGGTCACGCGGGACCAACTGAGGCAGCACTCCCGCCAGCGCCGGCATCCGCGCCGCGGTAGCCGTACCGTTGAGCGCGGCGAGCGCCGCCAAGTGCCAGATCTCGGCGGTACCGGTGATCACCAGGCCGGCAATCGCCAACTGGCTAAGGCCAGAAGCGACGTTGGTTGCCTGGATCACCAATGTCCGGCCGAACCGGTCGGCCAGCACGCCACCGGCCAGCAAGAACACCACCATCGGAATGCTGTGCGCAGCCAGAACCGTTCCGAGCGCGGTCGCCGAGTCACTGACCTCGAGTACGGCGAACACGAGCGCCACGCCGGCCATCGTGGTGCCGGCCCGGTCGACGAGTCGCGCCAGCCAGTAGTACCGGAAGTTCGTCTCGCGCAGCGGAGTCAGGGCGGAAGCGTCGGTCATTACCGCGCCTTCCGCGTCATCTCGAAGATCCACGACGTGGCGCTGACGTGCACCGTTCCCGGCGAACGTGGCGGCCGGTTGTGATCGTGCATCAGCACCGACGCCTCCATCAGTAGTTCGCGCACGCGGTCGGCGACTTCGGGCGGCACCCAGCCGTCGAGGTCGCTGAGCTGGCTGGGGGTGTTGCGTTTGCGCTGCCGAACCCGCCGCTCGAGCTCCTGCGCAAGCGCCCGCACCTCGGCGACCCGGCTTTCGGTGGTCACCAGGCGACGGTCCTTGCCACGGTCCTCGTGGGGATAGCGGTACCGCTTGGCGACGCCGCCGCGGATCCGCTCCTCCCCCGCCTCCACGATCGAACCCGATTCGAGCAACAGCCGCAGATGGTACGACGCGTTCGCGTGGGTCAGGTCGAGTTCGCGGGCCACCTCCGCGGCGCTCATCGCCGTACCGGTGAGCAGGGACAGAATGCGCAACCGGATCGGATGAGCCACCGCCCGGAGCTCCCGGATGTCGTCATCGGTCATCGCGTGCCCTCACTCCCCAACAAGTCTTGGGCAGCCATGATGCGCTTCGACGCTCCCGACTGTCAAACATCTCTTGGGCAGTACGGCTGGGCGGTACGGCTGGGCGGTACGGCTGGGCGACGCGGCGCCTTGCCATCGGGCGGCGCCGCGCGGTCCGGTCCGACTGCTAGAGCGTTGAGCGGTAGTGGGTGGCGATTTCGTCGCTGGTGGCGAGCCAGACGTCGGGTTGCGAGGTGATGTACTCGAGCGCCAGGTCCAGGTACTTCGCCCGGAACGGCTGGCCGATGACGAAGGGGTGCAGTGCCAGGGCCACCACCCGGCCGCCGTGTTCGGCGTCGGCCCGCAGTACGTCGTACTGGTCCTTGACCATCTGCAGGAAGTCCGGCCCGGTCAGGCCGCGCAGGAACAAGCCGAGGTCGTTGAGCTCGACGGTGTACGGCACGCTGAGCATTCCGGGCACGTTGAGCTGGTACGGCTGGTCGTCGTTCGTCCAGTCGAGCACGTATCCGAGCCCGAGCTCCGCCAGCAACGCGGGCGTGTTCGGCGTCTCGGTCAGTGCGGGACCCATCCATCCCTGCGGGCGTTGCCCGGTGGCGGCCTCGATCGTGTCGACGATCTCGGCGAGGACTCGTCGTTCCTCGGCCGGCTCCAGACCGGTGTGCAGGATGGAGTTCGTACTGCCGTGGGCGAGCCAGGCCCAGTCGCGTTCGACGCCGGCTTTGATGATCTGCGGGTTCTTCTCGGTGACCAGCGAGTTGAGCAACGTGCTGGCGCGAACGCCGTACTTGTCCAGGATGTCGATCATGCGCCAGATCCCGACCCGCGCCCCGTAATCGCGCCAACCGGCGTTGAGCGGATCCGGCGACAGGTCGAGCGGCCAGATACTCGTGGAAGGCCGATCCGGCAGGAAGGTCTCGACGTTCAGGCCGACGTAGAACGCGACCCGCTTGCCGTCCGGCCAGGTCAACCGCGGACGGTCGACGATCGGGCTGTAATCGAAGAGTTCTGCTGTCATGCCGCCACGGTAAGATCTGACATCAGTGTCAGATTCAAGTGCCGAGGAGGCTCAGCGATGCGAATCGGCGAACTGGCCCGGCGCACGGGCGTCAGTGAGCGCTCTCTGCGGTACTACGAAGCGCAAGGCCTACTCGCCTCGGACCGAACGCCGGGCGGCCATCGCGAGTACCCGGAGCGCGCCGTCGATCGGGTCATCCTGATCCAGGAACTTCTCGCGGCCGGCCTGCACAGCAAGAAGATCGCACGACTCCTACCCTGCATGCGCGACCCGGACGGCGCTCCGAACGAGCGTGCCACCCCGGCGCTGTTGCGGGAGCTGACCGCCGAGCGAGACCGGATCGACCAGTTGATGGCTGATCTCGCCACGTCCCGTGCCGTACTCGATGAGGTCATCTCGACCGCCGCGCAGGAGTTCGCGGCTCAACCGGCGTCAGGGTCGTGACACGTTTTCGACCAGCCACCGCGCGAGCGGACGCAGCTGGCTGAACGCGTCGATCACCCGGTCAGCCGCGGCGGGCGTGTGGATCCAGTCGTCGCAACCGAGGTGCCGCCTCGCGACGACCGACCGGAGCCTGAGCAGTTGCGCTCGCGGGTGATCGGGCGGGTATCCCCGCAGCGGCCGTTTGAGCAGGTCGCCCGAGATGTCGAACTCTTCTCGCTCGAGCTTCCGGACGATGCGGGCCAAGCGCTCGCCTGTCGCGAGATCCGCCACGGCAGCGCGGTACCGCTCGATCTGATCCGACGGCGCGTACCACCAAGCCACGCCGACCTCCAGCCCGTCCAGGTCGAACCGCACGGTCAGCTCCACGTTCCGGCCTAGGCGAACGATGGCGCTCTGCCGCTGCCACGCCTCCAGCAGCACCTCACCGTAGCGCCAGACCGCAAAGTCCTCGTAGGCCGAGTCCGCGTCCGCCACCACATTCAGCAGATCCACCATCGGCTGGCGAACCAGCTCCTCCCGATCCCGCCGGCATCTCCGCCGCACCTCCGCCGAGGGCTCCCCCTCAAGCTCCAGCAACACCCCAAACGCGCCCACCGGCCACCCCGCAAATCCCCCAGTCACCCAAACACCCTAGTGTCCTGAGTCGGAAGTTCGTGCTTCAGCTCCGGTGTCCAGGTGCGTGCATCGCAAGGCGGAGAAGCGGTCGCGATGCTCTAGCATCGTGGCCGTTTCTCCAACGCCGCGAGGTGCGTGCCTGGGCGCCGGAGATGTGCACGAACTTCCGACTCAGGACACTAGCGACCATCCGGCAGCGCGATCGGGCCGTCCTTGCCGGCGATTGTTGGGGAATGCAGCTTTGAGGGCTGGGTGGTATCTGACTGAGTACAGTCCTAGGCCTCGGCGGAAGTAGAGCACCGGTCCGCTGGGTCCGAGTGGTCACGGCGTGACTGAGGTTGGGGTGACGAATTGCTCGGCGTAGGGGCCGGTGGGCTCGATTTCGGTGATGATGTCGATGAGGATTCCGTTGGGGTCGGCGATGATGAAGTGGCGTTGGCCGAATTCCTCGCTGCGGATTTCGAGCTCGGGTTTGAGGCCTTCTTTTGTGACGAGGCGGTCCCACTCGGCGTCGACATCGTCGACTTCGAAGTTCAGGAGAATTCCCCGGGCCGGTTGGCGGAACTTCGCCGGGACGGTCGGGTGGGTGTATTCGACGAGGGCGAGTTCATACGGGCGAGGGCCCGCCAGGCGGAGGCTGATGTACCAGTCGGCTTCGAAGGTGAGCTCGAATCCGAGCAGCCGGGTGTAGAAGTCTCGCGACTCGGTGATGCGGTCGGTGCAGATCACCGGGTAGAAGCTGCTGAGTGTCACGATCGGTCCTTTTCAGTTCGAGCGAGGTGGTTCGCCGACCAACTGGTCGCGCATGCCGTGACTATGCCGGGCGCCACCGACACCCGTCGATGACGTGCGAGGTAGTGGGAATCCTCACCTGGCGACGCATTCTCACGGCAGGGCGGGGCTGCCGGGAGGTGGTGGTTTTCGCTGAATGGTGGTGTCCCGGCTAGGGTCTTCCGGGTGTCCACTTTCGATGTTGCCGCACCAGACCACGAACTGCCGGATACAGAGGAACGCGCTTGGCGTGACGTGGCCGATGTCGGTGTCGCCGCCGCCCGGGTCGAGTGGGCCGGCGCCGCGCGGGAGATGCTGATCGAGACCGCCAAGAAGTACCAGGGACTCGTGCAGCACAAGGACATCGCCACCGGTGTGCAGGAGATCACCGGCATCCGCACCAAGCAGCCGACCAGGCACTGGATCGGTGGAGTGCTCGCCGAGGTGTCCGCGGAGAGCCTGCGCCGCGGTGAGCCGATGCTGTCAGCGCTGTGCGTCAACCGCGACGAGAGCATCTTCGACGGCTATGCCGAGATCGTCGGCGCCGCGACCGGGACCACTCCCCCGGACCCCGACGTACACGCCTCCCACGAGCGCCTCGCCAGCTACCGCCACTTCGAGGCGACCGGCCTACCCGCGAGTGGTGGCAGCGCGATGCTGCCGCCGAAGCTTGGTGCCGCCCGCGCGCGTGCCCGCAAGGCCGCGATCGCCGACCGCCCGATCAACAAGTGCCCCCTGTGCAACCTGCAGACTCCCGCCAACGGAATCTGCGACACCTGCGAGTGAGCCCCGCCGGGCCGCTTCCCCGGTGACAACGCCCAGCCGGCCGAACGGCACCGGTCCACCGATGGCTCGGTGGACCGGTGCCGCCATGGTCAGGCCGTCGTGCCGGTGACGGTGGTGCCGGACTTCGTGATGTAGTACGTCAGCTTGGTTCCACTCCAGTAGTGGAACGTGAGCGTCACCCTCCCGCCGTCCCTGACCTCGGCAAAGAACTCCGGGGTCAAAGTGGTCACCCCGCTGACGTAATTCGGTGCGAACGCCCGGTCGAATTCCTTGTACGACGTCCAGTTGTGCGGTCCTGCGTTTGTGCCGTCGTCGTACTTGGCCTCCATCGTGGCGAGCAAATCACCGCGGAAAGCGGTCGGAATTGCGAAGGAACTCGTTGTTCCGGTCGCATTGCTCAGCACCGGAGCGTCGTAGGTGATGATGTTGATCCGCCACGGTACGCCGGCCGAGAAGCGGGCCGACAGCACCGCGTTCGTGCCGTAGTCCCGCGCCCCGCTCAACCTCGTCAGCGCCGACGCCGTCAGCGTGAGCTGATCCCCCTGCACGGTGTAGTCGGTACCACGCACCAGCTCAGTGGTTCCGTGGCGCAGGCCGACGAACGACGTGCCGTTGAGGTTCAACGTGATGGTCTTCGCGGTGATCGCACTCGATCGGGCGTTGAACACCTGGTCGGTGGACGCCGTACCCGAGCGAGTGGTCCAGCTCGACTTGATCTGCGCGAAGAGTTCGGGATCGCTCCACTGGAACGACGTACGACCGAGGTGCTGGCCGTTGTCCCACAGCATCGTGGTGATCTTCTTCGCCCGGGCGTAGTGGCCGAGGAACTCGAAGAACTTGAGCTTCTCCCCTTGCTGGATGGTTCCGGTGTGCCGGTCGAAGCCGAGCAGTCCGTACTCGCCGAGAATGACCGGGATACCGCGCGCCACGAAGGTGTTGTAGACCCGGTCGAACGAGTCGGTCAGATCCTTCTGCGCGACCGCGTCGAAATGGGTGCCTCCGGCAACGTTCACGCTGAACGGCCAGTAACCGTAGAAGTGCACGGTCGCGATCAGGTTCTTGTCGTTGTAGCCGGCGATCGACGTGGCCAATGCGTCGAGCAACGCCTGGTCCGACGACGTGTGCAGGGTCGGCAACACCAGCAAACGCGTGGCGTTGTTACCACCCGACTGGCGCACGATGTCGCGGAATGACGTGTTCAGCTCGTGGAGCAACTGCACGTCCTGCGCCTGACCCGAGCTGCCGGTGAACTGCGGCTCGTTCACGCTCTCGAACGTCAGCTTGGGCCCGAACGACTTGAAGGCTTCCGCCAACTGCGTCCAGATCGCGTTGTAGCGACTGAGTACGCCGGTACGGTCGGCCGGCATATCCCGAATCCACTGCCACGAATCGTGATGCAGGTTGATCATCACGTAGAGACCACGCGCCATGGCCCAGCCGACCACCTCCTTGACGCGGTTCAGGTAAGCCGCCTCGATCGTGTGGTTCGGCGCGGGTCCGACGTGGGCGCTCCACGTGACGGGGATGCGGATGCTCTTGAAGCCCTGCGCTTTCACGTTGTCCAGCAGCGTTTCGGTGATTCGCGGGTTGCCCCACGACGTCTCGTCGCTGCCGGTCGAGTCGAGCGTGTTGCCGAGGTTCCAGCCCGGCTGCATCGCCGCGACGGCGGCCATCGCATCGCTGCCCGTGCCGCCACCTCCGCCACACACGACACCGTTCAGCTCGAACTCGGACGGTTTCGGGTTGGAGCCGGTCCAAGTCCCGTTGAAGCCGAACGACACCGTGCCGTTTGTCGCGACCTTCGAGTTGTAACCGACGTCCTTGGCAGTGGCTCGGCCGTCGGTTGTGGTGATCGTCGCGTTCCACGCCTGGGTGGACTGCTGGCCGGACGCCCACGCCCACTTCAATTGCCAACCGTCGACCGGCGCGCCGAGGTTGGTCACGGTGACGCTCGCGGTGAAGCCACCAGGCCATTCACCGCCCACCGTGTACGCCACACTGCATCCGCTGTCCGCCGCGGCGGCACCGTTCGTCGCTCCCGAACCGAGGGCGGCGGCGTCATCGGTTGCTAGTGGACCGAGGCCCGCGGCCAGCGTCGCGACGGCTGCCACCAGTACGCCGACGCGCCGCCAGAACCTTCGCGTTCTGCCTTGTTCGATCATCAATTCCTCGCAATCTCAGCTTCCGGCAGGCCTTCAGGTGCAGGGCACGCCGTTCAGGGTCGGGGCGGAGAACGGCGGAGTGCCGCCGCCGAAGTTCGCGCTGTAGCCGATCGTCGCGGTGCCACCCGTGGCGAGCCGCCCGTTCCACGAGGCGTTCACCACCCGCACGGTGTCCCCGGTGTCGGTCCACGTGGCGTTCCAGCCCTGCGTGACGGTCACACCCGGCGCGGCGAAGGTGAGCGTCCACCCGTCCACGGGCGCACCTTGGTTCTCGATGACGATTTCGCCGGTGTAGCCGGAGGACCAGGCGTTGACGACCCGGTGCGTCACCTTGCAGGTACCAGACGGCGGCGGCGTGGTGGTCGTCGGCGGAGGCGTCCAGTTGGCAGCCGCCGCCAGGTCGTACGCCCGCTGCGGTACGAATGCCCCTGCGCTGGCGATGCATCCGTCGGCCTCACCTGGCGGCTTGACCCACAGGAACGCGGCGATCTGCGCGTCCCCGGTCTGGTCCGTGCTCGGCGTACCAACGGCCCGGCCGGCCGGGTCGCACCACTCGCTGCCCAACGGCCCGTTGCCGTTGCGGCTGGTGTCGATCACCGCACGCAGGCGCGAGTCTCCGAGTTCATTCAGCACGGCCTTGGCGAAGGCGATCTCATTGGCGGTCGCCCGGTAGTTCGACACGTTGGTGGCGATACCGTCGGCGCTGTTGAAGATGTCCGCGCCTCGCAAGCGCGACGCGGCCTCGGATGGCGACAGCCACGCGGAGTGGCCGATGTCGAAGTACACCTTGGTCTGCGCCGAACCGGACTTGAGCTTCTTGCCCGCATAGGCCATCGAAGCCTTGGTCTGGTTCTGCTGGTCTACAGACTGGCAGCTCGTCATGATCGGTAGTACGTCCGGCTCGAGCACGATCGCCGCCGGGCGACCCGCCACGCCCGCGGCCACCTGGTCGACCCAGGCCCGGTACGCCTCGTGCGATGGAGCTCCACCGCTGCTGGCGCCACCGCAGTCGCGGTTGGGGATGTTGTAGACGACCAGGATCGGCACCTTGCCGGCGGCCGCGGCGGCTCCGACGTACGCGTCGACCTGCGCCCGGACCGTACTGGTGTTGGTCGTGGTGAACCACTTGCCCTGCGGCGTGGCCACGATGCGGTCGCGGATCAGCGGCGTCCGGGAGTCGCTCGGGTTGGCCGCCACCCACTTCGCCGCGCTGGTGTTCGGATCCACATAGAACGGCGAACTGACGGCTTGCGCGGTTCGCCCGGCGGCTAGTACCGCGGCACTCGCGACCAGCGCGACCGCCAGCACAGCGGCGGACGGCCTCACAACGGATGGCGACAAAAGGCGGGATTTCAGGGCGGACGGTTTTACGGCGAATGGCAGCTGTCTTGATGGCATGAGGGTTCCTCGCAGCGTCGGGGCGGACGTGGCTATTGGGAGCGCTCCCACATTGCGTTGGACTGTAACCGGCGACATACCTGCCGTAAAGAGCCCATCGCAAACTTCCCGGCCCCGGAAAAGCCCGGCGCGACAGGCCGACAGACCTTCCGGACCTGAAACGTTTAAGGCCCTTCTCACGGGCGCGGCGAAGCCCCTACGCTGCCGATCTGGGAGCGCTCCCATGCGGTACGGCACCCCTGCGGCCACCGTGATGCTGCGGTCTTTCACCGGGTCAGCAGCTGGCCCCTGACGGAGGAGAACGGATGAGACAACGGACAAGAGCGGGACGGCTGCGCGCCAGACCGCTCGCCTTGGCAATAGCGGCGCTGACCGCGGCGGGCATCATGCCGCTGGTCGCGCCGGCGGCCCATGCCGCGGTGGCCTGCTCGGTCAACTACACCGTCGTGAACGAATGGTCCGGCGGCTTCGTCGCGGACGTGACGATCAAGAACGAAGGCGACCCGATCAACGGCTGGTCCCTGGCCTGGACCTTCCCGAACGGCCAGCAGGTGACGAACCTGTGGAACGGCACCCACACCCAGTCCGGTGCCAAGGTCACCGTCGCACCGCTGGACTGGAACCGGAACATCGCCACCGGCGGCACCGCCACCGTCGGGTTCCAGGGCACGAGAACGGCCACGAACGGCAAGCCGACCGACTTCACGGTCAACGGTGTCTCGTGCACCGGCGGCAACAAAGCCCCGACGGTGGCGCTGACCGCACCGACCACGGGTCAGTCGTTCCAGAGCGGGCAGGCGATCCCGTTGGCGGCAACCGCCTCCGACAGCGACGGCACGGTTTCGAAGGTCGAGTTCGTGGCCGACGGCGTCGTGGTCGCCACCGACACTACGGTGCCCTACCAGGGCTCGTGGTCCGGCGCGTCCGTCGGTGACCACGCCGTCGTCGCCCGCGCTACGGACAACGGCGGCTTGGTGAGTACGACGCCACTCGTACCGATCAAGGTGCTCGCCGGAGCGACGATCGTGGCCTCACCGGCAGCGGTCAGCGTCAAACAGGGCAGCACGGCGCGGTTCGGCGTGACGCTGGCGAGCCAGCCGTCGGCCTCGGTGACCGTAGCGGTGGCCCGCACCTCGGGTAGCACGGACCTCACCGCGACTCCGACCTCCCTGACGTTCACCACGGCGAACTGGAACACGCCGCAGAACGTGACGGTCACGTCGGCGGCCAACGGCGGCGACCTGGTGACTGCCGTCTTCTCCGCCACCGCCACCGGCTATGCCGCGGCCTCGGTAACCGCCAAGGAGATCTCGGCGACGACACCTCCTTTCCAGGAGGCGTTCCTCACGCAGTACAACAAGATCAAGGACCCGGCCAGCGGCTACTTCCGTAAGTTCGGCGACCTGCTGGTGCCGTACCACGCGGTCGAGACGTTGATGGTCGAGGCGCCGGACCACGGGCACCAGACCACGTCCGAGGCGTTCAGCTACTACCTGTGGCTGGAGGCGAGCTACGGCAAGATCAGCGGCGACTGGGCTCCGTTCAAGGCGGCGTGGGCTTCGATGGAGAAGTTCATCATCCCGGCGAAGGCCGATCAGCCGACCAACGACAAGTACAACCCGGCCAAGCCCGCCACGTACGCGCCGGAACACAACCGGATGGACAAGTACCCGTCGGTGCTGGACACGTCGGTCTCGGTGGGCCAGGACCCACTCGCCGCTGAGCTCAAGTCGGCGTACGGGACTGACGACGTCTACGGCATGCACTGGCTGCTGGACGTCGACAACACGCTGGGCTTCGGCCGGTGTGGCGACGGCACCACGGCACCGTCGTACATCAACACCTACCAGCGCGGTTCGTCGGAGTCGGTGTGGGAGACCATCCCGCAGCCGTCCTGCGACACCTTCAAGCACGGCGGTCCCAACGGCTATCTCGACCTGTTCACCAAGGACAGCTCGTACGCCAAACAGTGGAAGTACACCAACGCGCCGGACGCGGATGCCCGTGCAGTACAGGTGGCGATGTTCGCCGAGCAGTGGGCGACCGCGCAGGGCAAGCAGGCTCTGATCGCGCCGGAGCTGGACAAGGCCGCGAAGATGGGCGACTACCTGCGGTACGCGATGTTCGACAAGTACTTCAAGAAGATCGGCAACTGTGTTGGGGCCGCGGCCTGCCCCGCCGCCACCGGCAAGGACAGCTCGCACTACCTGATGTCCTGGTACTACGCCTGGGGTGGCGCGACGGATACCTCGGCCGGCTGGGCGTGGCGCATCGGTACCGGGGCCTCGCACCAGGGTTACCAGAACCCGCTGGCGGCGTACGCGCTTGCGAAGGTTCCCTCGTTGAAGCCGAAGTCGGCCACGGGCCAGCAGGACTGGGCCAAGAGCATGGACCGGCAGCTGGAACTGCTGCAGTGGCTGCAGTCGGCCGACGGTGGAATCGCCGGCGGTGTGACGAACAGCTGGGAAGGCAACTACGGCACGCCTCCCGCGGGTACGCCGACGTTCTACGGCATGTTCTACGACGCGCATCCGGTCTGGCGCGACCCGCCGTCGAACCGGTGGTTCGGCTTCCAGGTATGGCAGATGGAGCGCACGGCCGCGCTTTACCGGATGACCGGTGACCCGCGGGCCAAGAAGATCCTGGACAAGTGGGTTCCGTGGGCCATCGCGAACACCACCGTCGGCACGGGCGGAAACTTCCAGATCCCGTCGGATCTGCAGTGGACCGGTGCACCTGACACGTGGAACCCGGGCACGCCCGGCGCGAACGCGGGCCTGCGGGTCAGCGTGCTCAACCACAGCCAGGATGTCGGCATCGCGGCGGCCCTCGCCAAGACGCTGCTGAACTACGCGTCCAAGTCGGGTACCACCCCGGCCAAGACCACCGGCGAGGGCCTGCTCACGGCGTTGCTGTCGCACCAGGACGCCAAGGGCATCGCCATCCCGGAGACGCGTGGCGACTACAGCCGCTTCGACGACAAGTACGACGCGGCGAGCGGCGAAGGCACGTACGTCCCGCCGGGCTGGACCGGCAAGATGCCCAACGGCGACCCGATCGGCCAGGACTCCACGTTCCTGTCGATCCGGTCCTTCTACAAGAACGACCCGGACTGGCCGAAGGTGCAAGCGCACCTGGACGGCGGCCCGGCGCCAACCTTCACCTATCACCGGTTCTGGGCGCAGGCCGAGATCGCCACGGCGTTCTCCCTGCACACCGAGCTCTTCGGCTCATAGCCCAACGGACCACCTGATCGCGCGCCCCCGGACCACCTGCCCGGGGGCGCGCTTCCAGGCGTCTAGCGGCCGCCTGGAACGTGGTCAGCCGGCGCCCGAATGGCGGTCACCCGATCATTTGAACGGCGGTCAGCGGGCGCCGGCTGCCAGGCTTCGGTGCCCTTGCCGAGCATCACCGCCTCGAGTAATGCGGTCCGGCCGGACGTCGTACTGACGGACCTCAACCTCGGTCGCGGTCCGGGTGGCGTCGAGGTCACCGTGCGACTGCGCGCGCTGCCGGAACCGCCTCGGGTTACCTGCTCAAGGACGCTCCGCCGGAGGACTTGTTCCGCGCAATCCGCGGAACCGCCCGCGGCGAGATTGTCCTGGCCCCGGCCGTCGCCCGCGTTATCGAGCAGCACCTCATCCGGCCGCCGTCGCGTTAGGATCGCGTGAAACTCGCCGTGTGAGTGGCGCCGCGGGTTCCACCAACGGCCACATCGAGCACCAGGCGCCTGCCGGTTGCGACCACGGTGACGGCCGGGTCGGTGGCGATGGTGGTGCGCGCTGGTACGTCGATCGTCACCCGGACCGTCTGCTGCGTGCGACTCGGATCCGACACCGCGACGTGCAACATGCCGGGATCCAGGCCTACCACCACCGAGGCCGGCCCGGTCGTCGTGATTCCACCAGCCGCTGCCACCGTCCAGAAATTCGCGAGCGTGAGCCGGTCTCGCGCTGCCCGGATCGCCTGGACCGTGGCCGAGTTCGCCAGGATCTCGAAGCCGGAGTCCGCCGCGAGTTCCGCGGTCCGCTCAATCGTTGCTCCCGGCAACAGCACGTAGGCGTAGCCGGCCGCGGTCGGGTTGCTGCCGTGGTCGAGCCAAAGCGACAGGTAGCGCCGGCTGTGCGGGGTGGTGGAACCGCCGGTGTCGTTGCCGGTGTTGATCTCGCGCCAAGAACCCGTTCGTTCCTCCCGCCGCGCGTGCAGGTCGCCGCCGTTCGGGAAGAGGTATCCCCCGGTGCCTTCGAGGTGGGCCCACGTCGCGCCGCCGGCCTCCGCCGTCCAGCCGTGATCCATGGGCTGAGCCGCACCGTCGATCACGAGGGCGTCCGTGCCGTCGGCATGCAGATTGCGGTTCTCGACGATCGTGGCGACCGGATGACCGTCGGTGCCGATGATTCCGGCGCCCAGGGCGACAACCGCGTCGGACACGCAGAACCAGGACTTTCGGGCCTGCACGCTCTTGTCGTGGTTGATCAGATGCATGCCGACCGCACCGGCGACACCACGGTACGACGCTCCGCCCACCCAGTCCGCGTAGGCCGCGATCGTGCCCGTGCCGCTCGTACCGGCGTGTGGCGCGCGCTGCCGGGTGCTGACCGTCGTACCGGGCAGCTTCATCGCGTCAACCGTCGGCCAGAAGGCGTCGTTGAACTGCCCGTGGTCGTCGTTGTAGAGGTACGTCATGCCGTCGCCGACGTACCAGCCGCGCAGGTTTTCGCCGTTGCCCCACTCGTAGCGCGCCATCCGCCGCGACGACATCGCGATCGCGAAGGTCCAGCCGGGACGGCGATGCACCACCCGGTCCTGGTTGTGGAACTGGTCGTGCCGCAGCGCTTCGGGCAGCGGCCTGACCGCGGGATCCGCCAGCACCGCCTTGGCCCGGGCGATCTCCGGGATCGACGCCTCCGCGAGGTAGTCGTTCAGCCGGTCGCTGCTGATCCAGTCCTTGGCCAGCCGGCGGAACCGCGACGCGTACGGCTCCTCGACACCACCGGCGAGCAGCAGCACGCTCGAGGTCGTGCCGTGACCGTGCCGGTGATCGCCGGCGCGCTCGCGGGAGATCGCCCGGCCGGAGACGCAGTCCATCATCAACCCGTTCGACATGAACGGCGCGAAGCTCGCCTCGACCGCGTCCAGGATCACCACCCGGTTCGGATCGGTGATCTCCCACGACGAGCCACCCAGCAGATAGAAGAGGTTCGCCACTCCGCTCAGCGCGACGTTGCCGTAGGTGCCGACATAAGCGAGATTCCCGTGCTGGATGAACGAGCCGTCGCGGTAGAACCCGTCGCCGGACTCGACGTACTTGAAAACGCTGTTGCGACCGGCCTCGGCCACATCGCTCAACGCGTCCCGCGCCGCGACCACCTTGGCAGCCGTACGGCCGAGGATGCCGCGCAGCGCGACGATGACCGCCTTGTCCACGCGGTTGGCTCCGGTCTCCCGGAGGTTCGGCGAGTTGGTACGGCGGTTGGGGTCCGGGACGAACCGGTCGACGGCCTTGAGATACGTCGAGACCCGGGTCGCGTCCAGGACGTCGTACGCGAAGACGCAGGTCTCGGTCAGAGCCCGCGGTGCGCCGATCTCCCAGAACCACCAGTTGCCGGTCTCCGGCTTGGTCTCGTTGTAGGCCTTCGCGTGGAGGAAGTCCAGCGCGCTGACGATCAGCTCCCCGACGGCCTGGTCGTCGGTGACGGCCGTGCCCCGGGTCGCCCGGGCCAGCGCCATCGTCCGAAGCCGGGTGTAGCTGATCGAGAAGTTCCCCGAGGCCGAACTCAACGGAAGATCTGGCCACAGGGCGGTCCGGTCGGCCGAGGTGAGCATGGTGTCGCGGAAGTTGACCGCGTCCGTGCTGAGCCGCGCGAGGCCAGTCGCATAAACCGGGTCCGCCGGGTCGATCGCGCCACCGGTACTGAGGGCCAGCCAGCGCAACCGGAGCGCATCGAATTCGTCGGCCGCCAGAGCGCCCGGTAAGTGCCTGAGGTCAGTGGCGGCGACGGCCGCCGTGGCGAGTCCGAGTTGCAGCAGAGTACGACGACGCAGGCGGGACGGCACGGTGGACTCCTCAGGGGTTGGTGGTCCGTCCGCATACTCTCAGCGATGCGCGGAAGTGACGTCAAGAGGTTGTTAGTGAGCAGTTGCGGGCGCTATACCGCTCTCTGCAGGAAGCTGCAAGGGCTGCGGGAAAGCGCGTGCCGGTGACCGCCGCGCCGATACCGTGCGAGGCACAACGCTCTGCCCCGCCGCGCGATTGCTTGAGGAGCACTTCAGATGACTTGGCGTACCGGCACGGCGGCGATTGCCGCTCTCGCCCTGATTCCGGCCGGCACCACCGCCGCCCAGGCCTTACACCTCCATCGCGCAGCGGCTTCCGTTACCACCGAGGCAGTCTTGACGGGGACGCACGCGGTCGCCGTACAGCCTGGGCGGATCTCGTACAGCAAAGGTGGCCCCAACAGCGAAGGCTGGACCCGGTTCGAGGTGTTCACGCGGACGACGTCCATCACGGCCGGCAAGTTGGTGCTCGGCCCGGAGCAGAAGCTGCTGAGCGACACGCAGTACGCCGCGTTGTCCGGCTCAGCGGGCTGGTTGCAGTACGGCGGCAACCAGCTGCGCGATTCGGCCGGCGTGATCACCGAACTGCCCGGGCTGGGTTCAGCGCCGCCGCAAGCCTCGGGCAATCGCATCATGCTGCGCGGCCGGCAGTTCGTGGGCTCTCCGCCCACCAACTGGTCATGGCCCACCCGCATCGATCTGCAAACCATGACCTACACCGGCCGGCCCGAGGTCGCCGCCTTGTTCGGCAACCACATGATCCACGCGGCGGGCAATAACAACGAAGCGATAGTGGTAGCGGACGTGGTCCGCAACGTCAGAGCCGTGCACTATTCGGGCACCACGCGGATCGTCGCCGTCGCGATCTCCGGCAAGTGGCTGGCTTGGGTGACGGGCTGCCCGAGCACGGAACCGTGCGCGCAGACCCTGACGATCCGCGACACCGCCGCGAAGACGCAACGCACGATCGCCACCAAGGGCACCACCTCGCTGAAGCTGTCGGGCGGATACCTCGCCTTCGACGCGAAGCCCGGCACGCAGCGAGAACTCCGGACGATCAAACACGGCACCAGCACGCAGCTTGCGGCCGGCACGCTGCCCGCGAGTCCGAATGTGGGTCGGCCGGTCGACGCGCGCGATGTCACGCCAGACCAGTTCGATCTCGACGACGAGACCCTGGTGTGGACCGACAAGGACCTGGCTTTCAAGGCCGTTCAGCTGGCGCCGTTCATTAATGCTCCGGTCTACCTCGGCGCGGCGTTCGCGCCCTCGTCGATGACAACGAGCTGGACGCTGAAACTGCCCGTCTCGAAGGCGTTGCCCACCTGCCAGGTGACGATCTACCGCGGTACGGCGAAGGTACGGGTCTTCAACTGCGCCAACACCGACGGCATGGTCATCGAGACCTGGAACGGTAAAACCAGCACGGGCGCCACGCTCCCGAAGGGCACCTACACCTACCGGGTGACGGGCCAGGATGCCGACAAGTACAACCTGCGCAATTACGACGGCACTCTCACTGCGGTTGGCGGATCCATCACCAAGACGGCCTGACCCGTTGTGGCCTGCAGGATTGGAGTTTCTGCAAGATTTGGAGTTCTGCAGGATTGAGTTGAAGGAGGGGTCATGCGGCACATCTATCTGGTCACTCATCCCGAGGCTCAACACCACGTCGACGGACTGGTCGGCGGCTGGTACGACTCCGAACTGACCACCCACGGCCACCTGCAGGCCGAACGTATCGCCGATGTCCTGGCCTCGCGGATCGGTCCTGCGCCGGTCGAGGTCTACTCATCCGATCTGCGCCGAGCCAGCCAGGCGGCGGAGCGTATCGCCCGGCGGTTCTCAGTCGAGGTGCAGCCGGATGCACGGCTGCGCGAGAGGTGCCACGGTGAGGCCGACGGACGACCCCAGGCGTGGCTCGCCGAACACCGCATCGCCCTTCCGGAGTACGGCGACCGGCTCGGCCATCACGACGGCCCAGCCGGGGCGGAAACCCGGTTGCAACTGGTCCAACGCTTGTATCCGGCGCTCGACGACATCCTCCGCCGGCCGGTCACGAACCAGGTGGTGGTGTCGCACGGTTCAGCCTCGAGCTACCTGATCCTCGCCTGGCTCGGCATGCCCATGACCTCAACCGACCGCGCCTTCTTCCCCTTGTCCCCCGGCAGCATCACCACCCTGCGCCGCAACACCACCCACCACAGCCACCAAGTGCTGTCCCTCAACGAAATTGAACACCTTCAAGACCTGTGAACACACCCACGCCCGCACCGCCCCACCTAGCGGCGTGGCCCGCCATCTCTCTCGACTGACACGACTGTTTCGGTATGAGGTCACTCCGCCGTTGCGACGACGGGCTGTCCTGAGGCGGAGGACGGTCCGGCAGAAGTGGTTCTGCCGGACGTTATGCATGGGCACTGCCGGGCGACTGCGCTGGACTTCGCGGAACTGTTAACCACTTTTCCTAATTCGGGTCGCTGGTATCGCGTCCCCGTGCCCGCAGGAGTGCGCCATGTTCCCGCTCAGAAGACTCAAAGTGCCGATGGTGTCGATCGTCGTACTGACGATCGCGACCACCGTCGGCCTGCAATCCAGCTCAGGAGCCACCACGGCCGACGTGTTGTTGTCCCGCAACGCGATCGTCGCGACGTCCAGTATCGAAGGCGCGTCCTACGTTGGTGAATATGCGGTCGACGGCAGTACGACGACCCGCTGGGCCAGCGCCGAAGGCGTCGACCCGCAGTGGATCCGGATCGACCTCGGCCAGCCCTCGGCCGTCAGCCGGCTGAAGCTCAACTGGGAAGTGGCCTACGCCAAGTCGTACCGGATCGAGACCTCCGACGACGGCGTGAACTTCCGGACGGTCAAAACCATCACCAGCGGCGACGGCGGCATCGACGACCACACCGGCCTCGCCGCGAACGGCCGGTATGTGCGCGTCGTCGGCACCCAGCGTGGAACGACGTACGGCTACTCGCTGTGGGAGCTGGAGGTCTACGGTGTCAGCGGCTCCACCGGTGACACCCAGGCCCCGACCGTGCCGACCAACCTGGCGGCCGGCGCCATCACAGGCAGCAGCATCGCGTTGAGCTGGACCGCCTCGACCGACAACGTGGGCGTCAGCGGGTACGACGTCTTCCGCAACGGCGTCTTCGTGGCGTCCGTGCCGGAGAACACCTACAACGACACGGGTCTCACCCCGCAGACGGCGTATACCTACACGGTGCGGGCCTTGGACCCGAACAACAACAAGTCGGCTCAAAGCGCGCCGATCACGGCCACAACTGCAGCCGGTGCCACCGGGCAGTTCGTGATCGCGGCCGCCGGTGACATCGCGGACCGCTGCACCGCATCCAGCAGCACGTGCGTCCATCCTAAGACCGCCAACGTGGTCGACTTCATCAAGCCGGTCAACGTCATCACGATGGGCGACAACCAGTACAGCAACGCGCACTACTCCGACTTCACGAGCTACTTCGACAAGTCGTGGGGCCGGTTCAAGAGCATCATGAAGCCGTCCGTCGGTAACCACGAGACGTACTCCTCGCCGGCGTACGACGGGTACCACCGGTACTTCGGCGCGATCGCGCGTCCGGACGGTAAGCGGTACTACAGCTGGGAGCGCGGCAACTGGCACTTCATCGCGCTGGACTCGACCGAGCTGACCAGCACCACACAGCACGCGTGGCTCCGGAATGACCTGCTGAACAACACGAAGAAGTGCGTCGCGGCGTACTACCATCACCCGCGCTTCAGCTCCGGCGACCACGGCGACAACTCGGGCGCGGCCACGATCTGGGGAATCCTCGTGGACAACAAGGTCGATCTCGTACTGAACGGCCACGACCACCACTACGAGCGCTTCGTACCGCAGGACAAGGCCGGCAAGCCGAACCCGGCCGGGCCGCTGCAGATCATCGGCGGCAACGGCGGCACGAACAGCCTGCGCGACGTACATGCCGAGCACGAGGCGACCGCGAAGACCATCACCAAGACGCACGGCGTACGGAAGCTGACGATGACCGACAACACCTTCACCAGCCAGCTGATCGGCCTCAACAACGAGGTCCTCGACAGCTCCCCCACCACCACCTGCCACTAACCGCCCGACAGCTTGCCGGCGCCTGGCTGGCGGACCGCCAGCCAGGCGCCTAGGGGTCTTTGGTGCTCAGAAGTGCCAATCTCGCAGGAGATAGCCGAGCGCCAGACCGAAGCCGTACATGGCCACGATCGAGCCGTACGCATACCCAACAACAAACGCCGCGACGGCACCGGCAGTACCTCGCCCCGGCCGTCCAAACCGCCACCACAACGCACCGAGCCCACCAACCACCATGCCCACCATCGCGAAACTGGGCGACACCAACGGATAGGCCAGTTGCTCCGGATCCCGCCGAGCGGCGTCCCACAACCACGGCCCCGCCACCACAGCATTCGCCACCAACAGCATCCCCACCACGCCGTCCAGGCCCATCACCCAAAGCCCCTGCCGCTCAGCCATACCCACCACCCTGCCGAACGCCCCACCCCAACCCCACCGAACTACTACTTATCCGCCCTGAGTACTTCTGCTCAGGTCGCCCACCCACCCGCCGGCCCGACGACCGGTGCTCCGCGGCTAGTGTCCTGAGTCGGAAGTTCGTGCTTCAGCTCCGGTGTCCAGGTGCGTGCATCGCAAGGCGGAGAAGCGGTCGCGATGCTCTAGCATCGGGGCCGTTTCTCCAACGCCGCGAGGTGCGTGCCTGGGCGCCGGAGATGTGCACGAACTTCCGACTCAGGACACTAGCGATCAGACAGCGCTCGCCCAGAGCGTCAGGCCGTGGACCAGCATTGGGCCCATGGTGGGGTCCGCTGGCAGCGCCGTCGCGAACTAGCCCGGCAACGGCCAGGATCGCGGATACGACGGCCGCTGCAATGCCGCCCTGCGGAGCGTCATTCGCGAACGCTAGGGTTACTGGTTGTTGGGTGGGAGGTCTGTGTGCCACCTGCGCCAGAGTTGGCCGTAGACGCCTCCGGCGGTGACTAGTTCGTGGTGAGTGCCTAGTTCGACGAGCTCGCCTGCTTCCATGACGGCGATTCGGTCGGCGTCGTGCGCGGTTTGCAGGCGGTGGGCGATCGCGATGACCGTGCGGCCGCGGAGTACGGCGGCGAGGGATTGCTCCGTTTGGCGGGCGGTTTTGGGATCGAGCAGCGCGGTGGCTTCGTCCAGGATCAGCGTGTGCGGATCGGCGAGTACGACCCGCGCCAACGAGAGTTGCTGCGCCCTGGCGCCATCGAGATTGGTGTCGCTGCCGATCTCTGTGTCCAGTCCGTCCGGCAGGTCGTCCAGCCACGAGGCCCCAACAGCCCTCAACGCGTCGACCAGTTCTTCGTCCGACGCGTCTGGCCTGGCGATCAGGAGGTTGTCCCGCACGGTGTCGTGGAAGACGTGATGGTCTTGAGTGATCAGTACGACGTGTTCGCGCAGCTGGTCCGGCGGCAGGTCCGCGACCGCCGTACCGGCAATGGTCACCGAACCCGTGTGCGGGCGGTCCAGGCCGGCCAACAAGCGTGCCAGGGTTGACTTTCCTGCGCCGGAAGTGCCGACGATGGCCAACCGCTCGCCGGGTTGCACCAGCAGATCGATGCCCCTCAGCACGTCCCGTACGCCCGTGTAGCTGTAGTGAGCGCCGTCCACGCGAATCCGGTCGCCATGCCCTTCACTGCCAACGCTCTCGACGGCTGCAGGTGTCTCCGCGACTGCAGCCGTCTCCGCGACTGCAGTGGTCGCGGCGGTTGCAGTGGTCTCGGCGGTTGGAGCGGTCCGCGGAGCGTCAGTCGCCGGGATGTCCGCAATGCCCTCGACCCGGGCGTAGGACGCTACGGCCCCTTGTAGCTGCTCAATCCACAACATCAACGTATTGAGCGGCCCGACGAGCTGCCGCAGGTACAACGTCGCCGTCACCACAACCCCGAGACTGACCGAACCGTTGGCGTAAAGCGCCCCACCCACCAGCAGGACTCCCACCGCCGGCAGCGCCAGCGAGACCTCCGACCACGGAAACAGCACCGTACGCAGCCACAGCGCCCCGAGTCGGGCGGACCGGGCTTCAGCGATGGCAGCCTCGGTAACCTCCGTCCTCCGCTCTTCCAACCCGAGCACCTCAATCGTGCGGGCGCCTTTGGCAGTGCTGGCAACGACGTCGGCCAGGTCCGCCTGGGATGCCGCAGCCGCCAGGTACACCGGCCGCGCGCGCCGCAGGTACCAGCGCACCGCCGCTCCGCCACCGATCAAGCAGAGCAAACCGCAGAGGCCGAGCCGCGGGTCCAAGACCAGTACCGCGACGATGAGGAACAACGCATGGACCGTGGCCACCAGAACTTCCGGCAGCGCGTATCGCAAGACCATCGCGACCAGCGACGCGTCTGTGCTTCCGCGAGTGATCAGATCACCGGCCGGAAGCTGGTCCGCGACTCTCGGCGGCAGCGCCAAAGTCCGCTGCAAGAACCGCTCGCGCACACGTGCCGCGGTACGTTCGCCGAATCGGTACCCGATCTTGAGCGCCCACCACGACAGCACTGTCTGTACGACGGTGAACAGCAGAGCACCGAAGGCAAGCCGGTCCACCGTGCTGAGTACGTCGCCCGACCCGGCGCGGATCGTGTCGATGATCCGCCCGACCAGCCACGGGCCGATCAACCCCGCCGCGGCGGCAAGCCCGTTGACGAGGACGAGCCCAACCACGGCACCACGATCCGCACGCAGGTCGCCCATCGCCGCCGCACGGATCTCCGCCCCGCCCCCGACGGGCAGCTGCCTACTCATCAGCCACTCCGCTGTCGCCGTTGCCGTCCTGGGCCCGGGACACCAGGTCGCGGTAGTACGAGTCGCTGCGCAGCAGTTCGGCGTGTGTGCCGACTGACGCGGCCTTGCCGTCGACCAACACGATGACCTCGTCGGCACGGTCCAGCACCAGCGGCGATGCCGTCGTGATGACCGTTGTCTTATCGCACCGGGCTTCGCGCAGCCGGTCGATCATGGCCGCCTCGGTATTCGCGTCGACCGCTGAGGTCGGGTCGATCGCGAGCAGCACGTCAGGCGCGCAATAGACCACGCGAGCGAGCCGGATCCGCTGCCGTTGTCCGCCTGACAGGTCGCTCCCGCCCGCCGCGATCGCTGCGTCCAGACCACCCGGCAATGCCTCCACGACGTCCTCCGCCACGGCGACTCGAAGGGCCGCCTGAATCCGGTCGTCATCAGCCCCGAGTCGTCCCGCGACGACCTCCCGGACGGTGCCGGCGAACACCTCGGCATCGTTGTCGGCGACAACCAACCGGCGCCTGAACTCGTCACCATCGACATCGCTGATCGGCACGTCCGCCCACGTCACCTCGGCGCCGCCATCGGGGCTCACCTGTCCGAGCCGCTCAACTACCGCGACTGCTTCAGCCGGCCTCGCGGCTACCAACGCCGTCAGCAGGCCGGGACGAACGGTAATTCCTGAGCCGGGATCGACCAGCGGACCACAGCCAGCCGGGATCGGCGCGGGGTCGCGGTGATCGGGCCGATCGATCGGCAGGTTGAGCAGGTTGATGATTCGTTGCCCGGCCACCCGGGCGCGAGCGATGTCACCGCCACCCTCGATGAAGAACGACACGGGAACCACCAGCACGGCCACATACCCGTAGACGGCAACAAGCTCGCCGGTGGTGATATCGCCGGTGGCGGCCATTCGCGCCGACAACCACACCACCGCGGCCAGGAACAGCCCAGGCAAACCGCCCGACAACGCTCCGAGCCAACTCGACGGACCGGCAACCCGGTAGCCGCGGTCCACCAGTCCTTGCGACTGCCGTTCGTACCGCTCGGCGACAAACGCCTTTCCACCAAGGCCGTTGAGTACGCGAAGCCCGGCCAGTACGTCGACCAGGCGCGTCGTCAACCGGCCTTGCAATGCGCGGTACTCGCCCCCCGTACGCTCAATGCGCTGCAGGACCGGCCCGACCGCGATAGCCAACAGCGGTACGCCGGCCAGCACCACCGCGGCCAGCAACGGTGAAATGGTGAACAACACGACTGCGATGACGACGTAAGCCACTACGGCGCCCACACCGGGACCCGTGACGGTCAACGCCTGCGCGACGATCTGCACATCGGCGATGCCCACCGTGACCACCTCGCCGGCATTCACGCGCCGGGTCAGCGAGGCTCCCAGACGAGACGTGTGCCAGACCGTGGCCCGGACCGAGCGGAACGACGCGTCCATCCGGATCTTGGTCATCGTGCGATGCCGGCCGATGCCCACAAGCGCCACCAGCACACTGACGGCGAGCAGGATCAACGCCCACATGATCAGAGCGGCCGAATCGCCTTCGATGAGACCTTCGTCAATCGCACGCGACAACACCCACGGGGGCACAGCAAGACCAACCGTCCAGCACGTACCCAACGTCGCACCCAGCGCGACACGTCGAGCCTGCGATCGGGTCAACCAGAAGAGGAACCGAAACGGCCCGGCCGAATCACGAGCCGTCGGCGGCGCCCACGTCTCGCTGGTCTTGTCCAACCACTCACGAACGGACACCACCGGTCACATCCGCCGGCATACGGCGTGGCTGGCCATGGTGCGAAATCCTCCAGCAGTCCGCTTGTGATCGCCTTCACAAAACCCTATCCCACCCCGATCCACCCCCGTCGAGCAGCTCCACACCTGGCGCCGCAACGCAACAACGCTCCAGCGAACCGCGTTCCCTCCCGGCCGCCGTCCCGACCCAGCCGAAGCAAGAACGCCGAACCGCCACATCAACAGCCCTCACTCACACTCGCGGTGCACCCCGCGCCCACCGACCCGAACAACAACGCAACACCGCCGCGGTCGCCGACTCAAGCCAAGACGCCGTACGACCCGTCCGCAGACTTGAACGAGGACGTCAAACACCGCCGCGGTCGGAACCTCAAGCCGGGACGCCGTATGAAAGGTGCCCGCGGACTTGAGCGCGGACGCCGGCGTGGGCGCGGACCTCGAACCAGGACGCCTTACGGCCGTTAGGACACGTTGGCGGGCGGCTGGAGTCGGGGTGATCGCCGGCGACGGGCGGCATCGAGCGCCTCGATGGGGAGCGGGCGGGGCACCGTCGTGGGTTAGGGCTCGTTGACGATTCGAACGGAGCCATCGGGCTGCGGCTCCACGCGAACGCCCTCCATCTGGCGGGCTATCCCCTGGGCAGCGAGCCACGCGGCGGGATGCGGCCGCGAGACCTCCACCGGCGCCGGTTCGGGTGTCGCTCGGCGACGAGTGGGCTGTCGTTTTCCTGGCATGACCGTGAGATTACGCTGCACCGGCACAACGGCGGCAGGGTGGCGGGCACAGTCGTCTTTCAGACGCGTGACAACCAGCCTCGCTCTTCCTTCCGCGTCGCTGCGATTGCACGTTCGGACCGCTAGCTGATGACACGGGCCGTCCGGCGGAGCGAGCACGAACGCTTGCCGTTGCGCCGTGGTGCGGCGGCGCGGTGGCGCGGTGGCGCGGTGGCGCGGTGGCGCGGTGGCGCGGTGGCGCGGTGGCGCGGTGGCGCGGTGGCGCGGTGGCGCGGTGGCGCGGTGGCGCGGTGGCGCGGTGGCGCGGACTAGGTCAGATCCGGGCGTTGCAGCAACGTGCAATTGTTGCCTTCACCACCTCAGTTCGGTACCGCGCGGCCTTACGCTCAAGGCGACCTGTGCACCGGGCGCTAGGTGATCCGGTGCTCAACGAGAGGCGATCATGAACAAAGGCAGCATCCGGATGGCGCTCACCGGCGCCCTCACTCTTGCCCTCGCTACCGGCTTGATGGGCCCGGCCGGCGCTCGCAATACGGCGATCGATTTCGGCAGCGGGTCGATCGGCGACTGGACTTCGCAGGCGAACGGCACGATCGGCGACGTGACCGTATCCGACGGCGATCCTGTCGCGGATGTGTTCATCGTCGGAGACTCCCTCACCACTTTGGGCCGATCCGACATCATCGCAGCGGTCAACGCGGAAGGTCGGTCGGCCGCGGTCAACTACTGGTCCGGTCGTCCGACGGCCCCGGCCGTCAACTGGGTTCTCTCGCTGACCACGAAGCCGAAGATTCTGGTCATGGCCACTGGCACGAACGACATCTTCGACCCGTCGGTGATGTCCGCGCAGATCACCCGGCTCTTGGCGGGACTTCCGTCAACCACGAAGGTGCTCTGGGTCGACACCCACGCGTCTCGCTGGGCGAGGCCCGCAGACGTTCAGGTCGCGGATCAGCGCAACTCCGGCTGGGTCAACGTACAAATCCACGACAAGATGGGCCCGGCTCAGGTCATCCCCTGGAGCATGTGGCTGCAGTACCGCGGCCCGGCCTACATCACCCACTATCTGTCCGACGGCGTTCACCCGAAGGCAGGAACCGGAACGGCGTTCTGGGCCGAGGTCATCATGAAGTCGCTCCGCCCGCTTCTCGCTCAGCTGTGACCGCGACCGCCCGACAGCGTTGCCCCTGGTCGCCGGCTGGCGTACGCGTCGGGCGGCCGCGCGCGCCAGATCAGCTAGGCACGTAGAGCTTGGAACGAGCACCGGGTTTGAAGCCGATGGATTGATAGAGCGCCCGCGCCTTCGGATAGGCGTCATCACCTCGCGGGCAAACCGTCGCGGAGGTGGCGCCTGCGTCGCGTAAGGCGTGCAGGGCGGCGAGATTGACCGCCTGGGCCAATCCCCGGCGACGGTACTGCGGCGCACAACCGACTGGTTCCACGAGGCCAACCTGGTTCACATCGTCGTACCAGATCAGCGCGCTGGCCGCGAAGTCTCCGTTCGGCGCTTCGACCACCCAGTCGAGTTCGCGCTGGTAGGGCCAGGCCGACATCACCGCGGCAAAGTCCTCGTCGGTGACCTTCGACGGGCCCCAATCCGACCAGGCGGCGCGATGCCCCTCGGCGCGCCTTTCCACCTCGGCCGGCTCCACATGGCGAAGCACGAACCCCTCGGGCACTACCGGCGTACGCAGCTCATCGAGCGAGATGCGGTGGTGCGTGAAGTACGGCGCTGACTCGTCCGGGCGGAATCCGGCCGCCTCCAACGCGGAGCTGAGATGCGTCTCGTCTTCAAGGATGCTGCAGGCGCCGTCTTGGGCGAGGGCCTGGAACCAGGCGATCACCTCGGCTGCGACGTCCGGCTGGGCCGGATCGACGACGAGCGAAAGGTGGTCGGGGAGCTCCGCCCATCCCCAAGCGACTACCTGACCGCCGTCCTCCCAGAACGCCGTACGCCAACCCGTTCCACGCCGCGCGGCATTCACGCTTCGCTCCCAGGCCACGTCGCCGATGTGCAAGCGCGACCGCGGATTCCATGTCCGCTGGATCAGCTCCTGCATCAACCGGAAATCACCGGCGCCCTCGTACTCTCGTCGCCGCATCGTAACCTCCGGTCGGTGGATCGGGCACTCAGCATCGCGTCTATCTCTGTATCACCTCCAGCGGATAACGCCACCCTCATGCTCACGGCTCTTCGCCGCGGTTGAGGCCGAGCGTGGCGATGAGGTCCTCGTGGAGTTCGAACCAGACTCGGTGACACGAATCCACGTCGGTACGGTCGACCCAGCCGCCTTCACCCGCTCTGGCACGATCCAGGGCCTTGCTGAAGCGTGAGTCGTATCCACCGAAGCGAGCCAGTACGTCGCCAAGGTGGCCGGCAAGCGGGGCGAGCGCGGCATCGATCGCGGCGAGTTCGCGGAGTACGTCGGCGTCCCAGGCGGAGTCGCTGTGATCGTTCGTGGCGAGCCGATCACCCGGCACGGGGCGGAGTTGCCAATGGGTGCAGGCCTGCTGGAGACGCGCGTTCAGTGGGAGGAAGTCGCGGTAAACCTCGCGAACCCGCTCCCCGCCGTCGGTGGAGGCGAGCTCGGCAATGAGCCGGCGTTCGTTCTCCGCGCGACCTGCCTCGGTCAGTGACCAGCCGCCGATCCCGGCGAAGGCAGCATGAGTCACCCAGCCGCACGCCTCCGCGTCGCCCAAGATCTCTGCCGTCTCGGCAAGGTCCAGCCCGAAGCGACGAGCCACTGCGGCGGTGTCGGCGAACCCGCTAATCCGCACGGCATGCAGAGTGAGTAGCTCTGGTGGCGAGTCCCGAGACATCAGGGCGTCCTCCTGGCGGTGAGCCGGTTGTAGTGCTGCTGACAAGCCTGCGGCGAGTTGAAGCCCATCGCCTCCGCGATCTGCGCCCAGGTCAGACCGGCATTGCGGGCACTGAACAGCAGACCGGATTCGAGCGCTTCGACCTCGGCGCGCGCGGCGGGCAACAGCTCGAGCGCGCTCACCACGCCTTCGGCGCCCAGCTCGTCCGATCGCCAGAGCGCGAAGTGGACCAGATCCACCGCTGACGGCGGAACTGGCGCTGGGCGCCACGGTCGAGCCTCGAGCTCGTCCGCTCCGAGCTTGAGGAGCTGCTTCGTCGCCTTTTGCTCGCGCTGCGCCTGGGCGCGATCGTCAACCGCGCCTATCAGAACCTTCGCGTCATCGTGCTTGCGTGCCATGCACCGATCATGCAGAATCAACACATTGTTGTCAACATTTTGTTGATTGGACTCCGGCATGATCATCCCTCTCAGCGCGGCGGACACCAGTACCAGCGGCGCCAAGGCAGGCGCCCTCGGCTCCTTACTGCGCGCCGGTCTGCCAGTCCCAGACGGCTTCGTCATCCCCTTCACCGTTCATCAAGCGGCCACCCGCGACGCCACCGCCGAGCCCACGCTCGACGGTTTCGCCGGGACCGAACGAGCGATCGCAGTCAGGCCGGAGCGTGCCGAGTCGGCGACCTCGGATGCGTTGCGGCCCACTGGACTGCTGGACTTGCTCGCCGAGGGGTTGGACAAGCTCGGCGATGTGCCGGTCGCGGTGCGGTCGTCGGCGGATGGCGAGGACACCGCCGAAGCGTCGAGGGCTGGTCAGTACGAAAGCGTTCTCGCGGTGCGCGGGGTAGCCGAGGTCGCCAAAGCGGTGCAGACCTGCTGGGAATCACTCGACTCCTCACGAGCAATTGCCTACCGCAACGATCCCGCACCATCTGTTGCCTCTCGCAACAACCCGCCGTTCCTCGTTGCCAACCGCGATGAGTCAGGGCGACCCCCTACCTATAGCAAAGATTCCAGCGCGGACCCTCCCGATGAGCCGGGGCAGCCTGGATCGTCGAACATACCGGGCAACGACCCGGCAATGGCCGTGCTCGTCCAGCGCCTGGTGGATGCCGAGGTCTCCGGGGTGATGTTCACCTCCGCAGAAGGCACCACCGCGCTCGAAGCGTCATGGGGCCTCGGTCCTAGCGTCGTCGGTGGCACCGTCACCCCTGACTCCTACCGCGTCGACGCCGACGGTTCGATCACCCGCACCATCGCAGAAAAACGCACCCGCCTCGACCGCCCAGGCGCCCACGCCCGCGAGGGCTACGGCTACGGCTACAGCGCCGGCGAACGCCTTGTCGGTGGGCTCGTGGCTGGCCAGGTGGCGGCCGATGACCGGGATCGGGCAACGCTGGGCGATGCGGTCGTCGTACGGCTCGCCGGACTCGGGCAGGAGGCCGCGGCGCTACTTGGCGGGCCGCTGGACATCGAGTGGGCGATCGACAACGACCAGATCTGGATACTCCAGGCTCGGCCGATCACCGCTGCTCCCCCACCGGCACCAGCCGTCGCGCCAGTGGCATCGCGAACGCTATTGGCCGGGACGCCGGCCAGTCACGGAATTGCGACCGGAACTGCCCGGATAGTTCGGGGACCGGCCGACTTCGCGCAGGTCCGGCCGGGCGACATCCTCGTGTGTCCATATACCGATCCGGCGTGGACTCCCCTGCTCCGTATCGCCGCGGGGGTGGTCACCGATACCGGAGGAGCGCTTTGCCATGCCGCGATCGTTGCCCGCGAACTGCGCCTCCCAGCCGTCGTCGCCATCGCGGACGCCACCACCACCATCCGCGACAGCACCCTCGTCACGATCGACGGCTCCACCGGCACCGTCACCATCACCGCCACCTGACGCGCGAAAGGACCCCCTCATATGCCAATCCGGCACCTCTACATCGCCCGGCACGGTGATGCCGACCCGTTCGGCGAACTCACCGAGACCGGGCGGCAGCAAGTGGCTTTCCTGGGCGAACGCCTCGCACGGGCTCGTATCGACGCCGTCTGGCACTCGCCACTCGCGCGCGCGGCCGCCAGCGCATACGAACTCGCCCGGCACCTACCGGCGCACACGCCAGTGGGTGAAGCCGCCGAACTCATCGACCACATCCCCTACGTCCCTGCCGCAGCCGAGACGCCGGCGTCGTGGATACCGTTCTTCGACGGGTACGACGCGGCTGAGGCCGAGGCCGGTCGTAAGACCGCTGACAGCCTGATCGCCCGGTTCGCGACCACTCCCGATCCCGCGCAGGACGGCGACACCCACGAAATCCTCATCACGCACTCGTACCCGATCGCCTGGTTGCTGTGTCATGCCCTCGATGCCCCGCCGGCACGATGGCTTGGCCTCGACAGCGCCAACACCGCGCTCACCGTCATCGAGTACCGCCCCGGTCTGCCGCCCGGCATCGTCATGTTCAACGACCTGAGCCACCTGCCCGCCGAACTGCGCTGGACCGGCTTCTCGTCCGCCCGCCCCTGACGTCGATACCGCCTGCACCGGCCAAACCGCCGCGTGGATTGAAGGGAGGTGGTGCCACCAGATCGACCCCGGTGTTGCGCTGTTCCAGCGGCAACGGCTCGTCCCTGTCACCGGCGGACACGCTTCGCGCTTGACGATCTCATGACGACCGAGCTTCGAACGGCGTTGGGCAGTGTGAGCCCGGTAGATCGGGTTACCGGGGTGGAGAGGGCATTCGCCGATTGGAGAACAGCCATGAACGAGCAACAGCAACCCACGCTGGAACGGCTCGAGGACACCGACCTGACGCTGGCCGATCTTGCGGACGACATCCGTGGTCGAACGGTCGTGGACAGCAGCGGCGAGGAAATCGGCAAGGTCGACAGCCTCTTCATCGACCGGGACGAACGACGCGTGCGCCTGCTCCAGATCAGCTCCGGTGGCATTCTGGGCATCGGGGACAGCAAAAAGCTCATCCCGGTCGACGCCGTGACAGCGGTGGACGACGACAAGGTGCACATCGACCAGCACCACGAGCACGTGGCCAAAGGCCCGGTCTACGATCCGGATCTCGCGCGCGAGGAACCGCAGGACTTCGTCGACGTCTACAGCTATTACGGCGCCACGCCATTCTGGACACCGGGCTATATGTATCCGCGATACCACCGTCATTGACGCCTGAGCACGTCCACCGCTCGCAGTACTAACGAGCGGTAGGCCAACACGTGCGAACGACATGACAAGCCGCATGCCAAGCCCGCCTCGGCAAGGGGCGAGCCCGGCGGATGTGGACGAGGCGTTCGCCGGGGCCGGCCGCGCGGGTGTTGGCCAGGCGCGCGCCGGCGCGGGCCGCCCAGGTGTCGACGAGGCGCGCGCCAGGGCGGGCCGCGTAGGTGTTTGCGAGGCGTACGCCGGGGCGGGCCGCGTAGGTGTGGATGAGGCGGACGGCGTAGGGAGTTAGGCAGGTGCGGACGCGCCGCCCCTGGGACGAGGCCGGTGGATGTGGTCGAGGCGTGGGCCGGGGTGGACCGCGCGGGGTGTTGGCGAGGCGTGCGCCGGGGGCTTAGCGCGGTACGAAGGGCCCGCCGTGGGGTGTCCGAATTGTTCAAGACGGGGGTGGGTGTGCTGGTTAGTGTGGCGGTATGAGTACTTCGCGGCATGTCAGCGTGTTTATCGGACGGTCGGCCAAGGATGTCTACGCCTATGCGGCGGATCCGGCCAAGTTGCCTGAGTGGGCCGCTGGGTTGAGTGGCTCGATCGAGCAGGTTGACGGGGTATGGATCGCCGAATCGCCGATGGGCAAGGTGGTCGTCAAGTTTGCCGAGAGTAACGAGTACGGCGTGCTCGACCACGAGGTGACTTTGCCCTCGGGCGAGGTTGTCTACAACCCGATGCGCGTTATTCCCGACGGTACGGGTTGCGAGGTGGTCTTCACGATCCGCCGGCGTTCGGACATGACCGACGACGACCTCACCCGCGATGCGGACGCCGTACAGGCCGATCTGCTGGTCCTCAAGAACCTGCTCGAAGGTGAGGATCGCCCCAGCACTCCGTAGCGAGGTCCTGGCCTAGCGGCCTCGGTCGGCGCCGCGGTCGGTATCACGTGCCGCCGCGGTCGTCCGGTGGCGCAGGTCCTGCTCGACGGCCGCACCTGAGACGGGCCCATCCGAGGCAGTCCCGTCTACGGCGGCTCCTCCCGAGATGCGTTGGACTGAGGCGGGCGTGGGATTGAGGCCTGCTCGTATTGCGACCGCCAATTCCGCGCTCTCCCGCGTCCCTTGCCGCGTCGGGTCGCCAGTCAGGCCGGATTGAGGTACCTCACCTTGCGCGCTCGACCTCTCCCTGCCGCGCCCAGCGAGCCCAGCGGACCCAGCGGACCCAGCGGACCCGTCGAGCCCAGCGGGCCCGGCGGACCCGTCGAGCCCGGCGGACCCGGCGAATCTGTCGACCCCTGCAGACCTGTCGCCGCCCGCGGACCTGTCGAGTCCAGCGGACCTGTCGAGCTCGGCGGCGATGTGCGGCCCGCGATCGGCGCCGGGCTGCGATCGCTCGAACTCGTTTGTTGCCTTGACCAACATGGTGAGTCCTTTGACCAGCTTCAGATCCGGCGTCGGGTTGGCGACCAAGTGCCGCAGCGCCTCGCGGGCGTCGGACCGCATCTCCTCCCGGGTCGCAGGGCTGACAAGATGCAGCCAGGCTTGCAGTGGAGGTGTCTCCACCGAGAGGTTGAGCGGCGTGTCCTGCCAAGGCTCCGAACTACCCGCGGCCATCACGATGCTCGTCATGCATTCGGGCAGGCTGTGTTCGCCGCTGACCACCATGTCCGCGACCGCGAAGGCCATCACGTCCGAGGCCTCCTCCTGGGAAAGCCGTCCTTCGTGCAACAGCATCGTCGCCGCCGTCATGTAGCACGCCGAACTACTCGATCGCCCGCCGACGAACCGGTCCGGCATCGCGTTCGCGAGGTTGTAGTACCAGCGGGTGTTGTTGACGTCGACCGTACTCGGAACCGGCAGATTGCCGTTGTACGGTCCGGGTTCCGGGTGCGCGGCCTCGGTGAACATGGCGTCGCCGCCGAGCCTGCGATACGGATGTACGTTCACGTCCCAGCCGGCCTCCTTGAAGTTGAGGCGCGTCCGGGCCGGGCCCAGCGTCTGGCCGTATCCACGCTC
Source organism: Kribbella deserti (assembly GCF_042434725.1). Taxonomy (NCBI): domain Bacteria; kingdom Bacillati; phylum Actinomycetota; class Actinomycetes; order Propionibacteriales; family Kribbellaceae; genus Kribbella; species Kribbella deserti. The sequence goes on along the minus strand of NZ_JBHLTC010000023.1, from coordinate 89,200 downwards.
GGGGGCTTCGGGATGGCTGTAGAGGTTCCGGATCCGCTCGAACAACGCGTCGTCGACCGGCAGGCTCTTTCCACGGTTGCGGTTTTCGGGAGCACCAGCGCCGGGCAGGTGCATGCCGAGGCCCTCGTTCACCCGCGTACGGCCCTGGTGATAGGCGAAGGTCTCGAGCGACGCCGTCCAAGTTCCGCCCGCGAGCTGGTCGCTCGTTCCGGTGGCGGTGTCGTGGATCGTCATCGCACCGGTCGACTGGTTCTTGTGAAGCTCGATCGTCGACCCAACGGCGAACCCGCGATTGCCAACCGGGCCTTCGAGTACAGTCCCGCGGATCGCCACGTTGCCGTCGCCGCCATCGGCCACAGCGGCCACCTTCAGCCGTAGCTCGTCGGCGTCCGCGGTCACCCGGATCACGTCGTTGACCCAACCGCCCGTCGCGTACGCCGATGTGCCGGCGTCGAACGTACCGACATGACGGGAGATCGCACCGTCGGGCAGCATCGCGTACATCGTGTCGCGCTGATAGGTGATTCCCAGCAACTGCTGGGGATCGTCGGGCGGCGGGTGCTCCCGGGCGGCGCCGATCGCGTCAAGCTCAGCCCGGTTCGTACCGCTGACCGTGTAGCCGTCCGATTGCAGGAACCAAACCGGCTGGTTGCGTTCGACGCCGGGTGTTACCTCGCCCATCTGGTGCTGGAAGTGTTCCCACGAGTCCAGCTTCGGCGGGTTGCCAGCGCTGCGGCTGGCCAGCTCGGCACGCCAGTTGCGCTTCTTCGCCTGCAGATAGCTCGCCAAGGTGGTGATTTCGGCTTCTTCGTCGGTACGCGCATGCAGGCTGTACGCGAGCTCCGGCGCGTCACTACGTTCGAGCGCCGCGAGTCGCTCGGCGGCCGTGCCATGCTGATTGAGGATCCCCGCGATAGCCGCGTCCTCGGGACCCGTCTCGTTGTTGCGGTGGGCGGGCAACGATCACGCCTCGTCGATCGCCCGACGGATCTCCCGCTCCACGAAGTCCCAGGCGTAGTTGGCCGCGATCTGGTCGGTGTAGAACTCGGCCAGCGCCTCTTCGGTCAACTTGCGCACCAGTGGTTCGCCGCCAAGCCCGGTGAGATCCGCTCGCCGCGCTCTCAGCTTGGCAACCGCGCCGGCCCGGATCGCGTCGTACCGCTCCTGCTCATTCGCGTACCGCATCCTCGAAATGGTAGACGCCGAGAGGTCCCTCAGCGCTAAACGGACGACCTCTTTCGCGGTGTATGGTTCGTCCAGGTGTGCCGGGAAGACTGGTCGGCGTGGTCCTACCATGCCCTGATCCCGGAGATACTCATGCCGAAGTCCACCTTGTTGCCGCTGCTGTCCGCCGCCGTACTCACCATCTCGCTGACCGCTTGCGCTGGGGAATCGGGCTCCAGCTCGCCATCCCCGTCGGCGAGTGCGAGCACTCCCGCGCCGACGCCATCCGCCACACCTACCCCCACGCCCAGCCCGACCGTGACCAGCATGCCGCCCGCCGTGGTCCAGCGCACCACGGCAGAGCTCACCAAGGCGCTGCTCGCGCTGGCGGACATGCCGTCGGGTTTCTCGATCGAGCCTGACGACAACAGTGAAGACGACGTCACGTTGTCGTCGAAGGACCCGCGATGCGCCGCCCTCGTCCGCTACGCCAACGCAGACATGCCGCCCGGCTCCAAGGCCTCCGCCAATCGGTCCTTCTCCGGTGGCGAGCAAGGACCGTTCATCGACGAATCGCTCGATGCGATGGGCTCAGCGAAGGCGGTGGCCGTGTTGCAGCGGTCGTTCCAGTCGGCGATCAAGGCCTGCACCAAGTTGACGATCACTGTGCCGGGCGAAGGCCGGGCGCCGATCGTGGTCCGGGAGGTATCCGCACCGAAGGTGGGTACGAACCCGGTTGCCGTTCGGTTCACCGCCGGCGGAGCGCTTGAGGGCTTTGAGGTCACAATGGTGACGACGGGCGTCAAGGATGTGGTCGTGAGCTTGTCGATGGTTGCCGGACTACCGGAAGACATCGACGGAGCGCTCGAGGCCGCGGTTGGCAAAGCAGAAGAGACGTTGACGACGAAGACCGCCGGCTGACCCTGGTACGCAGCAGTGCCTGACTGCCATCGGTAGAGTGCCTTCGCTCGCAAGCAAGGCGGCCAGGTTCTGAACCTGGCCGCCTGCGCGCGAGTGCTGCTGCCTGAGCCATTCCCACTACCGGGCCGAAAGTTCCCGGACTGATAGTTCCCGGGCTGAAAGAGGAAACAGTCGTCTTGTTGCTGTGCTTTGCGGTGGTGCTGTTGCTCGCCGTTCTGGTGTCGAGCCTGGCGCATCGCACCATCTTGTCGACGGCGGTCTTGTTTCTCGCCGCGGGAATCGCGCTCGGGCCGCAGACCAGCGGTGTGCTCGAGCTGAGTGCCGACTCACCGGTCGTTGCCACGCTCGCCGAACTGGCCTTGTTCGCCGTTTTGTTCACCGACGGCATGCGCGTGGGCTGGACAGACCTTCGCTCGGCCTGGCGGCTGCCCGGTCGCGCCCTCGGCTGGGGCTTGCCGCTCACGCTGGGTATCACGGCCGTCGTGGCTCACTACCTGGTCGGACTGGACTGGCCCCAGGCGCTGCTCATCGGCGCCATCCTGGCGCCGACCGATCCGGTCTTCGCTTCCGCGCTGGTGGGCAACCAGCGCGTACCGGCCAGGCTGCGTCATCTGCTGAACGTCGAGTCCGGTGTCAACGACGGCCTCGCACTACCGTTCGTGATGGTGTTCCTCGCGGTAGCCGCGGGCGCCGAAGACCTGCACCTCGGCGAACTCGGACTCGAGCTGGCCATGGGCGTTGTCATCGGTGTAGCTGTTCCGTGGCTCGCCATCCGGCTGGAACGGCTCAAGATCTTCTCTGCCTCGACCCAGTACGAACCACTCAACGCCGTCGCGATCGGCGTACTGGTGCTTGCCCTCGGCAAGACCTTGCACGGCAACCTGTTCCTCGCAGCCTTCGCGGCCGGTGTCACGGTCGCCACCTTCGGCCCGCGGCAGCGCGCGGCGTTCGAGCACTTCGGTGAGCTCATCTCCGAGACGCTGAAGCTGGCAGCACTGCTGGTGTTCGGCGCGTTGATCTCCGTGGAGTTCCTCGGCGAGATCAGCTGGCAAGGATGGCTCTTTGCAGTGTTCGCGCTGGTGCTCGCGCGCCCGACCGCACTCGCCTTGTCGTTCATAGGTTCTGGCTTGGGCCGCCGAGAACAGTTCGCCGCCATGTGGTTCGGGCCAAAGGGGTTCGCGTCGGTCGTCTACGGACTGCTGGTACTGGAAGCCGGTATCCCGGGAGCCGACGAGGTGTTCCATCTGGTCGCGCTCACTATCGTGTTGTCGATCGTGGCGCATTCGTCCACCGACATCGTGGTCGCCCGGTCGTTCACCGAGGTGGACCTGGTACCGGACAAGAAACCGGCTGAAGCCGCCGACTGCCACTAGTGTCCTGAGTCGGAAGTTCGTGCTTCAGCTCCGGTGTCCAGGTGCGTGCATCGCAAGGCGGAGAAGCGGTCGCGATGCTCTAGCATCGTGGCCGTTTCTCCAACGCCGCGAGGTGCGTGCCTGGGCGCCGGAGATGTGCACGAACATCCGACTCAGGACACTAGGCCATCACCGGGCTCGGGCAGATCCCAGCCGGGCCGTCGAGAACGGCCCGGCTCCACCCGAAAGGCAGCAGCGCATCAGCGATAGTGGTCACGTGGATGACGGCCGTGAACCGCCGCCGGCCTCTTGGTGGGCCCGCTGGCGAACGCGTCGCTCCACCCGCCGGATGCGCTGGATCTGGGGCACCGCCCTCATGGCCGGATTCGGCCTGTGGGCATGGCAGGTCGGCGAATGGAACGACGCCGACTGGATCAACGACGAGCCTCGATCGGGCTACCTCGCTCTAGCGGCCATCACCTATTGGCCGGTCGCGGTCGTGCTCTGGATGGCGGCCTACCCCAGCGATCCCCGCCGGCTGCCCTGGAATGACGGCGAGTAGCCCCGAACCGCGCGTCTCGTCCGGAAGCACCCGCCGCCATTTCCAGCCGGTGAGTCGTACGACGAATCGGCCGCCCGCCTCAGCCCGGTCGGTTTGTTACCGGTTCGAATCTGATGGCGTCGGCTTCCTCGTCCGCTACATAAAGAACGTCAGGCTCGAGTTCGATGCCGGCGAGATAAGGAACGATCGCCTTCGCCTTGATGAGCTCGCTTTCCTTCGGCCCGGAAACACCATGCTGACGCGCAAGGTGTTTTGCTGACGAAACTGAGGAAGTGAAGACCAGGAACAGGTAGTTGTGCTGCTGAATTCTGAGGCGCCAGCAATGGACTTTGTTCACATTCGACTCCTTCAGCCGATCGAGGTTTTGCCGGGCGTCAGGAGAGGGTGTTGGTGGCTTGCAGGGCGGTGGTGGCGTGTTGTGCCAGGAGGTGGAAGCCGCAGGTGGTGGCGATCGCGTGCGCTTGAGTGGCGCCGTCGGCGGCGGCGGTGGGGTTGCCGGTGGCGAGGTGGGCGGTGGCGAGGCCGACTAGCGCACGGGCTTCGACGAACGGGTACGCGTCGTGGGCGATGGCCAGGCTGTCTTCGAACCACCGGGCCGCCGCGCCCGCGTCGCCGATCGCCAGGTACGCATAGGCCACCGTGGCCGCGGTTTGGGCCGTCGCTTTGCGATCGCGAATCGTGGTCGCCAGTTCGTGCGCGCGCCGACCGACCTCCAGAGCCATCGCGGTATCCCCGCGCTGGCGGTGCAACCGGCTCCACTCGTCCAGCGTCGACAACTCGCCGCGAAGGTTCGAGCTCTCCCGATACGCCGCGAGCACCTCCGTCAACAGATCAGCCGCCTGCGACTCGGCGCCCAACTGGCGAATGGCGCTCGCCAGGTTGCCGCGGTTGGCCAGGGCCGACGTTTCCCGGCCGGTGGCCTCGTTGATCTCCAGCGCGGCGTTGAGCAGATCGGCGGCTTCGCGCAACCGGCCCTGGCACAACCGCATCACGCCGAGCCCGTTGTACGCGATCGAGCGTGCGTGGCTCAACCGGTCGTCCTCGGTCAGGTCGAGCGCGCGCTGGAGCCACCGGTCCGCCTCGTCGAGCTTGCCTTGTTCGAGGTAGTGCCATCCGATGTGGTGCGACAGGTACGCCACGGCCGTGTCCCAGCCGATAGCGGCGGCGAGTTGTTCTCCTGCCAGGCACTCGGACAGTGACTCCTCGTCCCGGCCGACCGACCAGAGCGCCTGGGCATGGTTGATCAGCATCGCCGTCCGTGCGAGGTCATCCCCGGCCTTGGTGGCGGCTTCCAGCCCGATCTCCGCCGTCTCCAGCCAGCCGTCGACGTGCCGGCGGATCAGGAAGTACCCGCGCAGCTGATCCGTGATTCGCCAAGCCAGGGCCGATTCAGCTGCCCCGGCCGTGTCGTTGACGACGGCAACCAACGCCGGCAGCTCGACATCCAGCCACGCCATCGCCGCGGCCTTGTCGGCGAAAAAGGCCTCCCGCTGAGGATGGCCGTCCAACCGCGGCAGCTGGGGGTACGTCCATTCCATCGCGGCCGTCGCCGCCTCGGCGTACCAGTCGTACAGGCGGGACCGCGCGGTGTCCTTCTCAGGATCGTCGCTCAGCAGCCCGCGTGCGTACAGGCCGAGCAGATCGTGGAAGCGGTAGCGGTCGGGCGCGTACTGCATGAGCATGTTCGCCTCGAGCAGGTCTTCCAGCAGCCGATCGGCCTCGGTTGTCGGCACCGCCAGCAAAACGCCGGTCGCGTCGGCGCCGAAATCGTCCGCGGAATGTACGCCGCACAGCCGGAACGCGCGTTGTGCGGGAGCACTGAGATCGGCGTAGCTGAGCTGGAAGCTGTTGAGCACACTCGATTCACCCGTTGACAGTTCAGTCAGCCGGTGGTTCTCGTCGTGCAGCCTGCGGGTCAGATCATCGATCGTCCAGGCCTGCCGGGTGGCCAGCCGGGCACTCGCGATACGCAGCGCCAGCGGCAGGCGCGCACACGCCTCGGCGAGTTCACTCGCGGCGCCGGGATCCGCGTCGACCCGCTGCGATCCCGCAGTCGCGGCGATGAGCGCGATCGACTCGGCCGGATCGAGTGGTTCGAGGTCGACAACGCTCGCTCCGGCCAGCCCGTGCATCCGGCGTCGGCTGGTCACGATGACGTCGCTACCACCCGCGCCGGGCAGCAGCGGGCGGAGCTGGTCGGCACTGTGGGCGTTGTCCAGCAGGATCAGCATCCGCCGACCGGCCAGCTCGCTGCGCAACAACGCGGCCGCCTCGGCTTCGTCGAACCCGATCTGCCTGCTCGGTACGCCGAGGGCCCGCAGGAACCGGCCGAGCACCTGCATCGGCTCCGGCACCGTCGCGTTGGTGCCGCGCAGGTCGGCGTACAACTGGCCGTCGGGATACCGCGCGCGCAATCGATGCGCGGCGGCCAGCGCAAGCGCGGTTTTGCCCACTCCGGCAATGCCGTGAACCAGAACGATCTGAGACGAGGCCGGTACGTCGCCTGGACCCGTCCCGGCCAGCGCGGATTCGATGCTCGCGAGTTCCGCGGTTCGGCCGACAAAATCCGGCGGGGCGGCGGGCGCCTGCTGGATCGCGGTCCGCCCCGTGGCCAGCCGGTCCTGTTGCCGGAGTACGGCGAGTTGGACCTCCCGCAACGACTCCCCCGGGCTGATCCCGAGCTGATCGGCGAGAGCGTCGCGGATCCGGTCGTACGCCGCGAGCGCCTCCGCCTGCCGGCCGCTCGCGGCGAGCGTCAGGATCAGCTCGACGTGCAGCGGTTCGTCCAGCTCGTGCTGATGCGCAAGCTCCCGCAGGGGTTTCAGCGCCTCCTCCGGCTTACCGAGATCGCGCGCCAGCGTCGCGAAGGCCCGCACGGCGGCGACGTACTCGGCGATTGTCGCGGTGTAGAGCGGGCTGGACGCGACTCGCTCGGCGTCGATCTCACCCCGCCACAACGCGACGGCCCGGGCGAGGCGGGTCAGAGCCACTTCCGGTGCGTCGTACGCCGCCGTCGTGGTGAGCTCGCGGAACGCGAGCAGGTCGAGGTGGTCGGTGCCGACCGCGAGCCGGTATCCGTTCTGGCCGCCGACGACCACGCTGCCGTCGCTCACGCCGGAGTCGAGCAGCCGGCGCAATCGGGCGACGTGCGTGTGCAGCAGGCTCACCGCTTGCGGGGCATCACCGGGGCCCCACAACAGGTCGATCAGTTCGTCCTGGCTGACCACGCTGCCCGCGGCCAGAGCGAGGCGCGCGAGCAGGGTGCGCTGCAGGTCGGAGCCGAAAGCAACTTGTACGTCGCCGTGCCAGACCTCGATCGGGCCGAGTACCCGGATCCGCAGCGGGCCGCCACTGGCCGAGCCCGGTTTCGTCCGGGACGCGCGTTGAGCCTCAGCCGCGGCACGCAAGGACGCGGTATCCGCCTCAGCCAGTCCAAGAGCACTGGCGATGGCCTGAACCGAGCCCTTCTTCGGGCTTCTGGTCCGGCCCTGCTCGAGATCGCGGATCGCGCCCGGGCTCACACCGGCCAGATCGGCCAGCTCCCGCTGGGTCATGCCGATCCGCCGCCGATGCGCGCGGAGCAGGCCGCCAAAACTCGTCTCCGTCATGCGCACCCGCGGGCCTGCGGTTGTCGAGGCACGCGGCGATCTTACCGCCGGGAAACTTGCGGCCACTCATGGGTACGGGCGAAGTACGGACAGCGCGCTGCCAGCGGCGGCTCCTACCCTCGGAGCCAGGCCGCCCGTCGGAAGGACCCACCATGCGCCCCAGACGCGTGAAACGCGGTATCGCGACGCTGGTCATGGCCGTTGTCACCGCACTGTCCGGCGGCGGGTATCGGCTCTCAGGCCAACACGGCCTGGTGGTCTGACAAGCTGGTCGCCGTGTACCGGCTCCTCGGGGCATCAACCGACTGATCGCTGCCCCCTGGTGGCCCCGGTCTCGCGGCCAGGGCCACCTACCTGCCGTTCAACCAGAGAGGAACTCCCCCGCTTTATGCGCCAAAAGTCCGTCCTGTCCGCCGCTTCCGCCTTCGCCCTCGCCGCGACCGGAATCGTGTTCATCAGCTCGCCGTCCGAAGCCGCCGTCGGCGACGTCCCGGCCGGCTGTTCGGTCTACACCGCCGCCTACCGCTCCGACGGCCAGCGCGTCTCGTACGGCTACTCCGCGTCGAAGACCAGCGTGACGGCGTACACCGGCGACAAGCTGGCCTGGGTGCCGACCGCACACCAGCAGCTCGGCGCCTCGGGCGACCCCGACACGTTCAACAGCACCGAACTCGCCACGCATCCGACCGACGGCTACCTCTACCTGCAGCAGCGCTCGGGCACGCGGACCAACGGCGTCTGGAAGATGACCAAGAACACCGCCACCCGGGTCAAGGCGGGCTTCGGCGGGACCACGATCCTGGCGTCGGGATACCCGTACCTGTACCGCGTCGCGGGCACCTCGCTCTACCGCCACACCGTCACCTACCCGAACGGCGTGCTGACGATCTCCGCGCCGGTGAAGCTGCCCGGGACGGCGTGGAACACGGTCAAGACGCTGGTGTTCGAGCGCACCGAGGGCACCGGCACCGCTGCGGTCGACGTACTGATCGGCACCAAGTCCAACGGTGAGCTGAAGGAGTGGCGGATCAAGCAGGCCACCCCGACAAGCGCGTACGCCTCGACGGTCCTGCGGTCGACCGGCTGGGGCGCCTTCACCAGCCTCAGCACCGGCTACTGCCAGAGCCACCCGAACGGCCGCCCGCTGCTTGCGATCACCGCGACCGGTTCCGCATCAGTACATTTCGACGCCAACAAAGCTGACAAGAGCGGCGTCGACATCAAGGGCGGCTCGCTCGGCGCCCTTGGCTGGACGGCACGCGCTTACGGCCAGTAGTACCGGGCCATAGCTGGCGAAAGGGGCGCGAATCACGGGTCGCGCCCCTTTCGCCAGTCCGGGACTAGTGTCCTGAGTCGGAAGTTCGTGCACATCTCCGGCGCCCAGGCACGCACCTCGCGGCGTTGGAGAAACGGCCACGATGCTAGAGCATCGCGACCGCTTCTCCGCCTTGCGATGCACGCACCTGGACACCGGAGCTGAAGCACGAACTTCCGACTCAGGACACTAGTTGATCAGGGCAAGATCTCGATATAGCCGTCGGTTCCGTGTAAGCGGATCCGCTGTCCGTCCTGGATCAGCCGGGTGGCGTCCGCGACACCGACGACGGCCGGCAAGCCGTACTCCCGCGCGATCACCGCGCCGTGGGTCATCAGGCCACCCACCTCAGTGACCAGGCCCGCGATGCCGACGAACAGCGGCGACCAGCCGGGATCCGTGTAGGCCGTGACCAGGATGTCGCCCGCTTCGAGGTCAGCCTTCGCCAGGTCGAGGATCACGCGCGCCCGGCCCTCGATGGTCCCGGCCGAGACCGGCAGACCGACCAGGGCACCATCCGGAACGTCGTCACGCCGGTACGCGCCGGAGATCGCCTCCCCCTCCGAGGTGAGTACGCGCGGTGGCGTGAGCGCCTGGTACGAACGGAAGGCCTCTCTGCGCCGCTGGATGAGCTGATGGTCCACCTGGTTCGTGCGTGCGACCTGGTGGAATTCCTCGAAGGTGAGGTAGAAGATGTCCTCCTTCTCCGGGAGTACGCCGGCCCGCACGAGGCGCTCGGCCTCTTGCATCAGGGCCTGTTTGTAAACGAAATAGCGGCTGATGATGTTGTACTTCGGGTACTCCCGGTAGCCGATGAACGTCCGGACCTGGTCGATCATGCGCTTGGTCTGATCGGCCTTCTGCTTACCATCCGGGAGGGCTCGGAGGCGCTGCAGTACGTCGCGTTCCTTCTCCCCGGCCTGCTGCCGGCCCTGCTCGAACCGTTGCTGAGCAGCGCCCGGGCCGAAGAGCTTGATGTTGTCGAGAATCAGCGGTACGAGGGTGCTGGGTTGTTCGCTCCAGCGCGGCCGGGTGATGTCGATCTCGCCCGCGCAGCGCATCCCGTACTGGTCAAGGTAGGTCTCAATGGCGTCGCGGGATTCGTTGCCACCGGCAAGCTTTGGTAGTTCGTCCAGGAAGTCGTCGTTCTCGACGTTCTCCAGGAACGCGACCACGTCCGGGTACGGGCGGATCACGTCGGCGACGTCGAGCAGCGCCAGCCCCATCTCGGAGGTGATGTTGTTCGGGGCGGACAGGGTGAGCGTGTCGGCCGTGTTCTTCTCCCCCAGCCACTCCTGCAGGTGGACGTTGAGCCACCAGGTGGCGTCCATGCCCGCCATGATCGCCTGCATGTTGAGGGGATCGCCTAGGACTCGCTTGTGTTCCTGGATCGCCTCGTTGAGGAACTCGAACAGCGCGGGTCCGCTCCGCGTCGCGATATCGCGTCGCAGGGTGGCAACGGCTGTCTCACTGCGCTCGACCAACTCGGGCACGATGGCCGGATCGGGCCCGGCGGGTGGGTCGGTCTCGGTCTTGGCGGCCGGCTCGGTGGGCGCGGTGTTGGCGGCCGCGTCGGTGCTGGTGTTGCTTTGCGCGTCGGCCGGTGGCGGGATGAAGTCGCCGCGGTCGAGCACGATCTCCAGCGCGTCCCGGAACAGTGGATCGCCTCGACCGACGACCTCCAGCAGGCCGGCGCGGCTCGCGGACGAGGCCAACGACTTGGTCACGTCGACGAACAACCTGCCACCCGCGTCGTGCATCGGCACCATGGCCGTCAGCTGCCAAATCGACAGACCCAGCGGCTTCATGGCGTCGGTCATCATCTGCTGATGCCCGACGGAGAGATAGACGTGGTTCTCCTCATCGCCGATCTCGGGAATGGGGAACAGCGTGGTGATCGGTCTGCTCTGAACGATCTGGAATTCGCCATCGGCCAGGCACCACTCGATGTCCTGCGGGCGGCCGAAGTGCGCCTCGATCCGCCGCCCGAGTTCCACCAGCCGTACGACCTGCGCGTCCGTCAGCGCGGGCTGCTCCTGCTCCCCCGGGTCGATCGCCACCTCCTGCGTCCCGCCTGCCGGTAGGGCCTGGATGGCGAGTCGTTTCGCCGCGACCGTCTTCGCGATGACCTGGCCGTCGCGCACCTTGAAGACGTCCGGGTTCACCAGGCCGGAGACCAAGGCCTCGCCGAGTCCGAAACCGGCGTCAACGGCGGAGACCTTCCGGTTGCCCGTGATCGGGTCGGCCGTGAACAGGATGCCGGCCGCCTGCGGGAACACCATTTGCTGCACGACCACGGCCATCTGGACCATCTGCTGGTCGAAGCCGTTCCGCAGGCGGTACGTCACGGCCCGCTCCGTGAACAGAGACGCCCAGCACCGGCTGACGTGCCGGAGGATCGCCGCCGGGCCCTGGATGTTCAGGTACGTGTCCTGCTGGCCCGCGAACGAAGCCGTCGGCAGGTCCTCGGCCGTCGCGCTCGACCGTACGGCGCAGGCAGTTTGCTCACCAAGCCGTACGACCGCCTGGGTGATCGCGGCGATGAGCTCAGCGGGCATCGGGATTCGCTCGATCAAATGGCGGATCTCGGCGCTCAGGCGACTGATTCCATCCCGGTCGTCCGGGTTCACCCGCGACAGTTCGTCGAGTCGATCGGCTACTTCGGGCGCTTCGTCCAGCACGCGGCGGAAGGCGTCAGTCGTCACGCAGAAGCCGGCTGGTACGCGAATTCCCTCGATCCGGGAAAGCTCGCCCAAGTGCGCACCTTTGCCCCCGGCAACTGTGACGGTCGTGTCGTTTACCTCTTGAAGATCCAGCACATAGTGACTCGTCATCGCGATCCCTCCGAGGTAGTCCTGCTCCAGCGCATCGCGCTGGTCGATCCTTGCCACCACACACTCACGTAGTGCGCCCCATTTCCACAGGTAGTCATCTCGGCCGACGATTCTGCGCCACCACCCGGCCCTTGCCGCAAGCCCCCCACTGCGCTATAACTTAGAAGCGGCAAGGAGACCTTCTCCTTGCCTTTCGTTTTTCCCCCTTCAGCGGTCTCACTGCTCACCGGCGGTCGAGCCTCTCGACGACGTGTGGGCTGTTGCCATATGCATCGATCTCCCCCCGCGCCCGGTGGTCCCCCTCGCCGTACGTCCATTCGGCCGGCCACCGTGCATCGCCTGCCAGCAGTCACCGGCTTCAACAGTTAGCCCTTGCGCTAAGTATTGGGGCCAGGTAATACTTAGCCGCATGGCACAGTATTCGGCGGAGATCGATGGCGTGTTCGTGGCGCTGGCTGATCCCACCCGGCGTGAGGTGATCCGGCGGCTGGGCCGCGGCCCGACGAGTGTGGGTGAGCTGGCCGGGGAGTTCCCGATGACCCTGCCCTCATTCATGAAGCACGTTCGCACGCTTGAGGCGAACGGCCTGATTCGCACGATGAAGGCCGGCCGGGTCCGTACCTGCGTGCTCAACCGCGACCGCCTCGCGCTGCTCGACGACTGGCTCGCGGAACAACGCCGGATCTGGACAGACCGCACCGACCGACTCGAACACCTCGTCACCGACCCGGCCGCCGATCCCCCGCTCGCCACCGATCCGGCCGCCGGTCTCCCGCTTGCAACCGATCCCCTGGAGGAACAGCGATGAACCCCGATCTCGACCTAGCCCTGCAGCGGGTCATCCGCGCGCCGCGCGACGTGGTCTGGCAGGCCTGGACCGAGCCAGCACGATTCGCGAAATGGTGGGTGCCGGCGCCGACCGTCTGCCGGGTCGAACGTCTGGAGGCCCGGCCCGGTGGCGCGATCGTGACGTCGATGAGCGAGAACGGAACGGAGTTCGTCCCCCAGCTCGACGCCATCTTCCTCGTCGTCGACCAACTCGAACGCCTGGTCTACACCAACGCGATCGACAGCGCGTGGCGCCCGGCAAGTCCCGAACCGTTTCTGATGACCGCCGAGATCACCTTGTCCGACCACCCGGACGGTACGGACTACCGGGTCGTCGTACGGCATGGTGATCCGGCCACCCGGGCCCGCCACGAGGAGCTCGGCTTCGCGGACGGATGGGGCACGGTCGCGAAGCAGCTCGCCGTACTGGCGGAGAGCGAGGCCGGGCGGTGAAGCTCGTACTCACGCAGTTCGTCACGCTCGACGGGGTCAGCCAAGGCCCCGGCTCGTCGACCGAGGACACCTCTGGTGGTTTCACCCAGGGTGGTTGGCTCGTGCCGCACATCGACGAGGTGTTCGTCCAGCGGACTTCCGAGTGGCTGGACCGCGCCGACGGATTGTTGCTTGGTCGCCGTACGTACGAGGCCTTCGCCCGGGACTGGCCGCAGATCACCGACCCGAGCGACCCATTCGCCGTACGGATGAACTCCCTGCCGAAGTACGTCGTGACCACCACGCTCGCCGAGGGGACCTGGAATCCGACGACCGTACTTCGCGGTGACCCGGTCAGGACCGTCGCGGACCTCAAGAACCAACCCGGGCGAGAGCTTCAGATCCACGGGAGCGCGCGGCTTGGCGGTTTCCTGCTGTCGGCGGGTCTCGTTGACGAGGTCCGGCTCGTGATCGCCCCGGCCTTCATCGGCTCCGGCCGCCGGTTGTTCGAGCAGGGTGGTTCCGGCGGACTCCGCCTGACCGGGCACGAGATCACCCCGAGCGGCCTGGCCATACTCGAGTACGACGTCATCGGCGCGGCTCCCTTGGCCCAATACGAAGGCATCTCCGCTTCCGACTCAGGACACTAGCAGTGCGGAAGGCGGTTAGGCTTTTGGCTATGGAGTGCTACGCGGCGGAGCGCACGCGGGTTTGAGGGCAGTTTCGATGCAGCCGGCCAGTACGTCGGCTGCTTCTTCCTACCCTCAATCGAAAGGCACTCTCTGATGGACCTTCGGGCATACCAGCCGCGCGACCTCGAGCAACTCATCGAGCTGACGATCGACACCTTTGGCCCGTTCTACGAGCAGTCGTTTCGTGACGTCGTGGGCGAGGCGGTCTTCAACAACACCCACGGCAGTTGGCGTGCGGACTACCGGGAACAAGTCGCGAGCCTCTACGCGCCGGATCTGGGCCGGTATGTCGTTGTCGCGGAGGACGACGGCGTTGTCGTCGGATATGTCGCCTGGAATCTGAATCCGGTGGCGCGGCGGGGCGAGATCGACATCCTGGCGGTCGCCTCGAGCCATCGCAGGCACGGGCTTGGCAAGATCCTGTGCGGACACGCGTTCGCGGACCTGAAAGACCGTGGCGTTGAGGTCGTCGAGATCGGCACCGGCGGGGACGGTTTTCATGCGCCCGCACGGGCCTTGTACGAGAGCCTGGGCTGCACGGCCTTCCCGGCGGTCAGGTACTACAAGGAGATCTGACCCCTTTCGGCCGAGTTTGCATCTTGTCGGCGCTGAACCGGTCCAGTATTGTCCCGATCACCGCGCTGAACCGGTCCAGTTTTACATTTCCGTACGCCACCATTCCGCCCGCTTGGTGCGCGCGCCGACATACCCCTGAATGAGCCGCCGCCCCCGAGCAATACGCTGTACTGGAGGACGCATGTCCAGACGATTCAGTCTTGCCACCTTGTTCGCGCTGCTTTTATCGGTGCTCCTCGCCATTCCCGCCACCCAGGCCACCCAAGCCCGGCCGGCCAGTCCGCTCGCCCCGACCGCACTCGCTGCACCCGTCGCGCCGGCGCCGGCGGCGGCCACGCGGGTGATGCCGCTGGGTGACTCGATCACCGGGTCACCCGGCTGCTGGCGGGCACTACTGTCACGCCACCTGCGCGAAACCGGCTACACCAACGTCGACTTCGTGGGCTCCCGCCCACCCCAGGGGTGCGGCTTCGACCACGACGGTGAGAACGAGGGCCACGGCGGCATCCTGGCCACCGGCATCGTCGCGAACAACCTGCTGCCCGGCTGGTTGTCGGCCAGCCGCCCGGACGTCGTACTCATGCACCTCGGCACCAACGACGTCTGGAGCAACATCTCCACCAGCTCGATCCTGAGCACCTATTCCACGATGCTCCGCCAGATGCGCGCCGGCAATCCCGGGATCAAGCTCATCGTCGCCCAGATCCTCCCGATGAACCCGTCCGGTTGCGCCGAGTGCTATCAGCGCGTGGTGAACCTGAACAACGCCATTCCCGGTTGGGCCCGCGCGAACTCCACCCAGGCCTCGCCGATCACCGTGGTCGACCAGTGGAGCGGTTTCAGCACCGCCACCGACACGTACGACGGCGTACATCCCAACGACGCCGGCATCCGCAAGATGGAAAGGCGCTGGTACCCCGCCCTGGTGGCAGCGCTGGCCCCGGCCTCGCCCACCGCGGTCGGTCTGCGCGTCAGCGGCACCCGGGTGGTCGAGGCCAACGGCGCCACCTTCGTGATGCGCGGCGTGAACCACCCGCACGTCTGGTACCCGAGTCAGACCAGCTCTTTCGCGAACATCAAGTCCTTCGGCGCGAACACGGTCCGGGTCGTACTCGGCAGCGGCAAACGCTGGGGCCCGACCTCGTCGGCCGACGTCACCAACATCATCTCGCTGTGCAAGCGCTCGCGACTGATCTGCGTCCTGGAGGTGCATGACACCACGGGGTACGGCGAGGAGGGCGCGGCCGCAACGCTGGACCAGGCGGCGAGCTACTGGATCAGTGTCGCCGGCGCCCTCCGGGGCCAGGAGAACTATGTTGTCATCAACCTCGGCAACGAGCCGTTCGGCAACAACCAGCAGGTGAGCTCGACCTGGGCCGGCGCCACGAGCAACGCCATCAGGCGGCTACGTGGCGCCGGACTCCAGCACCTGCTGATGGCCGACGCGCCGATGTGGGGCCAGGACTGGCAGAACATCATGCGCGACAACGCGGCCTCGGTGCTCAACGCCGACCCGCAGCGCAACACCGTTTTCTCCATTCACATGTACGGCGTCTACAACACCGCCGCCAAGGTCAACGCGTACTTCGACGCGTTCCGCAACGCCGGTTTGCCCTTGGTGGTCGGCGAATTCGGCAACATGCACTCCGACGGCGACCCGGACGAGAACACGATCATGGCCCAGGCTCAGGCGCGCGGTATCGGCTATCTCGGCTGGTCGTGGAGCGGCAACGGTGGCGGTGTCGAGTACCTCGACATGGTCAGGTCGTTCAACCCGGGCAGCCTCACCCCGTGGGGCCAGCGCTTCCTGAACGGCCCCAACGGCGTCCGTCAGACCTCACGGCAAGCCACCATCTACGGGTGACGCTGAGATAGGCAAGGGTGCTCCACACCGGAAACGAGGTGTGGAGCACTCTTGCCGGCCGGGCTCCTAGTGTCCTGAGTCGGAAGTTCGTGCACATCTCCGGCGCCCAGGCACGCACCTCGCGGCGTTGGAGAAACGGCCACGATGCTAGAGCATCGCGACCGCTTCTCCGCCTTGCGATGCACGCACCTGGACACCGGAGCTGAAGCACGAACTTCCGACTCAGGACACTAGTACCGCCCGAACATCCACTGCGACGGCGACCGTGTGTCGTCACCACGCCAGAAGTCCGACCACAGCTCGCGGAACTCCTTGCGGGACAGATGCCCGTCGCCGTTGACGTCGAGCATGGGGAACACCCTTTCAAGGCCGTCGGTGGATCCCTTCCAGGCGTACACCACCTGCTCGTGTTCGGCCGGCGCGATCCGGTCGTCGCCGTCCTGGTCGATCGCGTCGAACATCACGTCGGCCGTCTCGTACACGGCGTCTTCGATCGCCGGCAGCTGGTCGACGACGTTCATCAGCTCATCGAGCGACACCTTGTCGTCATGGTCGGCGTCGGACAGCGCCGTGAGCGCCGACCACCAGCCCATCATGGTCGCCCGCATCCGCTCGTAGTCGGCGGTGCCCGGCTGCCAGCCGCGGATGTCCACCCAGCGCTCGGTCAACGCCTCGAAATCGGATCTGTCCAGAAAGCCGTTGTTGTCGGCATCCATCGCCTCGAACACCCCGGCAACTTTGCGCCGCTGAAATTCACTGGCCACTCGCTTCGCCTCCACCGGTGACAGGAGCCGCGCGCAACCGTCTTGCGGACAAGCCGATAGACCGCGCGATCTCCACGGATAGCCCGGAGCAGAACGCTCCAAGGCGCGATGACTGCGCCATCGACGGCCGGCCCCAGCTCCCCGTCCTACGGCGTGCGAATTCAGTATGTGTCGATCGTTGCCCTTTGTCACCAGTTGACTTCACGGCGTCCCCGAACTTCCGACTCAGGACACTAGGTGAGCGCGGCGGCCACCTCGTCGAGGCGCGACTCGCGGGAGGCCTTGACGAGTACGACGTCGCCCGCGGTGAGGTGGCGGCGCAACCAATCCACGGCCGCGGCGTTGTCCGCCAGTATCACCGCGCGCTCCCCCGCACCAGCGGCGATAGCCCGAGCCGCCTCACCAACCGACACCACCACATCCACCCGGGACGCGGCGTACTCCCCCACCTCCCGGTGCTCGGCCTCGCTCTCGTCACCGAGCTCGAGCATCTCCCCGAGTACGGCGATGCGGCGCCCGGCCTCCATCGTCGCCAGCGCGTCGATCGCGGCGCGGGCCGAGTCCGGGTTGGCGTTGAACGAGTCGTTCACCAGCGTCGCGCCGGCCGCGAGATCGCGCAGCTCCATCCGCCACTTCGACACCGAGGCACCGGCCAACGCCTCCGCGGCCACATCGAGCGGTACGCCGGCCACCAGGCCTGCCGCGGCGGCAGCCGACGCGTTGAGCGCCTGGTGAGCGCCCACGAGCGACAGTGCGACAAAGGCCGAGGCGTCGGCGGTCCGTAGCGTGAACGACGGCCGCCCGAGCCGATCCAGCTTCAGGTCGAGCACCCGTACGTCGGCATGCTCGGCCAGGCCGAACGTCAGGATCGGGCCGTCGGTCAGTGCACACATGGCGACCACACGCGGATCGTCCGCGTTGAGCACGGCCGTACCGCCAGGAACGAGCCCTTGCACCAGCTCACCCTTGCCCTTCGCAATGGCCGCGCGCGATCCGAACCCGCCGAGGTGGGACTGACCAACGTTCAGCACCACCCCGATGTCGGGCGGGACCAGGCGGGTCAGTTCGGCGATGTCACCGACGTGGCGAGCGCCCATCTCCAGCACGAGGAACCGCGTGGTCGCGTCGGACCGCAGCATCGTGAGCGGTACGCCGAGCTCGTTGTTGAGCGAGCCGATCGTGGCGACCGTCGGCGCGACGCTCGAAAGAACCGCCCCGAGCAGATCCTTGGTACCCGTCTTGCCCTGCGAACCGGTCACGCCAACGGTGGTGAGCCCATCCCGCAGCCGCGCCACAACATTCGCAGCAAGCGCCTGCAGCGCTGCCTGGACGTCCCCGACCACGACGGTGGGTATCCGCGTAGGCCGTGATCCCAGTACGGCGACCGCCCCAGCGCGGTGGGCCTGTACGGCGTACAGGTGGCCGTCGACGCGTTCGCCGGCGAAGGCCGCGAACAGGCCGCCTGGTTCCGCCTCGCGGCCGTCGAGCACCGCCGGGGCTGTCACCGTCACGGCGCCATCGCCCTCGACCGAACCACCAACGATCGCGGCGATCTCGGTGAGGCTGAGCGGGATCATGCCCGACCGCCACGAACTAGTCGGGCTGGTGCGTTGGCGCGCTCCCGTCGGCGCCGTACTCCGACATGCAGAGCGCGGACCACAAAAGCGGCAGCGAGAGCAAGCAGGCAAACGGTATAAATCACCCGATAAGTCAACAAGACTTCGTGTTACCGCCGGATATGCGAATAACGATATGCCGACGATATGCTACCCAGTGGTAAGATGTTGTCCGCGTATCAGAAATCGCATACTCGCCGGCAACGTCGTGCCGGTTTCACTCAAGGCATGCCTTTCAGTGAAACAGCACGAATAGCGGGCGACCAGACGGAGTCGCTGGCGCCGTGGTCCTCGGCCGCGC
The DNA here is from genome assembly GCF_042434725.1 of Kribbella deserti. Taxonomy (NCBI): domain Bacteria; kingdom Bacillati; phylum Actinomycetota; class Actinomycetes; order Propionibacteriales; family Kribbellaceae; genus Kribbella; species Kribbella deserti. The sequence continues at coordinate 70,371 of NZ_JBHLTC010000023.1, read as the reverse complement.
CCAGAATGGGATTGACGATTTACGGCTGCGAGCCGGACGAGGCCGTTCTGTTCCGGGACCTAGCCCCTCGCTTCGGGGTGACTCCAATGATCACAGCCGCGCCGGTGTCCCCGGCCAACATCGAGCTGGCCGATGGCAATCGCTGTATCAGCGTCGGCCACAAGAGCGAGATCAGCAACGCCACGTTGCGGGCGCTCAGCCAGGCCGGTGTCGCCTACATCTCCACCAGGAGCATCGGCTTCAACCATCTCGACGTGCGGTACGCGGAACAGGTCGGGATCACCGTTGGCAATGTCGCGTATTCGCCCGACAGCGTGGCCGACTACACCTTGATGCTGATGCTCATGGCGGTTCGGGACGCGAAAACCACGCTCAGGCGTGCCGATGTTCATGACTACCGGCTGAATGAGCTCCGCGGACGCGAATTGCGCGACCTGACCATCGGCGTGATCGGCACTGGGCGTATCGGCGCGGCCGTGCTGGAAAGGCTGAAAGGTTTCGGCGGCAAGATTCTGGCCTACGACGACCATCCGAGCACGCCGGCCGACTACGTACCGCTCTATCAGTTGCTGCCGCAAAGCGACATCGTGACACTGCACACCCCGCTCACCAGCGATACCCACCATCTCCTGGATCGTCAGCGCATCGCCCAACTGAAGCAGGGCGCGATTGTCATCAATACCGGCCGCGGCGCCCTTGTCGATACCGAGGCGCTGTTGCGCGGCCTCGAAAGCGGCCGGTTGGGCGGCGCCGCGCTGGACGTTCTCGAAGGCGAAGAAGGCATCTTCTACGCCGACTGCAGAAACAAGCCGATCGAGAGCAAAGCGCTGATGCGGCTGCAGCAACTGCCGAACGTGCTGGTGACTCCGCACACCGCGTACTACACGGACCGCGCCCTGAGCGACACCGTGCAGAACTCCATTCTCAATTGCCTGGAATTCGCCGGCAGAAAGCAGCAGTGGATATGAAGATCGGAATCTTGTTCGGCGGCTCTTCCGAAGAGCACCCCATCTCGCTCAAATCCGCGCGCCAGGTCGCGCTGAATCTCGACCCCAAGAAGTACGAGCCGTACTACATCGGCATCACCAAGGACGGCGCGTGGAAACTCTGCGACGGACCATGGGAAGACTGGGAAGACGGCAACTGCCGTCCGGCCGTACTGTCCCCGGACCGGAGCACGCCCGGCCTGCTCGTACTGGAGCAAGGGCGATACGAAACGATCCGCCTCGACCTGGTACTGCCGGTGCTGCACGGCAAACTCGGCGAGGACGGCGCGATCCAGGGCCTGCTGGAGTTGTCCGGCCTCCCGTACGTTGGCTGTGATGTTCAGAGTTCCGCTTTGTGCATGGACAAGTCACTGGCCTACGTCGTCGCGCGCAGTGCGGGAATCGCCACGCCGGCGTTCTGGACCGCCGTAGCGAAGGAGGACATCGATCCGGACCAGCTCAGCTATCCCGTCTTCGTGAAACCGGCGCGTTCGGGTTCGTCGTTCGGCGTCAGCAAGGTCTCCGGGAAAGCGGAACTGCTGGATGCGGTGGAGGTGGCGAGGCAGTTCGACTCCAAGGTGCTGGTCGAGGAAGCCGTGATCGGCAGCGAGGTCGGTTGTGCCATCTTGGGCAACGACGGCGACCTGATCGCGGGTGAGGTCGATCGCATCGCGCTGTCGCACGGCTTCTTCAGGATCCACCAGGAGGCTACGCCGGAGAGCGGCTCGGACAACTCGACGCCGATCGTGCCCGCGGACATCCCGGCGGAGTCGCGCCTGCTCGTTCAGAAAACGGCGAAGGCCATCTACCGTGCCCTCGGGTGTAGCGGGTTGGCCCGGGTCGACATGTTCCTCACCGACGACGGCACGGTCGTACTCAACGAGGTCAACACCTTGCCCGGCCTGACGTCGTACAGCCGGTATCCGCGGATGATGGCGGCCGCGGCAATGCCGTTCCCGGAGATGATCGACCGGCTGGTTGCTTTGGCGTTGACGAGGAGCCGGCGATGAAGGCCGGCTTCGTGTACGTCGACGAGCTTGCCGCGGGATTGCGCTGGGACGCGAAGTACGCCACCTGGGACAACTTCACCGGCAAGCCCGTGGACGGCTACTTCGCCAACCGGATCGTCGGTACGAAGGCCTTGGGCGCCGCCCTGGAACGAGCCCGGGAGAAGGCTGAGCCTGTCGGCTTCGGCCTACTGCTCTGGGACGGGTATCGCCCGCAGCGTGCCGTCGATTGCTTCCTGCGCTGGTCCGAGCAGCCGGAGGACGGACGCACGAAACCCCGGCACTATCCGAATATCGACAAGGCCGAGATGTTCCGCCGGGGCTACGTGTCCACCAAGTCGGGTCATACCCGCGGCAGTGCCGTCGACCTGACGCTCTACCACCTGGATACCGGCGAACTGGCCGCGATGGGTGGCGACCACGACCTGATGGACTCGATCTCCCACCACGGCGCGGCCGGAATCACTCCACTCGAAGCGCGGAACCGCCGCTACCTCTGTTCGATCATGGAGGCGAGCGGATTCACCCGGTACAACAGCGAGTGGTGGCACTACTCCCTGACGGAAGAGCCCTACCCGAACACCTACTTCGACTTCCCCATCGCCTAGCCCCGCCAAGTCTCGTGAACAGGATGTGTCGGATCGCGCCGGCCCTGTTCGTAGTACGAGTAAAGGCCGCACTCCCGAGGGCGGCACGAGGACAAGGAGAGCGCCATGAGCACCACCTTTACCGTTGACTTCTTCTGCACTGTGGACGGGTACGGCATGGCCACAGGTTGGCCCGGCTACTGGGGCAAGGAAGGCCCGGAGGTCCGCGAGGACCGGGTGCGCACGTTCGCTCAGAACCAGGTGCTCGTTTTCGGCGCGACGACTTTCCGGCAGTTCCGGCAGTTCGTGGCCGAGTACGACGAGCCGTACTACGACAGCCTGAACGAGCTGCCGAAGGTGGTCTTCTCCAGCACGCTGGAGGAACCGCTCGGGTGGCAGAACTCGACCGTGCTGAACGAGGATGCGGTGGCGGCGATTGAGCGTCTGAAACGCACCACGGACGTACCGATGCGGTCCCACGGCAGCATCTCGCTGAACCGCGCTCTGCTCGCTGCGGGTCTCGTCGACCGTCTCGAGATCCTCATGTTCCCCGCCGTTTCGGGTCGCGCCGGCCAAGCGGCCCTGCTGCACGGCGGGGCCGAGCTCGACCTGGAACTGGTCGAGTCCACCGTGCTCGACGGGCGGACGCAGAAGCTCGTCTACATCCCCCACCTGCACGGAGAAGTCCCACCGGGTGCCGGTCCGCGGCGCCGAACCGCCTCCTAGCCATTACGAGGCTGGGCGCGCTATGGATGGTCCGGGGCCGCGGGGAGTTTGACGGTTACGCGAAGGCCGCCGTCGGGGCGGGGGGTGAGGGTGAGGCTTCCGTCGTGGGCTCGGGTGATGCTTTTGACGATGGCAAGACCGAGGCCAACGCCGGCATGGTCGGTACGAATGCGCCCGGTGCCGCGCTGGAACGGCTCGACCAAGGTCGAGACCAGTTGCGAGCTGAGCTTTTCACCGGTGTTCTCGACGGTGAGCACCGCACTGTCCGGACCGGCCGAGGTAGTGACCCACACGTTGCCCTGGTACGGCAGGTTGTGCACGATCGCGTTGTGCACGAGGTTCGTGGCGACCTGCTGCAGCAACGCGAACGACCCGAGCGTGGCAGCCGGATCGCCGGAGGTCTCGATGGTGACACCGCTCTTCTCGGCGAGCGGAAGAAGCGTTTCGGTGGCCTCTTCCGCGATCAGCGACAGGTCGACGTGGGATCGGGTGAAGGACCGTTGGTCGGCGCGGCTGAGCAGCAGCATCGCCTCGGTGAGATCGATCGCCCGGGTGTTAACGAAGTGCAGCCGTTCGACCAGTTCGCCGTTGTCGCGCTGTGGATCCTTGCGGGCGACATCGAGCAGCGTCTGCGTGATCGCCAAGGGCGTGCGCAGTTCGTGGGAGGCGTTGGCCGCGAAGCGCCGTTGTTCGGCAACGTGCGCCTCGAGTTGTGCGAGCATGGTGTCGAAGGCGTCGGCGAGTTCGCGGAACTCGTCGTTGCGTCCTTCCAGCTCGATCCGGTGGGACAGCGATCCGTTCCCGGCCATGCGGGTGGCATGAGTGATACGAGCCAGCGGCGCGAGCATGGCACCCGCGAGCAGCCAGCCGGCGCCGAGACCGAACACCAGCAGGAGGAACAGCATCACGAGCACCTTCGGCACAAAGGCGATCAGCAGGTCAGAGCGATCCGGTACGCCCAGCCCCGGCATGCCCGGGCGGCCGTCCTGCCTTGGGTCGCGAATCGCCCAGGGGATGTATCGCAACAGGAACAGCCAGACGACCGCGAGCAGCATGACGCCGGTCAGCATGATGCAGCCCGCGTAGCTGAGCGTCAGTTTGAGGCGAACGCTCTTCCCCGGCTCCCTAGCCACGTTCGGTCTGCCCGGAATCCGTGTCGATGCGGTAGCCGACGCCGGCCACGGTGGCGATGATGCCGGGCTCACCGAGGCGCTTGCGTAGTGCCGAGACGGTGATGCGCACGGCGTTCGTGAAGGGGTCCGCGTTCTCGTCCCAGGCCCGCTCGAGCAGTTCCTCGGCGCTGACCACTCCACCTTCGGCAGCGACAAGCACCTCCAGTACGGCGAACTGCTTCCGGGTGAGGGCGACGTACCGCCCGTCGCGGTACACCTCACGGCGGAACGGGTCCACCCGCAGGCCCGCCATCTCACGCACGGGTGGCCGGTTGTGCGCGCGCCTGCGATCGAGCGCCCGCAGCCGGAGCACCAGCTCCTTGAGCTCGAACGGCTTGGTGAGGTAGTCGTCGGCGCCGAGTTCGAACCCGGAGGCCTTGTCGTCGAGCCGGTCGGCGGCGGTCAGCATCAGAATCGGCATACCGCTGCCGGAGGCAACGATGCTCTTGGCGATCTCGTCACCGGACGGGCCCGGAATGTCCCGGTCCAGCACGGCGATGTCGTAGGCGTTGACGCTCAGCAGGTCCAGCGCGGTATCACCGTCACCGGCGATATCGGCCGCGATCGCCTCCAGCCGTAGGCCGTCGCGGATCGCTTCTGCCATGTAGGGCTCATCCTCGACGACCAGTACACGCATACTCCGATGCTACGAGGCGGCACATATCGCCGGCGTATCGAAAACGCCAAACGTCGTGACAACATCGGATTGCCTTCACTGACAGCATGAGTCAACTGTCAACCAGACCTGAACCCCGCAGAACGATTCGACCCTACGCCGTCGTTCTGATCGTTGTCACCGCCGCGATCATCGGAATTCTGGCCAGCCGGTCGGTGCTGTCGTCGGCGCCCTCGATCGCCGACGTCGTTCACGGTGACAACGGGCACAAGAGCGACGCGACCACCGCGAACGGCGGCGCGCTGCCCGACCGCGCCAAGGTGTTCGACGACCGGTATCCCGGTGTGGCGAACCTCGATCCCAAGCTCCGCAAGGCCTTGCGGAAAGCGGCGAAGGATGCGGCCGACGACGGCGTCGAGTTCTACGTCAACAGCGGATGGCGTTCACCGGCGTACCAAGAGCGGCTTCTTCGCGAAGCGGTCTCGAAGTACGGCTCGCAGGAAGAGGCCTCCCGCTGGGTGGCCACGCCGGACAAGTCGTCGCACGTTTCCGGGCACGCGGTCGATATCGGCCACGCCGACGCCAAGGCCTGGTTGTCCGAACATGGCGCGAGATATGGACTGTGCCAGATCTACCGCAACGAACCCTGGCACTACGAACTACGGCCGCGGGCGGTCGAAAACGGCTGCCCGCGTATGTACGCCGATCCCACCCGTGATCCCAGGATGCGGTGACCAGCCGTCGTTCGGCTGCGATCGAGCTTGAACGTTCCTGAACGTTCCGTTGACCACATCCGTTACCCGCTGCGATGGTCTCCACACTTCACCAGGGGGACTCACCTCCTGCCCGCGTCCTCTATCCGCCAGGAGATCGCCATGGGCTCACCAGCAAAAATCAACCGTCGAACTCTGCTCGCCGCGGCCGGCGTCACGGCCGCCAGCGGAGTCCTCAGCACCGGAGCGGCCCGAGCCGACGCTACCGTGCGTGTTGATCCCGCCGCCGACCAGGGCGGGTGGGAAGGGTGGGGTACTTCGCTGGCCTGGTGGGCCAACGTCTTCGGCGACCGGGACGACTTCGCCGACCTGTTCTTCACCACGAAAACGGTCACCTACAACGGCGCCGCGCTGCCCGGCCTTGGCCTGAACATCGCCCGCTACAACCTCGGCGCGTGCAGCTGGAACGCGGTCGGTACCGCGCGGATGGTTGCCTCACCCAACATTCCGCGGTTCAAGCAGATCGAGGGCTTCTGGCAGGACTGGCGCAACGAGGACCCGGCGTCCTCGGCCTGGAACTGGAACGCCGACGCCAAACAGCGCGCGATGCTGGTCAAGGCCACTCAGCGTGGCGCGATCAGTGAGCTGTTCGCCAACTCGCCGATGTGGTGGATGTGCTCCAATCACAATCCGTCCGGCTCCGCCGGCGGCGGCCCCAACCTGCAGTCGTGGAACCACCGCCAGCATGCGCTGCACCTGGCCGTCACCGCCCGACGCGCCCGCGATCAGTGGGGCGTGACCTTCAAAACGGCGACCGCCTTCAACGAGCCGTCGTCGAACTGGTGGCGAGCCGACGGTAAGCAGGAAGGCTGCAACATCCCCGCCACGACCCAGCGCAGCGTCATCGGCCACCTGCGGACCGAACTCGACCGGCAAGGCCTCACCGGCATCGCGATCTCCGCCTCCGACGAGACCAACTACGATCTCGCCCGCACCACCTGGAACAGCTTCGACGCGGCCACCAAGAACCGGGTCCGCCAGGTCAACGTGCACGGCTATCAGGGCCTGAGCGGTCGCCGCGACCTGCTGGGCAACGACGTACGGGCCGCGGGCAAGGTCTTGTGGAACTCCGAGCACGGCGACAACAACGGGACCGGCATGATGACCGCCCGGTGCCTGCTGGCCGACTTCCGCTGGCTCAAGCCGAACGCGTGGGCCTACTGGCAGGTGATGGACCCGACGGCAGGCTGGGGCGCGATCCGGTACGACGGCAGCACCGGCCGGGCCGGCGTGGTCGAGACGAAGCTGTACGTGCTGGCGCAGTTCACCCGGCACATCCGGCCCGGTATGCGGATCATCAACTCCGGTGTGGACTACGCCGTGGCGGCCCACGATCCCGCGGCGCGCCGGCTGGTGATCGTTGCCGCGAACAACGGTGCGGCGCAGACGTTGACCTTCGACTTGTCGGCGTTCGGTCTGGTGCCGAACGGTACGGCGACTCGCTGGTCCACGCTGACGTCCGGCGCCGGCGACCGTTACACCCAACGCCAGGACCTCATCGTGACCGGCAAACTCGTCCGTGTACCGTTCGCCGCAGGCGCGGTCCAGACGATTCAGATCGACGGAGTGGCCCGATGAGGGCGGCCTTGTCGGCGCTGTCGGCGTTGGCGCTGCTGGCCTCGTCGATGCTTCAGCCCACGGTCGCGCAGGCGGGCCCCGGCGTCACCGTACTGTCGGACACCGTGCTGGACTCGTCCGCCTTGTACTTCGTGTCGTACGACGGACTCGTCAACAACAACGCGTTCCAGGACGCCCTGGTCACTTACAACGGTTATCAGTACGCGGCGTGGTACACCTCCACCCGCAACGCCGTGATCGCGCGGCGCGTGCTGGGCAGCAGCACCTGGGAGAAGGCCGTACTGCCGCACCGGCTGAGCATCAACGACTCGCACAACGTGATCTCGCTCGGCATCTCCCCGCGCGACGGCACGCTGCACGTCGGGATGGACACCCACAACACGAGGATCTACTACACCAAGTCGGTAGCGGGACTTGCCACCCAGCCCGGTTCGCACCGCTGGTCCGCGTCGGTGTTCGGCGCGGTGCAAAGGAGTCTCGGCGGTGTCGACCTCGGCAACATGACCTACCCGCAGTTCGTAGTGACGCCCGAGGGCGCGCTGCAGTTCAGCTACCGCACGGGCGGGTCCGGCAACGGAGTGAACGAACTGGCCGAGTACACCAACGGTAGTTGGCGCAAGCTCGGCGTTTGGTCCTCCGCGACCGGGAACTACACCGGGCCGAACGGTGTTGTGTCCTCGACGCGGAACATGTACCTGCACGGTCTTACCTACGACGGGCGCGGACGCCTGCACGCCGCGTTCACCTGGCGGGAGGGCAACAGCCGGGTCTCCTGCAGCTCCGGCGGCCTGACCAACCACGACACCGGCTACGTCTACAGCGACGACCGGGGCCGGACCTGGCGCAATAGCGCCGGCTCCGTCGTGGGCACCACCGGCGGCACCCGCGTTTCGATCAACTCTCCTGGCCTGATCGCGGATCGGCTCGCTCCGAACCACGGCCTGATGAACCAGGAAGGGCAAGCGGCGGACTCCACCGGCGCACCGCACGTGGTGATCAGCTACGTGCCCGGTCGGTTCACGCAGTGCGTCACCAACTATGCGCAGCAACGCACGCAGAACGGCCGCACGTTCCACGTCGTACGCAACTCGAACGGAACCTGGACCAAGCGCGAGGTCCCCGTTCCGCCGGGAAGCACGCAGCGTACGAAGCTTGTCTTCGATCGCAACGACAACGCCTATCTGGTGATGCCGCGAGGCCGGATCGTGTCGGCGAGCAAGGCCACCGGCTGGACCGACTGGACCCTGGTGTTCGACCGGCCGTCGATGAACGCGTTCGGCGAGGTGAACGTCGACGCATCGCGGATGGCCGTGGACGGCGTCCTCTCGTTCCAGTACCAGCAACGCTCGTCCGGCACCACGCCCTCACCGATCCGGGTGATGGACGTCCGCCTGGGCTAGTGTCCTGAGTCGGACACCAACCTAATGTCGCCGCGGCGGCGAAGGGCCCCACCAGGACCAACGGTGCCCTCGCCGCCGCGCGGCTATGACCACGTGAATCAGACATCCAAGGACCACGGAGAAGCCGATCAAAGCCATGCTTTTGCCGATCCAGATCGGCTCGTCAGCTGTGGCGAAGGACCGGGCGTCGACCGTGGCGATCAATTCGCTGGGCGCACTCGGGTCGTACAACACCGCCAGCGGCGCGGCGTAGCGACTGCCGGCCGCCGGAGTCCGGCGTCCCGGCTCGGCGCCCTCTGGTTCGGCCAGGCTGAAGGCCAATTCGGCTTGCCTGGATTGTCCGTCCGAAGTCGGGATGGTCACCCTGACAGCGTCGACGTATTTGCCACCCTTGCCGTCGGAGACCTTCAGCACGACCTCCGTCGCCGTGGCGGGAACGCCGGCCGCCAGCATCTTCTGTGCGAAGTTGCGCTGATCCGCCGTGTCCAGTGCGATCACGACACCGATGAGGGCGACGAGCAGGGCAACCGCTCCTAGCCGCAGTACGCCGATGTGCACGTGCCGATGGTCCCACGGACGAGTGGGCCGCCGCGGGAGGCTTTCCACGATTGGGTTGCGTCCCTAGCCTGATAGCCATGACCACCGAGCTGAGCAACGGCGACCGAGTTTCCCGAATCAACGGAGTCGATCTCCGCGTCGAATCCTGCGGCGATCCGAACGATCCGGCCGCGCTGCCGGTTCTGCTGATCGCTCACACCTCGGGCAAGCAGGGATGAGCGGGCTTCGCTCGGCGCTGTGGTTGCCGCTGTTCGACGAACTTGCCGATGCCGCGATTGTCGCGCGGCTGGCCGCCGAGGCGGAGGAGGCCGGTTGGCACGCGGTCTTCGTGTGGGACCACGTGCACTGGCGAGAGCCGGTACGGCAGGTGGCCGACCCGTGGATCACGCTGACCGCGATCGCCACCGCGACCGAGCGGCTGCGATTCGGACCGATGGTGACTCCGCTCCCCCGCCGCCGACCGGCCAAAGTCGCCCGCGAGACCGCCACGCTGGACCGCCTCAGCGAGGGGCGTCTCACCCTGGGAGTCGGTATCGGCAGCGACCGATTCGGCCAGGAGTTCTCCAGCACCGGCGAACAACTCGACGATCGGCTGCGCGGCCAGATGCTCGACGAATCCCTGGAGATCCTCAACGCCGCCTGGTCCGGTGAACCAGTACGCCACCGGGGCGAGCACTACATCGTCGACGGGATGCCGTTCCTCCCCCGGCCGGTTCAGGAACCAGGCGTACCGGTGTGGGTGGCGGGATTCCCCGGCAAGGTCAAACCCCTGCGCCGGGCTGCTCGGTGTGACGGGTTCTTCCCCGTCAATCTCGAACACCCGGACCAACTGGCCGAAGCCGTTGCGACCATCGCCGGACTCCGCCAGGACCCGGCAGCGCCGTACGACATCGCCATCCCGCTTCCGGCCGGCACGGATCCAGCGCCTTACGCGAAGGCGGGTGCGACCTGGTGGCTGGCCGAGTTCTCGCCCGGGACGTCTTTGGACGAGGTACGAGGGGTGCTGCGCGAAGGGCCGATCCAGGGCTAGCGCGCAGCAGGAGGAGGCGGGGCGATGGATTCGCGGACGACGACCTGGTTGAGCGGTCCCGGGGACGGGGGTGGCGCAGGTTCACCGCGGACGGCGGCGATCAGGTGGAGGATGGCGTCCCGGCCCTGGGCCTCGCGGTCGACGACCACCGTGGACAGCGATGGCGTCGCGAAGCGGCCGACCTCGTCATCGTCCCAGCCGAACACGCTGAGGTCGTCTGGAACGCGCCAGCCGCGCGAGAACGCGCCACGGATGGCGCCCATCGCGAGTACGTCGTTCGCCGCGACCACCGCGGTCACACCGCAATCGGCGGGTAGACCGGTGATCACGTCGTACGCCGATTGCGCGGACCAGTCCGTCTCGGTGACGCCGTACGACCGGAGGCCGAGGCGCGCGATCGTTTCCAGGTAGACGACCTTGCGGTTGCGGGCCGAGGTGAACGACTGCGGACCGGCGAGGTGGAAGAACGTGCGATGGCCTAGCCCGGCGAGGTGGTCGATGATCTCGCTCACCGCCGAGCCGTCGGCCAGTTCGCCGAGCCCGTGCATCTGTTCGTCGTACGTGCCGCTGATCAGCACGGGAATGCGCCCACCGGCCGGTACGTCGACCGGCGCCAGCGACAGGATGCCGTCGACCTGACCCGAATCGGCCAGGTCGGTGATCCGGCGCACGCGTTGCTCGGCGCCACCTTCGGCGCTGACGATGTCCAGCTGGTAGCCGGCCTCGTGCGCGGTGGCGGACGCGGCGAGCACGAGCCGGTGCGGGAAGTAGAGCGTCGAGGGCAACACGATGGCGAGCCGGTTCGTCCGCCTGGTCCGCATCGACCGCGCCACCAGGTTCGGCCGGTAGTCGAGCGCCTTGACCGCGGAGTCGATCCGCAGCCGGGTCGCCGGCTTCATCCCGCCGTCGTCGCGCAGGTAGCGCGAGACGGTCTGGTGGGAGACCCCGGCCAACTGCGCCACCTGATGGATGGTCGCCCGCCGCGGCGGATCCACCTGGGCCACAACCGCCTCCTCCACAGCACCGTGATCGTGCCCGAATCGTACGTCGGAAAGTGCCGGTCCACTCGCTGTTGACACGAAAGTGATCGATCACTAATTTGAGCCGAACCACTCGGGAAAGCGCATACCCTGTACGGCGACCACGCCGTCGGCACGAAGGGATCCAGCCATGAACCGACCACCCTCGATCGGGCGTCTCGCGGCAGTCGGAGTGGCGGCGCTCGCCCTCGTCCTGCCGCTGGCCGCCTGCGGTTCGAACGACCCCGCGGACGAAGCCGGCGGCCAGGTCACGCTGCGCTTCACCTGGTGGGGTTCGGATGTCCGGCACCAGCTCACGCAGAAGGTGATCGCCGCCTTCGAAGCCGAGAACCCGAACATCAAGGTCAAGGGCGAGTTCGGCGAGTGGAGTGGCTACTGGGACAAGCTCGCCACCCAGACCGCGGCCAACGACTCCCCCGACATCATTCAGATGGACGAGAAGTACATCGCCGAGTACGGCGGACGCGGCGCGCTGCTCGACCTGGGCAAGCAGGAGGTCGATACCGCCGACTACGACGCCAAGCTCCTGGCCGCCGGCAAGGTGGAGGACAAACTGGTGGGTCTGCCCGTCGGCGCGGCCGTCTTCTCGTTTGTCGCGAACCCGGTGTTGTTCAAGAAGTACGGCGAACCGCTGCCGAACGACGCGACCTGGAGCTGGGACGACTTCACGGCGACGGCGAAGCGGCTCGCGGACAAAGGCCGCAAGGACGGTGTCGTCGGCACGCAGCTGGCCTCGGGTGATACCGAGGCGCATCTGTGGGCGCGGCAGCACGGTGACCAGTTGTTCAACGACAAGGGCGAGATCGTCGTCAAGCCGGAGACCCTCGCCTCTTGGTGGCAGCTCAACTCGGACCTGACGAAGGCCGGTGTCACCCCGTCGCCGTCGGCGCAGGAGGAAGCGACAACGCTGGGGATCGAGCAGAGCGCGCTGGCGACGAACAAGATGGCCATCGGCATGATGTTCAACACCCAGCTGACGGCGTACGAAAAGGTCAGCAAGAGCGGCCTCAAACTGCTGCGCGCGCCCGGGCAGGCGCAGAGCAACTACGCGGGTTCCTACCTCAAGCCGTCGATGTACTGGTCGGTGTCGTCACGCAGCAAGCACCCCGCGGAGGCCGCGAAGTTCCTTGATTTCCTGGCGAATTCGCCGAAGGCCGCGGACCTGCTGCTGACCGAGCGCGGCGTACCGGCCAACACGAAGTTGCGTGCGGCAATCACCAGCAAGCTCACCACGACCGACCAGCAGGCCCTGCAGTTCCTCAACACCGTGGCCGAGCGCGCGGCCCCGCCCCCTCCGGTCACGCCCGTCGGCGGCAGCGCGATCACGGACATCCTCACCCGGAAGGGCGCCGACGTGCTGTTCGGCCGAGCCACACCGGAGGCGGCCGCCGAGGGCGCGATCCGGGAGATGAAGTCCTCCGTCTCGAAGTAGGCCAACCGCTCCAGAGATCTCCCGCTCCAGAGAAGAGAGCTTGTATGCACTCCACAACCTCCGCCGACCCGTCCACGGCGAGCACCCCGGTGGCGCCGTACGGCGTCGCGATCGTCGGCACCGGCGGGATCGCGAACGCGCACGCCAACGCGTTGTCGGCCTTCCCGGACCAGGTCCGGCTGGTGGCCGGGATCGACCTCGCCCCGGACCGGGCCAAGGCCTTCGCGGAACGCTGGCCGGTGAGCCGGACCGCCTCCTCGCTACAAGAGGCTCTCGCCGAGGGTGACGTGGACACGGTGGTCATCTGTACGCCGCCCGCCAGCCACGGGCCGCTCGCCATCGAGGCGCTCGAGGCCGGTGTCAACGTGGTGATCGAGAAGCCACCCACGTTGTCACTGCGGCAGCTGCACGAGTTGGCCGAGGCCGAAGAACGTTCGACGGGCACGGTGAGCTGCATCTTCCAGCACCGGTTCGGCCCGGGCGCGGAGCAGTTGCGAAGGCTGCACGCGAATGGATCGCTCGGCCGTCCGTTGGTGGGTGTGTGCAACACGTTGTGGTTCCGTGACCAGCCGTACTTCGACGTACCGTGGCGCGGCAAGTGGGACGTCGAAGGCGGCGGCCCGACGATGGGCCACGGCATCCACCAGTTCGATCTGCTGCTCGACCTGTGGGGACCGTGGACCGAAGTGACGGCGTACGCCGGAAAGCTCGCGCGGCGGACCGCCACGGAAGACGTGTCGTGCGCGATCGTGCGATTCGAGTCTGGCGCGGTCGCGACGATCACGAACTCGCTGATCTCGCCGCGAGAGGCGTCCTACCTGCGGCTCGACTATGAGCTGGCGACGGTCGAACTCGACCACCTCTACGGCTACACCGGTGCCGACTGGCGGTTTACCCCGGCGCCTGGCGCGGACGACTTGACGTGGACGGCGGCCGATGGCGAACGGAGCAGTCATCAGTCGCAGTACGAGGTCTGGCTGCGAGCGCGCGCCGAGGGAACGCCGCCGCCGGTCGGTCTCACCGATGCACTCGTGACGATGGAACTGGTTGCCGCGATCTACCAATCCGCGATCACCAAGCAATCGGTCGCGCGTACGGAGATCCAGCAGGGCGGTGTGTTCGAGGAACGCATGGACGGCTTCGCGGAACCCTGGAACGAAGGGAAGACCAGCGCATGAGCGACCTCAGCTATCGCGACGACGAAACGGCCAGCGTGTCGGTTTCGAGCGCGGACACCGAGCTGTTCACGTACGTCTATCAATCCACCGCCAACCAGTACGAATCACCGCGGCCGTTCATCCACCCGCTACGGACTCTCGGCGGCCGGCTCATCAGCATCTACCGGCCGCACGATCATCTGTGGCACGTCGGGATCGCCTGGTCGTTGCCGCACTTCGGTGCCGACAACTTCTGGGGCGGTCCCAGCTTCCGGGCCGATCGTGGTTACGTATCGCTCGACAACAACGGCGCGACCCGGCATCGCCGTACCAACGAGATTGACGTGACGGACGGCGTGTTCGGGTACGCCCACGACCTCGACTGGTATCGCAGCGACGGCACCCACGTGGTCACGGAGGCCCGCCGTCTCACCGCACGGGTCGAGCCCGGAAGCGACGCCTGGATCCTGACGTTCGAGACCTCGATGACAAACGTCAGCGGCTCGGACATTCAGATCGGTTCGCCCACCACCGAAGGTCGTCCCGACGCGGGGTACGGCGGCCTGTTCTGGCGCGGGCCGCGCTCGTTCACCGGCGGTACGGTGCTCGGGCCGGACGGTGCGACCGGCGAAACGCTGCGCGGGCGGCACGCGCCGTGGATGGCCTTCACCGGCAAGCACGACGAACTCGAAGGCTCGTCCTCGATCGTGATGGTGGACGCGCCGAGCAACGCACAGCACCCGCCGCAGTGGTTCGCCCGCTCCGAGCCGTTCGGCTGCCTCGGCCCGGCGCCGTTCTTCAGCGAGGAAGTCCGGTTCGGCAGCGGCGAGGTGATGACCAACCGGTACGCCGTGGTGGTCGCGGACGGCAAGGTCGACCACCACCGCGCGGCCGCCCTCGCCGATCTCGGCGGTTCCGTCCTCTGAACGGCGGGCGCGGGGCGCCCGCCTTCGGTCAGAGGGTGATGCCGGCGGCAAAGAGCTGGGACCAGATCTCGCCCTGGTCCACGACCTCGACCTCCAGCTTCTCGGCTTTGGTGAGCTTCGAGGCGCCCACGTCAGCACCGGTGATCAGGTAGTCCGTGCTCGCGGACACCGACGAGGCGATCGTCGCGCCGGCCTTCTCGCACAAGCGCTGGAAGGCCGGCCGCGGCACCTTCTCGCCAGAACGTGGATCGCTGATGGCCCCGGTGACCACCACGGTCTTCCCGGCGAGCGGTGCACCCGCGGCGACAACCGGTGGCAGGTCCTCCTCGCGGACGTCGAGTGAGACGCCGGCCTCGCGCAGGCGTTGGAGCTCAGGCTGAAGGCGATTCAGGTGCTCGACGAGGGACGCCGCCACCTTCGGCCCGATGTCGTCCACGGCGACAAGGCCCTCCTCCCCCGCCGCGACGACCTCCTCCAGGGAGCCGAACCCCGCACGGCAGAGCCGGGCCGCGGTACCTTCCGATGCCATCGGGATGGCCAGACCGATCAAGGCGCGGCGCAGACCGACCTGGCGGCTGGCGTCGATCGACTCGATCATCCGCGCGGCCGAGACCTCGCCAATGCGGTCGAACTCCAGCAGCCGCTCTTTGGTCAGGTGGTAGAAGTCCGACGGGTGTTCGAGAATGCCTGCCTCGGCCAGCCGCTCGATCCACACGCCACCGATCGCGTCGATGTCGGCCGCGGCCCGTGAGGCCCAGTGGATCAACCGGCGCACGGTCTGCGCCGGGCAGGACACGTTCGTGCAGAACAGCTCGCGGCTGTTGCCCTGCTCGGTCAACGGCTGCTCACACGACGGGCAGTTGGTGGGCGGCACGATGTCCCGCTCCGCGCCGGTTCGCCGGGAGGCGTCGAGCACGCCGGCGACAAACGGAATCACGTCACCGGCCCGGCGCACGAGAACCGTGTCGCCGATCTTGATACCGCGGGCCCGGATCACCTCCTGGTTGGCCAAGGTGGCGCGCGTGACCGTCGTACCACCGACGAACACCGGCTCGAGCCAGGCGACCGGAGCGATCTTGCCGGTCTTGCCGACATCCCAGACGACGTCGGCCAGCACGGTGGTCTTCTCCTCGGCGGCGAACTTGTACGCCAGAGCGCCGCGCGGTGAGCTCGACCGAGTCCCCGCGGCCGCGAAGGCGCCACGGTCGGCCAGGCGTAGTACGGCGCCGTCGAGGTCGTAGTCCAGCTCGTTGCGCTGCTGCTCGATCGTGCTGATCACGGCCTGTGCCGCGGCCGCGTCATCGCAGTGCCGCATCTCGGCCACGGCAAACCCGAGCGTGCGCAGCGCCCGGTCCAGGTCGGAGTCGGTGCTGTCGGGATCGGTGTGCAGGTCGAACGCCAGGAACTGCAGGCGCCGCTCGGACACCGTGGCCGGATCCTTCGCCCGCAACGTACCAGCGGCCGCGTTGCGCGGGTTGATCAACGGTTTGTCCGGGTGGTTGGTGTTGTAGGCCGCGAACGTGGACCGCAGCATGACCGCCTCACCGCGAACCTCGACCCGCCCCGGCGCGTCGATCTTGGCCGGTACGCCGTCGGCGAGCGCCCGAACCAGCGGGGTCACATCGTCACCGGTCGTGCCGTCACCGCGGGTGATCGCCCGGGCCAGTTGACCGTTCTCGTACACCAGGGCGAGCGACAAACCGTCCAGCTTCGGCATCACCACCACGGATCGGCCGGGGAAGCGGTTGAAGAAGGCCTCGACCTGTTCCGGGCGGGTCGCCTTCTCCAGCGACAGCATCGGCCGGGAATGCCGGACCGGGGCATGCAGCACCGCGGGCGCGCCGACCTGATCCAGCGGGTTCGGATCCGGCGCCAGCTCCGGATTCGCCTCGATCAACGCCCGCAGTTCGTCCTCGATCGCGTCATACTCCGCGTCGGCCACCGCGGGCGCACCGCGGTAGTAGGCGTCGCGCAGCAGCACGATCTGGTCGGCAAGTTCCTGAATGCGTTCCCCATCGTTCACGACGAGAACGCTACCCGCCCGCACCGACAAAACGCCGCTCCCAACACAACCGGAGGTCCCGCCGCCCGGCCGGACCAGGCGTCGGGGCCGTGGCACCCCCACACCCCCAGGCCGGGGATTGAGGGGGTGACCCTCATGCCCTCAGGGCGCGGCTCCAGCAGAGTCGTTTCAAGCGCTTCCACCACTTCCGAAAAGCCCTTGATCCACTGTTCTTGAATGGAGCTGTCTGAGATGAAACGAACCACCGCCAGACTCACCGCCGCGGCCTTCATCGCGGCCGCCGTACTCGGTCAGCCGTACCTTTCGTCGGCCAACGCGATCGCGGGTCCGTCCTGCGACTTCAACGACGACGGTCGTTCCGATCTGGCGGTGGGAGCGCCGGGCGAAAGCGTCGGCAATCTCGACAGCGCGGGCTCGGTCAACGTGCTGTACGGCTCGGCCTCGGGCGTCTCCGCGACGAACAACGTGCTGATCAACCAGGACAACCCCGGCATCGCCGGAGTGGCGGAGCGCGGGGACGCCTTCGGCCATGCCAGCGCCTGCGGTGACTTCAACAACGACGGGTTCGGCGACCTCGCGGTCGGCGTACCGCACGAAAGCGTTGAACTCGCCACCGGTGACGTGTACGACGCCGGCGCGGTCAACATCTTCTACGGTTCGTCGATCGGCCTCGCCACCACCGGCAACCAGGTCTTCACCCAATCCACCGCGGGCATGCCGGACGTGGCCGAGCGGACCGACGAGTTCGGCACCGCGCTCGCCGCGGGCGACTTCGACAACGACGGCCGCGACGACCTGGCCATCGGCGCACCCAGGGAGAACGTCGACGGCGCCAACCAGGCCGGCAACGTGATCGTGCTGCGCGGTGGACGCGCCGGTCTGTCGACCACCGGAAGCCAGAACTGGCACCAGGGCTCCCCCGGCATCATCGGCGACCTGGAGGCCGGCGACAACTTCGGCAGCGCGCTCACCACCGGCGACTTCAACGGTGACGGCCGGGCCGACCTGGTTGTCGGTTCGCCCGGTGAGGCGATCTCCGACCAGGGCGACGCCGGCACCGTGAACATCATCTTCGGCTCAGCCACTGGCCTCGCTGCCGCCGGCAACCAGATCCTGAACCAGGCCACCCCCGGCGTACCTGGCATCTGGGAGCAGAACGATCTGTACGGCCAGTCGGTCGCCGCGGGCGACTTCAACAACGACGGGCGCGACGACCTCGCCGTCGGCGTACCGGGTGAGAACGACGGCGATACCCGCGACGCCGGCGCGGTCAACGTCACCTACGGCACGGTCAACGGCCTGCAGGCCAACTGGAGCCAGATCTTCACCCGGGCCGGCATGCTGGACGGCGGTGCGGCGTCCTCCGGCGACCAGCTCGGCACCGCGGTTGCCGCGGGCAACTTCAACGGCCAGGCGGGCGACGACCTCGCGATCGGTGCCCCCGGCATCGTTGTCGACGGCAAGGTCGCGGCCGGCCGGTTGACCGTGCTGTACGGCAGCCCGAACGGGCTCAACCCGAACGTGAACCAGCGGATCAGCCAGGGCGTGAACAACGTGGAGGGCGCCACCGAAGCGGGCGACTACCTCGGGTACGCGCTGGCCACCGGTGACTTCGACGGCAACGGCCGCGCCGATCTCGCCGCCGGTGCGCCCGGTGAAGAGGTCAACACCCGAACGAGTGGCGGCGCGGTCAACGTGCTGTACGGCACCTCGGGCTTTCTCTCCACCACGAACGACCAGGTCTGGACCCAGGACAGTCCCGGCATCTACGGTGTCGCGCAGGCCCACGACCGGTTCGGTGGACCGTCGATGTCCAGCGGCGAATACCGGATCGGCTACAAGACCGGTACCAAGGTGAAGGTCACGAACGACGCGCTCGCGCACAGCCCGCTCGGACGGCTCGACATGTCGGGCGTCGAGGCCGGCCCGGACTACGAGATCGCGGCCGCCCGGGGTGGCGTGATCCGGTACATCGTGGACACCAACGCCGAGCCGACCAGTGACAACAACTACGTCTGGCTCGAGCACCCGGACGGTGAGTGGAGCAAGTACAGCCACGTGCAGACCGGTTCCGTGACCAGCCGTGGCCACAAGGTCGGGGACTTCGTCGCCGCGGGCACCGTGCTCGGCTTGGAAGGCGACGTCGGCCAGGCGGACGGCGACCACCTGCACTTCGAGGTCTCCGTGCCCTACAACCCGGCGAGCCCGATCACCTCCGGTGGCTTCATGTCCGGCTTCAACCGCAACCCGGTCATCTGCGGCGTACCCGGCAACGCGGTCTTCCGCGGCCAGACCTACACCGTCACCGGCTGCTGATCCACCCGTCGCGCTCCTCATCGCCGGCCTACTCGTCCAGTAGCCATCGAGTCGATCCGTACCGCGCGAGTCTGGTCCCAGTTCGGATCCACCGATGAGACGGCCGGTTGAGCCGGCGTGAGGATGGCTGGCCACGGGCGAGGTGGGTTACCACCCGGGAATCCGGGGTGGTAACCCACCGGCGCGATGGCTGGCCACGCGCACGACGCCGCGCCAAAGCCACTACCGCCCGGCCTCAACCACCGCATTCCGAGTCCGACCGTGGGAAAGAATCCACCCGCACCACCCACCAACGGCGCCACCCACCAACGGACCCGGCCGACCGGCAGCACGACGGCACAACGGCACAACGGCAAGATGGCGCGACGGCGCGATGGCGCGACGGCAAATCTGGACTGATCTGACAATCCGAAGGCTCAGGGGACGGTGATCACCGATGTCGGGCAGACGCGACCACTCGTGAACAGCAAGAGGCGAGGCTCAGCCGAATCGGCGGGACAGTTTGGCGTGACGGTTGACGTCTTTGTAGATCAGGTAGCGGAAGCGGCTGGGTCCGCCGGCGTAGCAGGCCTGGGGGCAGAAGGCGCGGAGCCAGAGGAAGTCGCCCTCCTGGACCTCGACCCAGTCCTTGTTGAGCAGGTAGACCGCCTTGCCTTCGAGCACGTAGATCCCGTGCTCCATCACGTGAGTCTCCGGGAACGGGATCACGCCGCCCGGTTCGAAGGTGACGATGTTGACGTGCATGTCATGGCGTACGTCGAGCGGATCCGCGAACCGCTGGGTCTTCCACCGGCCTTCGGTGCCCGGCATCTCGAAGCCTTCCACCTCGGCCTCGTTGGTCACGAAGGCCTCGGGCGCGTCGATGCCCTCCACCGGCTCGTAGGCCTTGCGAATGAAGTGGAAGGTGGCCGCCTGGTCGCTGGTATTGCGCAGCGTCCAGACGGTTGCCGGGGGCAAGAAGGCGTAGCCACCCGGTGCGAGCTCGTGCTTCTCACCGTCGATCGTGAGTACGAGGTTGCCTTCGACAACAAAGAGCACGGCCTCGGCGCCGGGTTCGGTCTCCGGCTTGTCGCTGCCGCCGCCCGGTCCGACCTCGACGATGTACTGCGAGAACGTTTCGGCGAATCCCGACAGCGGCCGGGCGATCACCCACAGCCGGGTGTTGTCCCAGAACGGCAGCAGGCTGGTCACGATGTCCCGCATGGTGCCGCGCGGCAGCACGGCGTACGCCTCGGTGAAGACGGCCCGATCGGTGGTCAGCTCGGTCTGCGCGGGCAGTCCACCCTTGGGGGCGTAGTAGCGCGGCTGGTTCATCGTTGGTCTCCTCGGATCAGTAACCGGCCGCGAGGGCCGGCGGAAATGTCGATGGGCTTGCCGCGTAGCCAGGTACTGCGAACCACGCCGGCGAGCGTTCGTCCGGCGTACGGCGTGAGGGCGTTCTTGTGGTGGAGGGTGTTCGCGTCCACGACGAAGGTCTCGTCGGGCGCGAGGACGCTGAAGTCCGCGTCGTACCCGAGCTCGAGCCTTCCCTTGTGCGGCAGCGACGCTTGGGCCGCGGGAGCCTCGCACATCCAGCGGGCGACGTCGGCCAGGCCGAAACCACGCTTTCGGGCCTGCGTCCAAACCGCCGGCAGGCCGAGCTGGAGCGAAGCGATGCCACCCCAGGCCAAGCCGAAGTCGCCCGACAACAGGTGTTTGAGTTCGATCGTCGAGGGCGAGTGATCCGACACGACCAGGTCGATCGTCCCGTCCCGCAGGCCTTGCCAGAGCAGGTCCCGGTTCCCGGCCTCGCGGATTGGCGGACAGCATTTGTACTGCGTGGCGCCGTCGGGAATCTCCTCGGCGCTGAAGGTGAGGTAATGCGGACAGGTCTCCGCGGTAATTCGCACGCCGTCGCGACGGGCCGTCGCGATCACCGGCAGAACGTCGGCGCTGGACACGTGCAGGATATGGACCCGACAGCCGGTGCGACGCGCGAGGTCGATCACCAGCGCCACAGCGGCGTGCTCGGCTTCGCGCGGCCGGGATCCCAAGAAGCTCAGATAGCTCCGGCCGTGCACTGGCGGTGCGTTCTCGATGCAGTGGGCGTCCTCGGCATGCACGATCAGTAGTCCGTCGAACGAGCTGATCTCCCGCATCGCCAGTTCGAGCTGTGCCGGGTCAAGCGGCGGGAACTCGTCGGCGCCGGAGTGCAGCAGGAAGCACTTGAAGCCGAAAACGCCCGCGTCGTGCAGCGGCCGCAACTGGCCGACGTTGCCGGGAATCGCCCCACCCCAGAACCCGACCTCGACGTACGCCTGCGGCTCGGCCGTCTCGCGCTTCAGCTTGAGCGCTGGTACGTCGCACGTCGGGGGAATGCTGTTGAGCGGCATATCGATGATCGTGGTGACTCCCCCGGCCGCGGCCGCCCGGGTCGCGCTGGTGAAACCCTCCCAGTCGGTTCGGCCCGGATCGTTGACGTGCACGTGGGAATCCACGACGCCGGGCATCAGCACCTCGTCGTCGGCCAGGTCGATCTGGTCCGCGGCGGCCAACGGCGAATCGTAGGGCACGATCGCAGCGATCCGGCCGCCTTTGATGCCGAGGGCAAGCGGTATCTCGCCCGCGGGACCGATAGCCCGGCGGGACCGGATGACCAGATCCAGCGAGGTCATGCGACGCCCCTCTCGGTTGTGCTCATCGTAGATCTCCCCCGAGCTGATCGGCGGCGATTCGCTCACCGAGCCGCCGCAGCAACGGAACCGGGTCCGCGATACACCGCCGTACGTCGGGCTCCAGGCTGGTCAGCGCGTACGCCGCGGCGATACCGGCCTGGCTCAGTTGGGCGACTCCGAGGCGGTTCGTACCGCAGACGGCGACCACCGGAACTCCCGCCGCCCGGGCGGCCGCGGCCACACCTGCGACCGCCTTACCGTGCAAGGTCTGTTCGTCGAGCGAGCCTTCGCCCGTAACGACAAGATCCGCGCCCGCGAGTCGTTCGTGGAAGCCGACCAGATCGAGTACGAGTTCGATGCCCGGCCGCAGTTCCGCGCCCAGCAACGCCATCGCCGCGAACCCCACTCCCCCGGCAGCACCGGCACCGGGCGCCTCGCGCTGGTCGTCGCCAACCACCCGGGCGACGAGATCCGCCCAATGGGCAAGAGCGGCGTCGAGCACGTCGACCTGAACCGGGTCAGCCCCCTTCTGAGCGCCGTACGTCGCTGCAGCCCCGGCTAGTCCGGTGAGCGGGTTGTCCACGTCGCAGGCGACAACGATCGACACCTCATCCAGGAGTTCCGCGAGGGCGGTCAGGTCGAGCGATACCGCCGAAGTCAAGAAGGCA
This sequence comes from Kribbella deserti, assembly GCF_042434725.1. Taxonomy (NCBI): domain Bacteria; kingdom Bacillati; phylum Actinomycetota; class Actinomycetes; order Propionibacteriales; family Kribbellaceae; genus Kribbella; species Kribbella deserti. Next base: position 47,722 of record NZ_JBHLTC010000023.1, on the reverse strand, counting down.
CCACCCTCGGCGACGTCCGTACCGGCCGCAGAGGTCAGCCGGGCCCCGAGTGCACGGACCAGGCCGGCGCCTCCGTCGGTACAGGCGCTGCCGCCGATACCGAGGATCACCCGAGTACAGCCGCTGTCGATTGCCGCGGCCACGACCTCGCCTGTACCGCGGGAGGTCGCGGTCATCGGCGCAGGCTTACCGCCGGGCAGGCGGCTCAGTCCGGACACATCTGCCAGCTCGACGACAGCGGTGTGACCGCGCCGGGCGTAGCCGCTGTGGACCAGCTCACCGGTTGGACCAGTGGCTGTCACGGCAACCAGCTCGAACCCGGCCGCCACCGCGGCGGCGAGAGTTCCCTCGCCGCCGTCGGCCACTGGTACGGATTCGACCGCTATCTCGGAGCGACCTCGCCGTACGCCGGCACTGACCGCCGCGGCGACCTCTTCGCCGCTGAGCGTGCCCTTGAACTTGTCGGAGGCCACAATCACCTTCGCCATGCCGTCAGCCGAGCGGCGCAAGCGCGGTCGGAGCTTCCTCGGGTCGCTCGGCCAGTTCCTCGAACTCGACCACGGCGTCGATCTCGGTGCCCATCGACACGTTTGTCACCCGCTCCAGGATCACCTCGACCACGACGGGCACCTGGAACTCGGCCATCAACTTCTTCGCCTTTTCCAGCGCGGGCAGGATCTCGTCGGGCTGGAACACCCGTAGCGCCTTGCAACCGAGGCCTTCGGCAACCTTCAGGTGGTCGACGCCGTACCCGTTCACTTCGGGGCTGTTGATGTTCTCGAACGAGAGCTGGACGCAGTAGTCCATTTCCAGTCCGCGCTGCGCTTGGCGGATCAGGCCCAGGTAGGAGTTGTTCACGACCACGTGGAGGTAGGGAATGTTGAACTGCGCGCCGACCGCCAACTCCTCGATCAGGAACTGGAAGTCGTAGTCGCCGGACAACGCGACCACCGTGGAGTCCGGATCGGCCGTGGCGACACCGAGCGCGGCGGGTAGCGTCCAGCCGAGTGGACCCGCCTGGCCGGCGTTGATCCAGTGCCGTGGCCGGTAGACGTGCAGCAGCTGCGCCGCCTGGATCTGCGACAACCCGATCGTGCTGACGTAGCGGGTGTCCGGTCCGAAGGCGCGGTTCATCTCCTCGTAGACGCGTTGCGGCTTGATCGGCACCGCGTCGAAGTGCGTCTTGCGCTGCAGGGTCGTCTTGCGCTGACGGCAGTCGTCGGCCCAGGCTGATCGGTCCGCCAGCTTGCCCTCGGCCGCCCATTGCTTCGCCACCTCGACGAAGACCTCGAGCGCGGCTCTGGCGTCGGAGACGATGCTGTAGTCCGGCGCGAGCACCCGGCCGATCTGGGTCGGCTCGATGTCGACGTGCACGATCTTGCGTCCCTGGGTGTACGTCGCGATGGAGCCGGTGTGCCGATTGGCCCAGCGGTTGCCGATCCCGAGCACGAAATCCGAAGCCAGCAGGGTGGCGTTGCCGTAGCGGTGCGAAGTCTGCAAGCCGACCATGCCAGCGGTCAGCCGGTGATCGTCCGGAATGGAGCCCCAGCCCATCAGAGTCGGCACGACCGGCACTCCGACCAGTTCGGCGAACTCAACCAGCAGATCCGCGGCATCGGCATTGACCACGCCACCACCCGCGACGATCAGCGGGCGCTCCGCGTCGTTGAGCAGCGCCAGCACCTTCTCCGCCTGGGCGTGGGTCGCCGCCGGACGTGCTACCGGCAGCGGCTCGTACGTCTCGATGTCGAAGTCGATTTCGGCCAGCTGGACGTCCACCGGAAGGTCGACGAGCACCGGACCCGGGCGGCCTTCGCGCATCAGCTGGAAGGCCTTCTGGAACGTGCCCGGGACCTGGGCCGCTTCCATCACCGTGACGGCCCACTTGGTCACGGGCTGCGCGATCGAGGCGATATCGACCGCTTGGAAGTCCTCCTTCTGCAACTTCGCCACCGGCGCCTGGCCGGTGATGCACAGGATCGGGATCGAGTCGGCCGAAGCCGAGTACAACCCGGTGATCATGTCGGTACCAGCCGGGCCCGACGTACCGATGCAGACGCCGATGTTGCCCGCCTTGGCACGGGTATAGCCCTCGGCCATGTGCGAGGCGGCCTCGACGTGGCGAGCCAGTACGTGCTTGATCCCGCCGTGCCGGCGAATCGCGCTGTAGAAGGGATTGATCGCGGCGCCGGGTAGACCGAAGGCTTGGGTGGCGCCCTCCTTCGCCAGGATCAGGACTGCCGCATCCACCGCTCGCATACGTGCCATCAGCTCAGGGCCTTTCCGGAAAGACGCTCCACGCCACGCAGCAGCGCGGAGTGGTCCAGGCCGCCGTCGCCGTTCGCACGGGCCGAGGCGACCAGTTGAGCCACCAGCACTCCGAGCGGTACGACGACGCCGGCCTCGCGGGCGGCCGCGGTGACGATGCCCATGTCCTTGTGATGCAGGTCGATCCGGAAGCCCGGCTCGAACGAACGCGAGAGCATGTTCGCCTGCTTCTGGTTCAGCACCGCCGAACCGGCCAGTCCGCCACCGAGCACCTCGAGCGCGGCCAAGGTGTCGACGTCGTACGCCTCCAGGAAGACCAGGGCCTCCGACAACGCCTGGATGTTGGCCGCCACGATGAGCTGGTTCGCTGCTTTGACCGTCTGGCCCGAACCGCTCGCGCCAACGTGCACAACGGTCTTGCCGACGGCGTCGAACAGCGGCTTGGCGACCTCGAAGTCGCCTGTCTCGCCGCCGACCATGATCGACAGCGCCGCGTTCTGCGCACCGGCCTCGCCACCGGACACCGGCGCGTCGAGAATCCGGAAGCCGTGCCCCCGGGCCTGTCGCGCGAGTTCAACCGTGACGTCGGGCCGGATGCTGGAGAAGTCGATGATCAGGGTGTCGGTCTGGGCGTTCTGGAACACCCCGCCCGGTCCGGCCAGCACCAGCTCGACATCAGGTGAGTCCGGCACCATCACGCAGACCACGTCCGCGCCCTTGACCGCGTCGGCGATCGAGGTCGCCACCCGGCCTCCTGCCTCGGCCAGCGGCTTGGCCCGGTCGGGGTCCAGGTTGTAACCGGCCACCTGGTGTCCGGCGTTCGCGAGATGCACGGCCATCGGGCTGCCCATGATGCCAAGGCCGATAAATGCGATACTCGTCATGTCTGAATCTCCAATACTGATCAGCCGGCATGGCCGCGTTGTTCGCGCGGCAGCCAGCCGAAGCTGTCGAGGGTGCTGGTGGACGGCTTGTACTCCAGGCCGATCCAGCCGGAATAGCCCCGCGCCGCGAGCGCGGCCAGCTGGGCTTGCAGCGGAAGTGACCCGGTACCGGGTTCGTTGCGCCCGGGCGCGTCGGCGAGCTGGACGTGGGCGATCCGGTCGGCGTGCACCGCGATCACCTGGTCGACGTCGTCACCGTTGACCGCGAGGTGGTAGAGATCGGCCAGCAGCCCAACGTTCCGTACGTCGCACGCCGCCTGGACCCGATCGATCACGGACAGCGCGTCAGCGGCGGTACGGAGCGGATAGCGCTCGGCGCCACTCACCGGCTCCAGCAGAACGGTCGCGCCGATCCGGGCCGCGGCCGTGGCGGCCAGGCTGAGGTTCTCGACCGCGAGCTCGTCTTGTTCGCTCGCGGAGTGGCCGCCCTCCCGGTTGCCGTAAAGGGCGTTGAAGGCGCGGCAACCGAGCCGTTCACCGATGCCCACCGTGACGTCGATGTTGGCGCGGAACTCGCTGGATCGCTTCGGCCACGACACCAGCCCTCGATCGCCGCCAGGCATGTCTCCGGCGAAGAAGTTGAGGCCGGTGAGCCGTACGCCGGCCGTGCTGATGGCGCTGACGAAAGCGTCGAGCTCGGCGTCGGCGGGAACCGCCTCGGCGAACGGCCACCAGAACTCGACGGCCTCGAACCCCGCGTCCTTGGCGGCGGCCGGTCGTTCCAGTAGGGGCAACTCGGTGAACAGGATCGAGCAGTTCACGGTGTAGCGGAGCTCGGCATTCATCGCACCTCCTGTATTCCGTATCGTGGAAACTCTTTTCTGTTCTGCGAAAGGACGATAAGTTGCCCTGAGCTAGGGCGTCAAGCGCGCAAGCGTTGTACGTTCCTCCAAGGAGCTGTTGAAAGGAGGTGCGTCGTGCTGCTGTGCGAATTGGTCGACGCGCCAGCGCTGGGACTCCGGCTGCTGCATTCCGCCCAAGGTGCGTACGACCGCCCGATCGGCCGGCTTGTCACCACCGATCTGCTGGAACCGGGCAACTACCTCAACGGCGGCGAACTGGTCCTCACCGGGCTGGTCTGGCGCCGCAGCGCCGCCGACAGTGAGACCTTTGTGGCCTCGGTGGCCCGCCGGGGCGCCACCACGATCCTGGCGGGCAAGGCCTTGCTCGGCGCGATCCCGGACGACCTGCTGCAGGCGTGCCGTCGCCACCAGGTCACCCTGGTGGAGGTGCCCACGGAGGTCGCCTTCGCGGACGTCACCGAGTACGTCGCGGCCGCGGGTTCCGCCGACACGGGCGCACGCTTGTCGGCGAGTCTGGTCCGCCAGCGTCAGTTGCTTTCGGCAATCGCCTCCGGCCGCAGCCTGGACGAACTCGCCGCCGGTATCGCGAGCGACATCGGGCACGACTGCCGGGTGATCACGTCCACCGGCCGGCACGTCGTGCCAGGGCCGAAGGAGCTGGACGGCCCGACTCTCGACGTGCTCACCCGGCGCTTCCTCACCGCCGAACGCACGCCCGCCGTGGCCCACGCGGGCGAGTCGTCGTACAGCGTCTTCCCGGTCGGATCGGGCCTGGGCAACCGGCTGACCGCCTGGCTGCTGGTGGTCGACGGTGATCACAGTTCGTGGCCGCGCGACCACGTTGAGGCGGTGCAGGAATTGTGCGCAATCGCTGCCCTGGATCGCGTTCGGCGCGATGAGGGCCGCCTGGCGTTACGGCCTTTGGTGGCGGACGCCCTGGGCTTGCTGGAGTCTGGCGGGCCGCTCGCCGAGGTCACAACCCGGCTGCGGCAAGCGGGCGCGCAATCGGATCGGCCGATGGTTGTCGCCGTCGCCGAACTGATACCGGCGCACCCTGGTCAGGCGGCTTCGGAGGACCGGCCGACCGAGGTGGCCGTCAGCGTGTTCGAGGATGTCGCGCTGACCGTCGGTCCCGCGATCGTGGCGCCGGGCCGGGACGGGCTGCTGGTCGGATTGTTGCCGTCATCCCCCGATCTGCCCGGGATGCTGCGGCGATCTTTCGGCCGGCTCTCGCCTGGTCTGGCCCGAGCACGGCTCGCGATCGGCGTCAGCGGTGAGACGACTGTCGACGCGTTGGCGGGTGCGCTGGAAGAGGCCCGGTTCGCCCACCGAGCCGCCCGAGCCGGTACGACGCCGGTGTCCGTGGTGACGTCTGACGAGGTGGCCTCGCACGTACTGCTGCTCGCCACCGTGCCCGACGACGTACGGCGGACCTATGCCCAGCGGGTGCTCGGACCGGTGCTGGACCACGATCGCCGGACCAAGGCCGAACTGATCGCCACGCTGCAGGAATTCCTCGCCTGCTCGGGTTCGTGGTCACGCACGGCCGAGTCGCTGCACCTGCACGTCAACACCGTTCGCTATCGCATCGAACGCGTAGAGCAACTGACCGGACGCGATCTGTCGACGCTGGAGAACCGGGTCGACGTGTTCCTGGCCCTGAAGTCGCTCTGATCCACCGAATTTGGATGATCCTCCAGTCCTGGCCCCGATCCGGCGGCCGAACTTCGGAGGTTCATCGATAGCCGTCGACATCGGCCGAAGCCCAAGCTGTCGTGCAGGTCAGATCCGCCGCGACCCCTTGGAAGGTGCCCGATGAAGGCAGTCCCGCGACCCAACCGCCGCGCCGGCCGTCACCCCGTCGACGAAGTGCTGTCCCCCGGGCGGCTCGCCGTTTACGGCACCCAGCACGTCCTGGCGTTCTACGCCGGCGCGGTGATCGTACCGATCCTGTTGGCGAACTCGATCGGGCTCAGCACCGAGCAACTTGTGCACCTGATCAACGCCGACCTGTTCACCTGCGGTATCGCCTCGATCATCCAGTCGGTCGGATTCTGGAAGGTCGGTGTCCGGCTGCCGCTGCTGCAGGGCGTGACGTTCACGGCGGTCTCCCCGATGATCGCGATCGGCCTGGCCGCGGGTGGTGGCACCGACGGCCTGCTGGTGATCTACGGCGCCGTACTGGTGGCCGGCCTGTTCACCTTCCTGATCGCGCCGTTCTTCAGCCGGTTGATCCGGTTCTTCCCGCCCGTGGTCACCGGCTCAGTCATCACCATCATCGGCTTGGCGCTCCTGCCGGTCGCAGCTGGTGACGCCACCGGCGGCGCGGGTCCGACATCCGACCCGACCAGCGGCAAGAACCTGGCGTACGCGCTCGGAACCCTCGCGTTGATCGTGCTGATCCAGCGGGTCTTCAAAGGCTTCATGGCCACGGTCGCCGTCCTGGTCGGCCTGGTTGCGGGAACGCTCGTCGCCTGGGCCTTCGGGGACGCCCACTTCGACGCGGTGTCGGACTCGGGCTGGGTCGGCGTCACCACACCGTTCCACTTCGGCTGGCCGCAGTTCTCGATCGCGGCGATCATCTCGATGGTCGTGGTCATGCTGATCACCGCGGTCGAGACCACCGGTGACGTGTTGGCAACCGGTGAGATCGTCGAGAAGCGGATCACCCGCGACGACATCGCCCGGGCCCTGCGCGCCGACGGCCTGGCGACCACGATCGGCGGTGTCTTCAACTCCTTCCCCTACACGTGTTTCGCCGAAAACGTCGGTCTGGTCCGGCTCACCCGGGTCAAGAGCCGCTGGGTGGTCGCGGCGGCCGGCGTCATCATGATCCTGCTTGGCCTGGTCCCGAAGGCGGGCGCGATCGTCGCGGGCATTCCGCACCCGGTCCTGGGTGGCGCCGCCCTCGCGATGTTCGCCACCGTGGCCGTGGTCGGCTTCCAAACACTGGCGAAGGTGGACTTCCACGACCACCGCAACGTGGTCATCGTCGCCACCAGCGTCGGCCTGGCCATGTACGTGACCGCGCAGCCTCAGGTCGCCCAGGCCGTGCCCGGCTGGGCCGAGATCATCTTCGGCAGCGGTATCACGCTGGGCAGCCTGACCGCGATCGGGCTCAACATCCTGTTCCACCACGTCGGCAAGGACTTCGGTCCCGCCGTGGCCGGTCAGCCCGGCAGCAGCACGGTCCGCCTCGACCAGGTCAACAAGATGAGCCGCGACGAGTTCGTCGAGACCTTCACCGGCCTGTTCCAGGGACCGCGCTGGATGGTCGAACGCGCCTGGGAACTGCGGCCGTTCACCGACACCCACGCGCTGCGCCGCTCGTTCCAGGAGGCGCTCTTCTCCGGCTCGCACGAGGAACAGCGTCAGCTGATCGAGGCCTATCCGCAGCTCGGTTCGCAGTTCGTCGCCGACGGCCTCAGCGGCGAGGCCTCACTGCGGGACCAGTCCGCCCGCGGTCTCACCTTCCTGGCCGAGCCCGACCGCGACGAGCTGACCGCGATCACCGAGGCGTACCGCGAACGGTTCGGCTTCCCGCTGGTCATCTCGGTGCGGGACGCGGAGTCGTTCGACCGGATCGTCGAGCAGGGCCGGGAACGGCTCGGCAACTGCGAGAACCAGGAGCACGCCGCCGCCTTGCTGGAGATCGCGAAGATCGCCGGCTACCGGTTCGACGACTTCCTCCAGGACGCGAATCCCATTCACAGTGCAAGGACCCGCTGGAGCAGCAACCGATGAGTACGACGATCAAGGTCAACGGTGCCGACCTCGCCATCGACGGCGTGCCGGTGCACACCACCGCGCTGGACTGGTTGCGCGACCGGGGATTGACCGGGGCGAAGGAAGGCTGCGCCGAAGGTGAGTGCGGCGCCTGCTCGATCCTCGTCGCCCGGCCCGGTATCGACAGCCCGACCGAGTGGACCGCGGTGAACGCATGTCTGCTGCCGGTCGCGTCCCTCGACGGCCAGGAGGTTGTCACCGCCGAAGGCCTCGGGTCCAGCAACGCCCTGCACCCGGTGCAGCAGGAACTGGCCGTGCGAGGCGGCTCGCAGTGTGGCTTCTGCACTCCCGGGTTCGTGTGCAGCATGGCCGCGGAGTACTACCGTCCCACCCGTGGAGCCGGAGCCTGCGACCACGAGCACGGACCCAACGGGTTCGACCTGCACGCGCTGAGTGGAAACCTCTGCCGGTGTACCGGCTACCGCCCGATCCAGGACGCGGCGTACGCGCTGCGCGATCCGGAGGCGGACGACGCGCTCGCGGCCCGCCGTACGGCGCCTCCTCCTCCGCCCGCGACTACCAGGCTCGCCGGCGCCGGGGCGGAGTTCCTCAGGCCGGCGGCGCTGGACGACGTACTGGAGGTTCTCGCCGACCGCCCGGAGGCGCGGATCGTGGCCGGGTCGACGGATGCCGGGGTCGAGGTCAACCTGCGCGGCGTACGGGCGCCGTTGGTGGTGGCCGTGGATCGGCTGGCCGAGCTGCGGGAGTTCTCGTTCGGGCCTGACGAGGTACGGATCGGTGCCGCGTTGACGTTGAGCGAGATCGAGCGGTTGCTGGCCGGGCGGGTACCGCTGCTGGCGCAGATGTTTCCGCAGTTCGCCTCGCGTCTGATCCGCAACGGCGCAACGATCGGCGGCAACCTCGGTACGGCGTCACCCATCGGCGATACTCCGCCCGCCTTGCTCGCGCTGGACGCCTCCGTCGTTCTGGTGTCCCGTCGTGGCGAGCGAGTGGTCGCGCTCGCGGACTACTTCACCGGTTACCGGCAGACCTTGAAGGCGCCGGACGAGCTGATCCGGTCCGTACTGGTCCCGTTGCCGCTCGCACCGCTGACCGCCTTCCACAAGATCGCGAAGCGCCGCTTCGACGACATCTCGAGCGTCGCGGTCGGCTACGGGATCGACGTCGTGGACGGGTACGTGCGCCAGGCCCGCATCGGCCTGGGCGGAGTGGCGGCCACCCCGCTTCGCGCCCGGGCGACCGAGGAGGCCCTGACGGGCAAGCCCTGGACCGAGTGCACTGTCCGGGAGGCTGCCGCGGTGATGGCGGCCGAAGGCACTCCGATGGACGACCACCGGGCCAGTGCCTCGTATCGCTCGGCGATGCTCGGCCAGTCGCTGCTCCGCTTTTTTGCCCAGCACCTCGAGATCGAGGAGGTCAGCGCATGAGCTCGCTGTCCGAACGCCCTCAGCAAGCCGTTGTCGGCCTGCCGCTACCGCACGAAGGTGCCGCGCTGCACGTCACCGGCGAGGCCCTCTACACCGACGACCTGGTCGGCCGGACCCGCGACGTACTGCACGCCTGGCCGGTCCAGTCCCCGCACGCCCACGCCCGGATCACTGCGCTTCGCGTCGACCCGGCGTACGACGTACCGGGCGTGGTCCGGGTCCTGACGGGTGCGGACGTGCCCGGCGTGAACGACGCGGGCGTCAAGCACGACGAGCCGCTGTTTCCTGCCGAGGCGATGTTCCACGGGCACGCCATCTGCTGGGTGCTCGGCGAAACCCTGGAGGCGGCGCGGCTCGGCGCGGCCGCCGTCAAGGCCGACTACGAACCGCTTCCGTCGCTGGTGGGCGTGCGTGAAGCGATTGCCGCAGGCAACTACCAGGGCACCGGACGGCACCTCGAACACGGTGACGTCGACGCGGCGCTGTCCGGGGCGGCGCACGTGTTCCACGGTGAGTTCGAGTTCGCCGGCCAGGAGCACTTCTATCTGGAGACACACGTCGCGTTGGCCCAGGTCGACGAGGCCGGGCAGATCTTCGTACAGAGCAGCACGCAGCATCCGTCGGAGACGCAGGAGATCGTCGCGCACGTGCTCGGGGTGGCCAGCCACGCGGTGACCGTGCAATGCCTTCGCATGGGTGGCGCCTTTGGTGGCAAGGAGATGCAGCCGCACGGTTTCGCGGCCATCGCGGCTCTCGGTGCGACGCTGACCGGGCGTCCGGTCCGGCTGCGGCTCAACCGCACGCAGGACCTCACGATGTCCGGCAAGCGCCACGGATTCCACAGCCAGTGGCGCGCGGGCTTCGACAACGACGGGCATCTGGTCGCGCTCGAAGCCACGCTGACGGCCGATGGCGGCTGGAGCCTCGACCTGTCGGAGCCGGTCCTGGCCCGCGCGATGTGCCATATCGACAACGCGTACTGGATTCCGAATCTGCGCGTCGACGGCCGGATCGCGAAGACCAACAAGACCTCGCAGACCGCCTTCCGTGGCTTCGGTGGACCGCAGGGCATGCTCGTCGTGGAGGACCTGCTGGGCCGGTGCGCACCACTGCTCGGGTACGACGCGATGGAGCTGCGCCGGCGCAATCTCTACCAGCCGCACCACGCAACGCCGTACGGCCAGCCGGTTCGTCATGCCGATCGGTTGGAGACCTGCTGGAGCGAGGTACGGCGGACCGGGGAGATCGAGCGCCGCCAGGCGGCGATCGAGCGGTTCAACGCGAGCCACCCGCACGCCAAGCGGGCGGTTGCGATGACGCCGGTGAAGTTCGGGATCTCCTTCAACCTCACCGCCTTCAACCAGGCCGGCGCGCTGGTCCACGTCTACAAGGACGGCTCGGTGCTGATCAATCACGGCGGCACCGAGATGGGCCAGGGTCTGCACACGAAGATGCTGCAGGTCGCGGCGACCACGCTCGGCGTACCGCTGGAACGCGTCCGGCTCGCGCCCACCCGTACCGACAAGGTGCCGAACACCTCCGCCACCGCGGCCAGCTCCGGCGCGGACCTCAACGGCGCGGCGATCAAGAACGCGTGCGAGCAGATCCGGGCCCGGCTCGCGCCTGTCGCCGCAGGCCCGCTCGGAATCAGCCCGCACGACGTGCGCTTCGTCAACGGCCGCGTCACCGGGTTGTACGCCGGGGACGATCGCCTGAGCTGGGAAGACGTCGTTCATACCGCGTACCACCAGCGGGTTCAGTTGTGGGCGGCCGGCTTCTACCGCACCGAGGGCCTGCACTGGGACGCGGCCGCGATGCGCGGCGAGCCGTTCAAGTACTTCGCGTACGGCGTCGCGGCCGCCGAGGTGGAGGTCGACGGATTCACCGGCGCCTACCAGCTGCGCCGGGTCGACATCGTGCAGGACGTCGGCGACAGCCTCAGCCCGTTGATCGACGTCGGCCAGATCGAAGGCGGATTCGTGCAAGGCGCGGGCTGGCTGACGTTGGAGGACCTGCGCTGGGACGAAAGCGACGGACCGAACCGCGGCCGGCTCGCCACCCAGGCCGCCAGCACGTACAAGTTGCCAAGCTTCTCGGAGATGCCGGAGGTGTTCAACGTCCGGCTGCTGGAGAAGGCACATGAGGACGGCGCGGTCTACGGCTCGAAGGCGGTCGGCGAGCCACCGCTGATGCTCGCCTTCTCCGTGCGCGAGGCCTTGCGCCAGGCCGCGGCCGCCTTCGGTCCCGCCGGCACGAGCGTGGACCTGCCGTCGCCGGCGACTCCCGAGGCCGTCTATTGGGCCCTGGAGCAGGCGCGATCCGCCGGGCAGCTCAACGAGCTCGACCTGCACGGGCTGCGTTCCCCGGCCAGGCTGAGTGGAGTGTGAGGGCCGAGATGGAATGGATGCGAGCGGTTCAGGGTCTGCGCGAGCGACGCGCTCCCGGCGTACTGGTCACGGTCTTGTCGGTGCGCGGGCATGCCCCGCGTGAGGCCGGCGCCAAGATGGTGGTCGGGGCGGAACGCACGTGGGCGACCGTCGGCGGCGGCAATCTGGAGGCGGTCGCGATCGACCGTTCCCGGGCCTTGCTCGCGAGCGGCGGAACGGACCCGGAGGTGCTGGAGTTCGCGCTGTCGGACAAAGCGCCGTACCAGCAGGCCGTGCAGTGCTGCGGTGGTGAGGTCAAGCTGCTGCTCGAACCCCTGCCGGTGGTTCCGTCGGTCGCGATCTTCGGGATCGGGCACGTCGGTCTCGAACTCAGCCGCATCCTGGCGCGGCATGACCTGGAGCTGCACCTGGTCGACTCGCGGCCGGATCAGCTCGCCCCGGAACGGCTGTCCGTGCTCGACGACGCCATCGCGAACGTGCACGTGCACCACGTCCCGGTACTGCCCGAACTGGTGGTCGCCGAACTACCGCCGGGCACGCACGCGCTGATCATGACCCACGACCACGCGGAGGACGCCGCACTCTGCGACGCCGCCTTGCGCAGCGGACAGCTGGCCACGATCGGCCTGATCGGGTCCAGCGCGAAGTGGTCCCGGTTCCGCCGCAAGCTCGCAGAGGACGGCAACCCGCCCGACGCGATCGCCAAGATCACCACTCCCATCGGTCTGCCGGGACTGCCCGGCAAGGAGCCGGCCACCATCGCCGTCAGCGTGGCGGCCTGGCTGCTCCACCTATTCGTTGCCGAGCGCAACTCCGCGCCGGCTCACCGTGAGGCAACCGCATGACGCTGTTCCGAGGCACGTTCCTCGACACCCCGCAGAACCCGTTCACCGGTGGCACCCTGCGCGTCGACACCGACGCCGCCCTGCTGGTCGAGAACGGCCTGATCACCGCCCGCGGCCCGTACGCCGAACTGCGCCGGGCCCATCCGGCCGAGCAGGTTGTCGACCTGACGGGCGGGCTGGTCCTGCCCGGATTCGTGGACACCCACGTGCACTTCCCGCAGATCCGCGCGGTCGGCGGCATGGGCATGCCATTGCTGGAATGGCTCGACCGGTACGCGCTACCCGAGGAAGCCCGGATGGCCGACGACGCCTACGCCGCCGGGGTGGCCGGCGAATTCGTTCGAGGCCTCGCGGCGGCAGGAACCACCAGCGCGCTGGTGTTCGGCGCTCACTTCGCGTCTGCCGTGGACACGCTGTTCACCGCCGCCTCGCAGGTTGGCCTTCGCGTCACGAGTGGGCTGGTCGTGAGTGACCGGCTGTTGCGCCCGGATCTGCTCACCACCCCGGCACGCGCCTACACCGAGTCGCTCGCGCTGGCATCGCGCTGGCATGGCGTCGGCCGCAACCGGTACGCCGTCACTCCCCGCTTCTCACTCTCCTGCACGGACGACCTACTCGCCGCGTGCCAGACCGCGCTGGACGAGATACCGGGCGCGCTGTTCACCTCGCACCTCAACGAAAACGAGGCCGAGATCGCCACCGTGACCGAACTCTTCGACGGCAGCGACTACGTCAGCACGTACGACCGGCACGGCCTGGTGAACCACCGGAGTGTCTTCGCCCACAATGTCCACCCGACCGACGTCGAGTTGAAGGTGCTCGCCGGCAGCGGCGCGACCGTGGCCCATTGCCCGACCAGCAACGCCGTACTGGGCAGCGGGTTGTTCCCACTCGGGCGGCATCTCGACCACGGCGTCCGCGTCGCGCTCGGCTCGGACGTGGGTGCCGGCACTGGGTTCTCGCTACTGAAGGAAGGCCTGCAGGCGTACTTCTGCCAGCAGTTGCTCGGGGATCGCGGACACCCGCTCACCGCGGCGCATCTGTTGCACCTGGCAACAACGGCCGGTGCCGAGGCGCTTGGTCTCAGCGCGGACGTCGGCGACTTGAGCGTTGGCAAGCGCTTCGACGCCCAGCTGCTGCGTCCGGCCGAGGGCTCGCCGCTGGCCGTCGGAATAACTCACGCCGCCGACGCGGAGGACGTGCTCGCCCGGGTCTTCACGCTCGGCACCCCAGCCGACGTACGGGCGGTCTGGATCGACGGCGAGCTGTTGCAGGTAGGCGACTGGAGGTCCGACCGGTGAACCTGGAGGAATTCAACAACGCTTCCGCCGAACGATTGCGTCCGATGGTGGCCGCCTGCTGCGACGTACCGCGCTGGGTGGCGGGCCTGCTCGACGCCCGGCCGTACGACGACGCCCGGGCGCTCGTCGCGGCCGCCGACCAGGGTGTACGGGACCTCGACGACGCCGAGGTCGATCTGGCGCTGGCGGCTCATCCGCGCATCGGCGATCGCCCGGACGGGGACAGTACGGAGGCCTCGTGGTCCCGCGGGGAACAGGCCGGTGTCGGCGATGACGCCGAGGTTCGTACGGCGCTGGCGGCGGGGAATCGCTCGTACGAGCAACGGTTCGGCCGGGTCTTCCTGATTTGTGCGACTGGGCTCTCGGCCGAGCAGATCCTCACCCGGCTGCGCGAGCGGCTCGCGAATGACGAGACCACCGAGGCGGGCGTCGTACGGGACGAGTTGCGCAAGATCGCCGTACTCCGTCTCGCCAAAGTCGTCGACGTCGGCCAGGAGGTGCCGGCATGAGCACGATCTCGACGCACGTCCTGGACACCGGCTTGGGGCGGCCCGCTTCCGGTGTTCCCGTCCGGTTGTCCCGAGAAGGCTTGGAAATTGGGGCGGGCACCACGAACGAGGACGGGCGGGCCACCGATCTCACGTCCGGCGAGCTCCAGCCCGGCACGTACCAGCTCTGGTTCGATGTCGCCGCCTACGCGGCCTCGTCCGGCCAGGACATCTTCTTTCCCGAGGTCACCGTGACCTTCACGATCACCGGCGAGCAGCACTACCACGTCCCGCTGCTGCTCAGTCCGTTCGCGTTTTCCACTTATCGAGGGAGCTGATCCGATGGCGATCCACCTGGGAGCCAACCAGTACGGCAAGGCCGAAAGCCGGGTCGTGCGCATCTACCGCGACACGCCCCGGCACCAGATCCGCGACCTCAACGTGTCGTCCGCCCTGCGCGGGCGCTTCGAGGACGCGCACGTCACCGGCGACCAGCGCGACGTACTGCCCACCGACACCCAGAAGAACACCGCGTTCGCCTTCGCCAAGGAGAAGGGCGTCGGCGCGATCGAGGACTTCGCGCTCACCCTCGGCGGTCACTTCCTCGACGCCGCCCCCGCGGCCGACGGCGCCCGGATCGAGATCGAGGAGTATCCGTGGCAGCGGATCACCGTCGACGACACCGGTCACGACCACTCGTTCGTCCGGTCCGGCAGCGGTATCCGGACGACCGTGGTCAACGTGCAAGGCCGCGGCGACGACCGTAAGGCGTACGTCGTGTCCGGGATCAGCGATCTGGTGGTGCTCAAGTCCACTGGCTCCGAGTTCCACGGGTTCCTGAAGGACCGGTACACCACGCTGCCGGAGACCAACGACCGGATCCTCGCGACCTCGCTGGTGGCCCGCTGGCGCTATGACCACACCGAGGTCGACTGGGACAAGTCGTACGACGGGATCAAGGCGCTGCTGTTGTCGGAGTTCGCCCGGATCCACAGCTTCGCGTTGCAGCAGACCTTGTACGGCATGGGTGCCGCCGTACTCGAGCAGCATCCCGAGGTCGCGGAGATCAAGTTCTCGGCGCCGAACAAGCACCACTTCCTGGTGGACCTCAGCCCCTTCGAGATCGACAACCCGGGCGAGGTGTTCATCGCCGCGGACCGTCCGTACGGCCTGATCGAGGCCACCGTGGTCCGGGACGACGCGAGCGATGCTGGCAGCGCCTGGCACGCCGTACCCGGTTTCTGTTGACCGGTGCATCGATGACCACGGCAACGATCGTCATCGACGGCGCGCAGGTGGTCACGCTCGACCCGGCGCGGCGCGAGTTCACCGGCCATGTTGTTGTCGAGGACAACCGGATTGTTGCCCTCGGCCCCGGACCGGCTCCGTCGTACGACCGGGCTCGGGTGGTTGACGGCCGGGGGTGCCTGATCACTCCCGGCTTCGTGAACACCCACCAGCATCTGTATCAGTGGGTGACTCGGGGGCTGGCGGCCGATGCCACCTTGTTCGGCTGGCTGACCCAGCTGTACCCGATGTGGTCCCGAATCGACGAGCAGTCCGTGCACGTGGCGGCCCTGGGCGCGTTGGCTCAGCTCGCGCGCACGGGATGCACCACCGCGGCAGATCATCACTACCTGTTTCCGCACCCGAGCGGGGATCTGCTCGAAGCGGAGATTCGCGCCGCCGCCGAGGTGGGACTGCGGTTCCACCCGGCGCGCGGTTCGATGGACCTCAGCGAGAAGGACGGTGGACTGCCGCCCGACTCGGTGGTGCAGGACCGCGACGAGATCCTGCTCGCGACCGAGGCGGCGATCGACCGCTGGCACGATCCCGCGCCGGATTCGATGCTGCGGATCGTGGTCGCGCCCTGTTCGCCGTTCAGCGTGACCGGCGAACTCATGCGGGAGGCTGCCGAACTGGCCCGGCGCAAGGGCGTCCGGTTGCACACGCATCTGGCCGAGACCACCGACGAAGGCGACTGGTGCCACGAGCGATTCGGCTGCACGCCATCGCAGTACGCCGAGGAGCTCGGCTGGACCGGACCGGACGTGTGGTTCGCGCACGGCATCCACTTCGACGACGCGGAGATCAAGCGGCTCGGTCAAACCGGCACGGGGATTGCGCACTGCCCGAGTTCGAACGCGCGGCTCGGGGCGGGGATCGCGCGGGCGGCCGATTTACGGTTGGCGGGTTGCCCGGTCGGCCTCGGCGTGGATGGTGCCGCGAGCAACGAAGCCGGCAGTCTGCTGGAGGAAGTACGCCACGCTTTGCTGTTCGCCCGGGCCCGTGGCGGGCCGCAGGCACTGGGGGTTCGCGCGGCGTTGGAGATGGCGACTCTGGATGGCGCGCGCATTCTCGGTCGCGAGAACGAGATCGGCTCGATCGAGGTGGGCAAGCTGGCCGATCTCGCCGTCTGGCGGCTCGACACGCTTGCGCACGCGGGTATCACCGATCCGGTGGCTGCGCTCGTTCTCGGCTCTCCCCCGCCGCTGGAGCTGCTGCTGGTCAACGGCCGGCCTGTGGTCGAGCATGACGCGGTTGTCACTCTTGACGAGTCCACCGTGGCTGCCGAGGTAGCGCGAACCCAACGCGCGCTGCTTCGCTGATCCCTTTGCAACGAGTGGACGCGTTTTGCCGCTGCGAGGCTGCCTGCACCTGACAGGTAGCGGACGAGCGGCAGAACGCGTCCACTCGTCGCAAAGAGAACCCGGGGCGGTCTGGTCTAGGAGCGGATCGATCGTCGGGCGAGGGTGGCGAGGCCGGTGGGGTCCACGCCGATCAGGCTGTCGATCTCGGCCTGGTCGACAGCGCCGCATTCGACCGCCCGCAGGAGGAAGCCGGCGAGCGCGGCGGCCGTCGCGGGTTCATCAAGATAGCCCGAGTCACCGTTGCCGACGTACGCGCGCAACCGGGCAGCAGCCGGCTTAAGCCCTTCCCGATAGAACAAGTAGGTGGCGGCGAACCGGCTCGGCAACTGGCCCGGATGCATGTCCCACCCCTGGTAGATGCCGCGCTCCAGCGAACGCCGTACCAAGCGCGAGTGCAGCCGCCAGGCAGCCCGCACCGCCTCACGATCACCGACCGGGAGGACGTTGGTCGAGCCGTCGGAGACGAAGACGCCCGTGCCCGCCGCGGCCAGTTGCATCACGTCCTTGGCGTGATCCGCGACCGGATGCTCCATGCTCTGGTACGCCGCGGCGACACCGAGCGAGGCCGAGTAGTCGTACGTACCGTAGTGCAGACCAGTGACCCGGCCCGCGCCCGCGCTGATCATCGGTACGACCAAGGCCGTACCGTCCGGGCCGAGGATCGCTTGCGGCGTTTCGACCTGGATCTCGAACTTCAGCGAGCCCGCCGGCAGGCCCTGAGACCGCTCGACCGCGGCCAGCACGACCACCATCGCCTCGACCTGCTCCACCGACGTGACCTTCGCGAGCGTGACGACAAACCCCTCCGTCAACGCCCCGGCGCCGGCCAACTCGCCAACGAACAGGTCAAGGGTCCGTACGCCGCGACGGCGGCTCGGCGCTTCGAGGGACTTGATCCGCAGACCGTGGTACGGCGGCGCGGAGGCGGTTCTGACGGATTCGGCCAGTGCACGCGCGGCAGCGATCGCCGCGGCGTCTTCCTGCTCGTCGGGTCTGGTTCCGTAGCCGTCCTCGAAGTCGATGCGCAGGTCCTCGATCGGCTCCCGCACGAGCTTGGCCTGCACCCGCTCGTACACCTCGACAGTCAGCTCGGGCGGCAACTCCAGCGCCTCGGCCAACTCCGCCGCCGATCCGCCATGGCTGGCCAGAATGTCCCTCGCCTCAGCGGCCCAACTCGCAACCGTGCCCGCGTCGTACCGGTCGGCAGGCACGTAGACGGTGTGAACTGGTTGCCGTGCGCCACGATCGCCTGGGTAACGCGCGGCCAGTTCGGCGTCGGCCCCGGCCAGGCGCCGGTCCAACTCGTCGGCCAGTGCGCGGAGATCGCTGATTTCCATAATGCGGATATTAGTATCTACAATGCGGATGTCGCAAGATCCGTCACCCTTCCGTGATATGGCGCTAAACTTCCGTCATTCGGAAGCGGGCGAGCGACGAGGGACGGCGAAGTGGCGGAAGAAAACGGCGTCAAGGCCCGCTCGGGCAGCGTGCAGTCGATCGAGCGGGCGTTCGGCCTGCTCGAGATGATGGCCGACGCGGGCGGCATGATGGGCCTCTCCCAGCTCGCCACCGCCTCCGGCCTGCCGCTGCCGACGATCCACCGGCTCGTCCGCACGCTGGTCGACCTTGGCTACGTGCGCCAGGAACCGTCGAGGCAGTACGTGCTCGGCCCCAAGCTGATCCGGCTCGGCGAGACCTCCTCGCACATGCTGAGCGTCTGGGCCCGCCCCCATCTGGCGCGACTGGTCGACGAACTGGGCGAATCGGCCAACATGGCGATGCTCGACGGCGACCAGATCGTGTACCTCGCGCAGGTCCAGTCGCGGCACTCGATGCGCATGTTCACCGAGGTGGGTCGCCGGGTGCTGCCGCACTGCACCGCCGTCGGCAAGGCGATTCTCGCGCAGCTACGCGAAGCCGAAGTGCGCGATCTGCTGCAGCGCACCGGAATGCCGAAGCACACCGAAACCACCATCACCGATCCCGACGAGTTCACCGCGCAGCTGCGCAAGGCCCAGACCCGGGGCTACGCCACGGACGAAGGCGAGCAGGAACTAGGCGTTCGCTGTATCGCGGTAGCAGTACCCGACGTCGCATCCCGGCTCGCCATGTCCATCTCCGGCCCGGCCGGCCGCATGTCCGAAGACCTAGTCACCCGCGCCGTCCCCCTCCTAACCCAAGCCGCCCAAGCCCTCTCCACCGACCTCCGCTAGCCCGCTCTCTCACCGACGGCCGGCATGGGAGCGGCCCGGCGCGTGGGTATCGCCGCTGGGGTGACTGTGAGCGTGCGCGGCTATGGGCCGGGGATGCCGAGCCGACGTGGGAGGCGTATTTCGGGGCGATTCGTGACACGGCGTCGCGATCAGCCCTGGGCCGGGTGGTCGTGGGATGGCGTGGCTAGTTGGTCGCGGCGGCGGGTTAGGTAGGCGGTTTCGGCGGTGTTGCCTGCCAGTTCGATGGCCTTGTTGTACGCCGTACGGGCTTCCTGGCTGCGGCCCATCCGTCGCAGCAGGTCGGCGCGGGTCGCGTGGTACGCGTGGTATCCGGCCAACCGTTCCGCCAGCCGGTCTACGGCCGCCAGGGCCACCTCCGGGCCGTCCAGCTCGGCGACCGCGATCGCCTGGTTGAGCGCGACGATCGGCGAAGGGTCGAGCTGGACCAACTGGTTGTACAGGGCAACGACCTGTGACCAGTCGGTGTCGCGTACATCGCGGGCATAGGTGTGTACGGCGCTGATCGCGGCGAGGACCTGGTATCGCCCGGGCGGCACCCCGGCGGCGAGGCGCTCGCGCACCAGCCGATGGCCCTCGGCGATCAGCGTGGCGTCCCACGCGCCACGGTCTTGCTGGTCAAGTGGCACCAGTTCGCCGGTGGCGGAGACCCGCGCCGTACGACGCGCCTCGGTCAGCAGCATCAACGCCAGCAGGCCGGCCACCTCGCCGTCATCCGGTAGCAAGGCCCGGATCAACCGAGTGAGCCGGATCGCTTCGGCGGTGAGGTCCTGCCGTACCGGGTCGGTGTCCGGGCCCGTCGCCAGGTAGCCCTCGTTGAACACGAGGAACAGGACGGCCAGTACGCCGGTGACGCGGGCCGGGAGATCCTCCGCGGACGGCACCCGGTACGGAATGCGGGCCGCCTTGATCTTGGCCTTCGCACGGGTGATCCGCTGGCCCATGGCCGTTTCCTGCACCAGGAAGGCACGGGCGATCTCGGCCACGGTCAAACCGCCGAGCATGCGCAGGGTCAACGCCACCCGGGTCTCCATCGCGAGCGCGGGATGGCAGCAGGTGAAAAGCAGGCGGAGCCGGTCGTCGTCGATGGCGCCGAGCGGCTCGGGCGGATCGTCGTACATCAGCTGAGCCTCCTTCTGCTTGTCACCGCGCTTGCTCTCACGCCGAATCCGGTCGATGGCCTTGCGGTTGGCGGTGGTGATCAGCCAGGCGCCGGGATTGGGCGGTACGCCGCTGTCCGGCCAGCGCGAAACCGCCGTCGCGAACGCCTCGGCCGCCGCCTCCTCCGCGATGTCGAGGTCGCCGAAACGCCGGGTCAAGGTGGCGACCACCCGCGCCCATTCCTGGTGGTGGGCCTGGGTGATCGCCGCGCGGACGTCGTACTCGCTCACAGGACCGGCCGCAGCTCGACTCTCCGGTTGCAGTGCTTCGATCCCTCGGCGGCGAGCTTCAACGCGACGTCGAGATCGGGCGCTTCCAGGATCCACAAGCCGGCCATGTATTCCTTCGACTCCAGGAACGGGCCGTCGGTGAACAACGGCTCGCGGCCCCGGTTGTCGATCACCGTGGCCGTACTCGGCGCGGCAAGTCCGGCGGCGAAGACCCAGTGGCCCTCGGCAACAAGCCGGTCGTTGAACGCGTTGACAGCCGTCATCTCGTCCGGGGTGGCCGAGCCGGTCTTGTCGTCGATCACGGATACCAGGTACTGCATCGGCCCATCTCCTGTACGTCGGGACGCCCCTCGCGGACGCTCACTCACCCCTACAACGAACCCCACCCCCATAATCCGACACCCCGATCCGAACTCCTCCCAAACTCGCCCACCACGAGCCCTCGACGCGCCCCGCGCCGCGCCCCGCGCCGGGGCCACGACGGGCGGCGACGGGCCGCGACGGGCCCCGCGACGGGCCGCGACGGGCCCCGCCGGGTATCCCGGCGCCCACCAGCGCGCTCCTTATTCCGAGGGTCGACCGTCGGAATGGGGGGTGGACTCGTCAGATCTGGCACGTCCACCCCCTGTTCCGACGGTCGACCCTCGGAATTGGCCCTGCGCCTATGCGAACCGGCCAGCGGCGCACGCCGGGTAAAGGCCCACGGCAACCCGGCAGCGGAAACCCCGGCAACGCGGCAGCGGGCGGTTGGCGGTACCGGTTGGGGTTGGCGGCCAAGGCACGGAAGAAACTTTGGGAAGTCGTGAACCGAACGTGGGGGTGGGCCATCAAAGCCCTCCAGTAGGACAAACTGGGATCCACTTTGGAGGGCACTATGAACCGCAGTATCAAGCTGGCCGGTCTGGTTACCAGTGTTTCGCTGGCTGCCGTGGTGGCGGGAGCGCTGGTCGCCGCGCAGCAGAGGCCGGATCTCGCGTCGGCGTCCGGGGAAGCCAAGCCGATCGACAGCGTGACCGCGCCGGCGAGCCCGACCCCGTCCACGAAGCCGTCGGCGCCGCCAGGAACGCCCAACCCGACTGCAACTCCGACGAAGCCGCCGACCAGCAGCACCAGCACCCCCGTGGTTCCGGCCAAGCTGACACTGGACCTGGGCAAGCTGCAGCAGGGCGCGGCGCCCAAGTCGCCGTACGTCGCGGGTCGCACCGTGCACAGCGGCGGCAGCAAGTTCACCCTGCCGGCCTCCGACGGCACAGTGCAGAACGTGGTACGCGCCGGTTCGAACACGACCTTGGTGCAGCACAACCCGAAGGACGACGGTCGAACCGTACTCACCGTCTGGAAGGGCGCCACGCGTGGCAAGACCGTGTCCGACGTGTCCTCCGTACTGTCGTCGGCCGATCGCTCGACCAGCGCCTACACCGTTCAGCCGACCACTGCGGACGGCAAGGAGTTGTCCAATTTCACCGTGACCTGGCGTCACAACTCCTCCGGCGAGGAGATGTCGCTGCAACGCACTGGCGAGAACTCACCGATCGTGCATGCGGTCATCGGCAGCGAGGTGTACTTCAGCGCCCTGTCGAAGAGCTACAAGCAAACCCTGTACGTGTGGACCGCCGGTGCCGACAAGCCGCGCGCGATCAACTCGGTGCCGACCCCGTCCGCGGTGTCGTCGGACGGGCGGATCGCGGCGTCGATCGCCTCCCAGGTGGACGACGGCAGCTGCAGCAACCTGGTCGATCTCAAGTCGGGCGGCAAGCGCTGGGGCACCTGCGAGTACGCGTTGGACGAATTGCCGAGCGACGGCGACCTCGTGCTCGCTGGACCGGCGTACCGCGACGGCTACGGTGACGGCTTCTTCGCCGCGCTGGACGTCAAGAACGGCAAGCTGGTACGCCAGTGGTCCGGCGCCTCGAACGTCACGATCATGTCCACCGTGATGGAGGACGCCGACCACATCCTGGTGCGGGCCGAGCAGGGCAACCAGACGGCCATCGTGCGCTGCGCGCCGAAGACCGGTACCTGCGAGCTGGCCGCGCCGCTGCGGAACGGCGCCGGCCACGAGAACAACAGCCCGTACGAACTGGGCCACTGACCACCTGGCTCAGGACACTAGCAAGGTGCGGTTCCTCCGCGGAGGGGCCGCACCTTCGTCAGTTCTGCGGCTGGTACTTCACCGAGTTGAGTACCTTCTCGGCCCGCTCGGCGTCCTCGGCCCGCACCTGAATCCGGACCAGCGCGTCCTGGACCTTCACCACCCGTTCGTACGTCGTCATACCACCCGGGCAGTCGACGTACTTGGCCGTCACGACTCCATCGCCACTGGACGACTCGTCCAGCGCACAATCCGGCGGCTTGGGCAGGCTGGCAGCAGTGGGAAGATCGCCCGATGGCAGTACTCCCGCGAAGACGCCGGCAACCTTCGAGCCGGGCTGATGCCACGTCGCGTTGTCCTCGCTGACCAGGAGCGCGGGGAGACTGGTCGAGCCCTGCGGTCGCCAGCCGTCGCCGGCCCGGTCGTCGGCCCAGGCGCGCGGAAGTTCGACCGTCAGCCGGTGCTGCTGGTCATCCACGCGCACCCATTGCCGGCCAACGCCGAGCTGCCAGCCCAGGTAACCACCAACACCACCCAGCACCGCCATCGCAACCGTCGCGGCGACCCACGGCCACACGCTGGGCTTCGCCTTCGCGGCGGGAGCGACAGGTTTCACCGCGGCCTTTTTCAACGCCTCGGCGAACGAACGCACGTCGGGCCAGCGCTGTTCGCGGTCCTGCTCCAGCGCACGCAGGATGACCGCGTCCACCCCGGCCGGGATGTCGTCGCGAACCGCGTTCAGCGGCTCCGGCGGACCGTCAACGGCCAGTACGGCGGCCAGCGTGGTCGCGCCGTGCGGTGGCTGACCGGCCAGCGCGGCGTACGCGACCGCGGCCAGCGCATACAGATCGGCTCGCGGATCGAGTACGTCGCCACGCACCTGCTCGGGTGCCACGTACGCCGGCGTACCGCCCGGCATCGTCACCCGCGAGACCGCGTCCAGCGACTTGCCCAGGCCGAGATCGCCGAGCATCGCCCGTTCGCCGGTCGGCGTACTGCGGAACAACACGTTCTCCGGCTTCACATCCCGGTGCAACACGCCACGATCGTGCAACTCCTGCAGACCGGCGCTGACGTGCTGAATCACCTCCACCGTCTCGGCCAGCGAGAGTGGGCCCGCCTTGATCCGCTCGGCCAGCGTGCCGCGGTCGGCGTACGTGAGCACGAGGAACGGCCGGTCGTCCGCGGTGCTGCCGATGTCGTGCACCCCGACGACGTACGGCGATTCGACCTTGCGCAGGAACCGCCCTTCCTCGACGAAGCGGCGGCGGACATCGTGATCGTCGACCCAGTGCTCGGCCAGCACCTTCACCGCCACCTCGGCGTCCAGCTCCTCGTCCCGGACCAGCCAGACAGCGGCGAAACCACCACTGCCGAGCTTCCGGACCACGGCATAGCGGCCAAAGTGAGAGGGCTGAACCATGGCGTCATTATCCTCATGCTCATGTCACTTGACGCGGACGCGCTCGACGAACTGGCCCGGCGCGCTGCGACCGACCCCGCCGTACTGGACGAGTTGATCCGGCAGGTGCAGCCGCAGGTGATGCGGATCTGCCAGCGCATCCTGCCGCACCGCGCCGACGCCGAGGACGCCTGCCAGGACGCGCTGCTGTCGGTTGCGACAAAAGTTGCCACGTTCTCCGGCCGGAGCCGGTTCAGTACCTGGGTCCACGTGGTCGCGTCGAACGCCGCCCGCGAGACCTACCGGCGGCTCAAGCGCCGCGCGGTCGAAAACACCTCCGCCGTAGCGCAGGACGACCGTCCCGCCAAGTACGACCGTCCCGATCCGCGCACGACCAGCGTCGTCGCGGGCACCCGGCTGGACCTGCTCGACGCCCTGGAACGCCTCGACAGCCATCACCCGGAGACCGTCACCGCGCTGGTGCTGCGCGACGTCTACGAACTCAGCTACGACGAGATCGCCACCCAGCTCGACGTCCCGGTCGGCACCGTCAAATCCCGCATCAACCGGGCCCGCGAGTCGCTGAAGCCCCTGCTGCTCCCCCGCCAGGACTGAGCGCATGGTTCGTACGGCGGAATAGTCTGTTCGCATGACTGATCGAGGCATGCAGGAACTGGCGTTGCTGCTGCTGACCGCGCTCGCGAACTCACCTCGGCACGGCTACGCGATCGCCCAAGAGGTGAAGGCGATCACCGACGGCCGGGTGGCGCCGCGTACCGGAGCGCTGTACGGCGCGCTCGACCGGCTGCTGGCGGAAGGCCTCATCCAGGTCGAACGCGAAGAGGTGGTCGGCGGCCGCGCCAGGCGCATCTTCGCCCTCGCCCCCGCCGGGCGGGAACGCCTCGAAGCCGAGGCCGAGCGCATGGCCGCCACCGCCCGCGAAGTACGCCGCCGCCTGGCCGACGGAATCGCCCCAGCGTGAGCCCCTCATGAGCGCCTCATGAGCGCGGACGTGAGCGATCGGCTGCTTCGGCTTTATCCGGCGACCTATCGGGCCGCGTACGGCGACGAGATCGCGGAGGTCCATCGCCTCCTGACCGATGGCCTGCCACGCCTGGCCCGATTCCGCGCGGATGCCGATCTCCTGGCCCACGCACTCCGGGTCCGGCTACGCCTCGACTCGGCCTCATCCGCAGGACGGCTCTTTGCGATCGCGGCGCCGTTCGCCCTGGCGGTCGCCGCGGCGAACAGCGGCATGCATCTGATGCGGTGGTACGCCGCGGCCGCCATCTCGCCCGGATCAACGTGGAGCCAGCTCGCCACCACCGACGCCGCATGGGCCTTCCACGGACTGCTCCTGGCCTTGGTGATCGTGGGCGCCATCGCTGCTCTGACCGGCCGATGGGTGCTCGGCGCCGGTTTGGCCGTTTTCGGGTTGGCCGGTACCACCGCGCAGTTGGCCATCGCCTCGCCCGTCCATGGCGAAGGTCCGACCGAGCCCATCGCGGCGATCCTGACCGTCATCGTGATCCTCGCCTGTCCCCCGGATCTCCGTGGCGACAAACGGCTGGCCGCGGCAGCCGGCGCGACGGCGGCGGTGACGTGGTTTCCCGTCGCGCTGATTCAGACGCGCGGCTTCATCGTGAGTACGGACTACGGCGCCTGGCCTCTGCTGGTTCTGGCCTTCGCCGGTGCCGCCGTCGCGATCCAGGCGCGATCGTCCGGCCTGCGCGAAATGGGCGCGATGGCGCTGGCGGCTCCGCTCTTCCTCGCTCACGCCTTCACGAGCGGCTGGCTCGACCTGCATCCCGTTCTCGGCGTCGCCCTGCTTCTCCTACTGCCGCTGCTGGCCGCCTTCACTGCCGTGTTGCGAACTCTGCGCCGCTGAAGAGATTCTGGCGAGCCTGTAAGAATCCCGCCGCCGGCGTCATAGGAAGGTGTGATGCAAGCGGAGGAAACACCTCAGGATGCGTTCTGCCGTCTTTACGCGGAGACGTGGAGCGCGGCCACGGCCGCCGTACGACTCCATCGCGCTCGTCGGCGGTTCGCCGCGCAGTACTCCGTTCAGGGTCACGACCCGACTTCCGACGCTGCTGTCCGGATTGGACCGCGAAAGGCTGTGAACACCGATGAAGCTGTCTGACTCCTCAATGATCGACCTGATCCGCTCGGTAGACCCGGAACCGGGAGACGAGCCGACGCCTGCTGACGACGTACTGCGCGAGCGCGCTCGGCGGCTGACCTTGACCACTGGTTCGCAGGAGCCGGCCCAACGCGCCGCGCTGCTGGACGAGTTCGCAACTCGAGACGACATTCGCTACGTCGGAACCACCAGGGATCGGGCCAACCGACCGGCCTATGCATTCGCCTACGACACCGATCGCGGCGGCCTGCCCAACCGGCGCGTGCTCTTGATCGGTGCCAATGGCCACTTGTTGTCCGCCGAGGAAATCCTCACGCGGGACGCAGGCAAGCTCAACGTCACGATTCCTTCCACCATCTCCTTCGGCCTCTACCTCTCCACGCGGTATCGCTAGCGCGTGCTATAGTCCGTTGGGCGGACTACTCTCCGCGACGTACTATCGCGGCCGGCGCCTTGCCGGACCGCCTGAGCAGAGATGGTCGCTAATGCCGTTCACCCTGGCTCACCCCGCCGTGGTTCTGCCGCTGTTCCGCAGGCCGTTCGTTCCGGCGGCACTGGTCGCGGGTGCGATGGCGCCGGATGCGCCGTACTTCCTCGCCGCCCTCGGCATCTCGGCCACCAGTAGCGAGGACTGGTACGAGCCGTTCGTCAACGCCACGGTGACCCATTCACCCCTGGGCCTGCTGCTCGGCCTCCCGGCCACCGTGGCGCTGGTCCTCCTCTACTGGGCGCTTCGCCAACCGCTCGCGGCGCTACTCCAGGCAGCAACTCCCCCATTGGACGTGCGCAACAAAGTCCAGTACGGCGGATGGCTGCTGGTCTCAGGCGTTATCGGCATCGCCACCCACCTCGGGTGGGACTACCTGACGCACGGCGACTACCTCCCCTCCGGCGCGCGCGAAGCGTCGATCATCGGAGGCCTGAGCGGACCAAGGCTTCTGCAGTACGGAAGCACCGCCATCGGCCTCGTCGCCATCGGCTGGCACCTCTGGCGACACCGCCAGAGGTCACGCGCTTCCACTGGGCTCAAGCCTGCTTGGCGTTGGGGTATCGCGGCTCTGCTCATCGCGGTTCCGCTGCTGGGCGGTCTCGCGGCTGTCCCGCAGGACTACAACACGTTTCAGACCGTGACAAACGTCGACTACGACCATCCGATTGTCGTTGACGAAGGCAACGGAGTCACCAGCACCAGCTATCCGACGACCACCGCCGACGCGCCCTGGGGTGTTGTTGCAGAGGGCGTGCTGACCGGATTCGCCAAGCGGGCAGGCGCGGCGTTCCTGGTGGCACTGCTGCTGTACGCCACCGCCTGGCACCTCGTCGCCGCACGTCGCCGGATCCGCTGACGCCGGTTTCGCTCCACTGAGTTGTTCAGCTGCTGTTCGCCGTCCCGCCGTCCACTGCGTGCAGGATCGTCGAGCGGTGACGGCGGTGGCAGCTGGGGAGTCCGATCGCGCAGTACCGCTGACTCGGATATCCACCCCTGAAGGAGCACTGCCATGTCGCTCGATCGTCGTTCCGTACTCCGCGGAGCCGCCGCCGGTGCCACCGGTGTCGGGTTCGCCGCCGTGGGAAGCGTGCCCACGCTCGCCGAGGCCACGCCTGCCCGGCGGCACACGCCGTACCCCGTGAACCGGCCGTTCCCGCCGCTGGTGGACGACCCCAAGGGCGTGCTGGCTCTGCCGCCCGGTTTCAAGTACACGGTGGTCACCAAGGCGGGCGAGACCAAGCTGAAGACCGGCCAGCCGACTCCGGGGGCCCACGACGGCAACGCGGTCTTCAACGACGGCCGGAACTACCTGCTGATCCAGAACCACGAAATCGGCGGCAATACGGCGCTGGGCGTGCCGCCGATCGAGGGCACGGTGTACGACGCGGGTGTCGGCTCGGCGGGTGGCTGCACCGTCATCTCCATCGACCGCGACGGCCGTAACCGCGGTGAGTGGGTCGGCATCTCGGGCACCCTCACGAACTGCGCCGGCGGCCACACCCCGTGGGGCACCTGGTTGACGTGCGAGGAGACCGAGGGCAGGGCCAACGGCACCACCCGGCTGAAGGACCACGGCTACGTGTTCGAGGTTTGGGCCGATGGCGAGACCGCCCACCCGGTACCGCTCAAGGCCCTCGGCCGCTACGCGCACGAGGCGCTCGCGATCGACAAGAGCCGCACTCACATCTACCTGTCCGAGGACGCGTCCGGCCCCAACGGCCTGTTCTACCGCTGGACTGCTCCGGCCGGATACCGGCTCGGCCCGCGGAGCTGGAAGGACCTGGCAAAGGTCGACTTCGGTACGTTCGAGGCGATGGCGATTCTCGGTGATGACGGCCAGCCGATTCCCGACGTCGCCTACCTGACGTCGGCGCAGTTGCTCAGGCCGTTCCGGGTGGCGTGGGTGCCCGTTCCCGATCGGGACGCGGTCTCCGTTTCCTGCCGCAAGCAACTTGCCGACGGCACGGTCACGCGCGGCAAGAAGTTCGAGGGCGTGTTCGGTACGGATGAGGGTGTGTACGTCGTCAACTCGTACGCCAAATCCGGCACCACGGACCTACCGGCCGACGCGATCCCGCACGACGGCATGGTCTGGTTCTACAGCTACAAGGCCAAGACCATTCAACTGGTCACCTACTTCCCCGAGAACGCCGCCGCCGACAAGGGCACCGGCGCGAAGTACTTCGACTACAACTTCGACGGGCCGGACAACGTCACCGTCACCCCCTGGGGTTCCCTCGTCCTCGCTGAGGACGGCAACGCCAGCAGCCACATCCTCAGCTCCACCCCGGGCGGTCCGACGTACGCGATCGCGCGCAACATGCTCAACGACTCCGAGTTCTGCGGCCCGGCCTTCTCCGCCGATGGGCGCGTGCTCTTCGTCAACATCCAGTCCCCCGGGCTGACCTTCGCCATCACCGGCCCTTGGCGCGACTACCTCGCCTGATCCTGCCCGGCCGCCGGCGAGCAACCCCTCGCCGGCGGCCGAAGGGCCTTCTGGCCGAACCCGTGCCGCCGTTTGCAACTTCGATGTCACCAGCGCCATCACCGCCATGACCCTTTGGTCGTAGGTCAGGCTAGAGTCCGTTGCTCCAGCGCCGTGACGAAGGAGAGCGCCTTGGCGTCGAACAGCCGACTGACATCCGTCGTTCGTGCTGTCCTGCTGGGTACGGCGACGGCGGCGGTCGTGCTGCGCCTGACGCGGATGGCCTTCCTGTTCGTCAATGTTGTTGGTACGAGCATGGAGCCCACCTTCGTACCCGGTGACCGGGTGATCGCGATCCGGCGGCGCCTGGCCCGGCCGTTGCGAGTGGGCGATGTGGTGGTGCTGCGTGGTCCTCAGCCCGGCGGCCACCTGATCAAGCGCGTTGCCGCGACCAGCGGGATGGACGTTCCCGGACAGCCGGGGCAGACCGTTCCGGCTGGTTCGTTGTGGGTGCTCGGGGATGGCCGGAAGAGCTTCGACTCACGCCAGTTCGGAGCGATCGGTGACGACGAGGCGGTCGGCCTGGTGGTCCGGCGATTGTGGAGTGACCCCCGCGGCGGCTGACACATCGGCGTACCCGGTGCTCTGCAGGCGGAACAGCTCCGCGTACAGGCCGTCGCCCGCCATCAGTGCGGCGTGACTGCCCTGCTCGACGACCTCGCCTTGATCAACGACCACGATCAGATCCGCGTCCCGTACGGCGTTCAGCCGGTGCGAAACCAGCAGCCGGGTCCGCCCGCCGGTGACCTCGGACACCACGCGATGCAGCTCGTACTCGGCCCGTGCGTCCAGACCGGAGCTCGGCTCGTCGAGTAGCAGCAGGTCGCGGTCGGCGCGCATCAGCATCCTGGCAATCGCCAGTCGTTGCCACTGCCCACCGGACAAGTAGCTGCCGCCCGGACTCCGCCCGTCTTCCGCCTCCAACCCGTCCTCTAAGAGACCGTCAGCGAGATCATCGGACCGCTCGTCGGCTTGCTCGTCGGCGAACAGCCGCGTCAGCGGGGTGTCGAAACCTCGCGGCAGCGCATCCAGGGTGCCGCTCAGGCCGACCCGATCAGCCGCCTGGCGGATCCGGCCCAGGTCGTCCAGGGCCGGCAGGTCGCCGAGACCGATGTTGGCCTTCGCGCTGAGGTCATAGCTGACGAAGTCCTGGAAGACCGAGCCGATCCGGTCCCGCAACGACGCCGGATCCAGGTCCCGCAGGTCTTCGCCGTCCCAGCGAATCTCGCCGCGCTCCGGGTCGTACAACCGGCACAGCAGCTTCACCAGCGTGCTCTTACCCGCGCCGTTCGGGCCAACCACCGCGACCGAAGCGCCGACGGGGATGTGCAGATTGACGCCACGCAGGATCCACGGCAGGTCCTCGCGATAGCGGAACCACACGTCGCGAAGCTCTACGCCTGTACGCAAGGCAGGAGCCGGTCGGCCAGGGCCAGCACGTAGATCCGGCTCAAGCGCCAGCAACTCGTCGAACCGCCCCAGCGTCAGGGCCAGCTCTTCGAACCGGGCCACCAGTACGGCGAGCTCCGCCGTACCAGCGGTCACCGCGGCGAGAGCCGCCAGGAACAGCACGACATCGCCCGCACCGAGCTGGTTCGCGGCCACGGACCGCGCGACCCAGACCAGGGCGACGGCCACGGGTACGAGCGAGACGAGGTCAAGCCCCATGCGCGCTACCGCGACCCGCCGGTCCATCCGCCGCTGGCCGCGCTGGGTTGTCGCCAGCTCGGCCATCATCAGATCGCGGAAGTAGCGACCGAGCCCGAAGAGCCGGATCTCCTTGGCCGCGGCCGCCTGGGTCTGGAGCATCGCGTAGAACAACTGCTTGCGCTCGGCCGGACTCAGCTCGGTCTGCAAGGCGAACCGGGCCCTGCTGAGCCGCAGTTCGACAACCAGCTGGGGTACGGCGGCGAGCAACGCCAGCACGGTGATGAACGGGTCCATGATCCACAAGGCGACCAGGAACCCCACCAGAGTGATGGTCCGCTGCACCGTCCCGGTCAGGGTCCGGAGAACCTGCGTGGGCGCGTACTCCCCCGCCTCCAACGCGAGCCGGAGCTTGTCGTGAAAGGCGGGCTGCTCGAAGTAGCTCAGCCCAGCGAAACCGTTGACCTTCGTGAACAGCTTCTCCTTGGTGGCCGCGGCTACCCGACGACTCAGTTCGGCCTCGGCCAAACTCAGCAACGTCGGCGCCAACTGGGACGCCGCCGTCGCCGCGAGCAGGCCGATCGCGATCCCGGCCAAGTGCCCGAAACCTGCCGAGCCCGTGATCGCGTCGATAAGCGCCTTGGTCAGCCAGCCGATCGCCACCGGAACGGCGCCCAGTACGACGGCACCCGTCAGCACGATCGTGGCGCGGGCCGGGTCGATCCCGAAGACCAGCCGGGTGGCCGCAGCGGACCGTACGACGAGCAGCGCGGCCCGGCGTACGTACTTGGTCAGAATCACGGTCAAGAGCGAGCCGGCACCGGAACCGCGACGTCGCGCAGATCCGCACCCACCTTGGCGACCCGGCCGTCGGCGCCGACGAGCACGTAGTTCGGGTAGACGGACACGCCAAGGGCCTCGTGGATCGGGCCGTGGCCCGGGTGCTCGATGATGACGCGCGCGTGAGCACTGAACTCGCCGGCCAGGGTGTCCCCGTCGCCTTGGTCGTCCGCGATCACAACCCAGCCTTGCTCACCGCGTGCCTGGCGCTCGGCCAGCAGCTTGATCAACTGCGGTCGCGCGGCCTCGCAACCGCCACAACCCGGCGCCGCGAACGCGATCAGGGTCGGGGCGTTGCCCAGGTCGGCCGCGGTCAGCGGCCCGTCGACGGCCTCGGTGGCGAACTCCGGTACGACGGCACCCGCGGTGATCCGCGGCAACGGCGACGGCCCCTCGAAATCGCGCAGCAGTTCGTCGTGGCGGCGCAGCTTACGAATCACCGCCACCGTCAACAGCAGGTTCAGCCCGATAAGCAGGCCCAGCAGGACGAGAGCGGCCACGAGAACTGGCGACATGGAAATCTCCTCAGCGTTACACAGGGATCAGGAGGCGAACAACGCGATCAGGTGGTCGATGGAAATCGCAATCGCGGCCAGTACCAGGGCGATCGCGGCGACAAGCATCATCACCGCCGGCTGGGACCAGGCCGCGCCCGAACCACCAAGCACAACGGCAGCCAGGCCGGAAGCGGCCAGCAGGGTCAAGAGCAGGTTCCGGATCGCGTGCGGCCAGCCCAGGCTGGTCTTCACCCGTCCAAAACATGCACAGGGCAACGGCGCCGGAGCTTTGGCCGATCGCACCGCGACCGCGGCAAAAGCACCGAACAGCACAACCGCCAGGGCCAGCCCGAACCCCAGGGTGATCGGTAAGAGGCTGGCGATCGCGGCCAGCGACTCTGCCCCGATCACGATCCAGGCAACCGGCTTGGCGGCCTTGGCCGGCACGAGCGTGCGGACCGCGGTGACGAAGGGGCCGGGTTCCCGGATCTTCGCCACCGCGGCAGTGCCCAGCACGACCGCGACCAGCAGCCCGACGCCAGTCGAGAAAATAGTCATTCCGCCGTCCGCGGGGTGGCCGGGCCGATCAGCACAAGTGCTGGGTGAGCTGGCAACCGCTGCGAATCGTGCGACGCTCGCAGCGGTCGTAGTAGCAGGAGCTGCACTTGACATAGCGGCCGGAGCTGTTGCAGTAGCCACAGGCGCCCAGTGGCTGCTCACAAGGTGCAGCCGCGGCTTCCGTGGTACCCAGCGCCTTGCTCAACATCCAATCGCCCATACGGGTGAGAACGGACATGAATCCTCCTTGAGGACTGTCGGGAGCGCGACCGATGACCGGCCGCTCGGCAAATTTCGGCCGAGGATAGCGAGCCAGCGGTCAGAAAGTAACGTTTCGCCGGAAACGGCCGTGGCCTATTCATGCCAACGGCACGAACGGGTCCGGCATCGATTCAGCTTCGACGGGTGTGTCCCGCTGGGCCGAGTGGCTCCGACGTAGTGGGTGTCAGGGCAATCGGCCCTGGCACCAGCAAAGGAGATCGAGATGACCGAGACCACCCAGACGTCGCAGGCGCACGAGCAGACGTCGCAGAGCCCTGAGCCGAGTGAGCAGATGCGGGCGTTGGACCGGCTCGTTGGGACTTGGCAGGTCGAGGGCGGCGCGGTCGGCATCACCCGGTACGAGTGGATGGCCGGGCGCCACTTCCTGCTGCAGCACGTCGAGCTGGAGAACAGCACCGGGCTCGAGATGATCGGTCACGAGCACCCGATCTTCGGAGAGCGCAGCGAGCACGTCAAGTCGCGGTACTACGGCAACGGCGGCGAAACCTTCGACTACACCTACGAACTGGAAGGCGATGTGCTGACGATTTGGGGTGGCGAAAAGGGTTCACCGGCGTTCTACCGGGGAACGTTCAGCGCGGACGGCAACGTCCTCACGGGTTCGTGGACCTATCCCGGCGGTGGCGGCTACGACTCGGTCTCCACCCGGGTGGCCTGACGCGTCAATCGGCCTGACGCGTCTGGCCGCGCGCGCTTGGCCCGGCGCGGTTAATCGATGGCGTTCCGGCGCGGGTGCTCGGTAGCTTCAGGCCATGATCTACGAGCACCCGCTGGCCTACCTGCTCGGCGTCGAGGGCGCGGCCTTGATGCGGGCGTTCACCGGACAGTTCGACCGCGAGTTCACCGAAGCGCGGATCGCGGAGATCAGACGGCTGCTCGACGATGAGGCACTGGCCAACGCCGGCGTGAACGTGGCCCAGGTGGACCCGCCCGAGGGGTACCGCATCTGGTCGCAGACTTACGACGGCCCCAACAGCCTGTTCGACATCGACGAGGTCATCCTGGGCGAGATCCTCGACGAGTTGCCCGTCGGAGTCGCCCTGGACGCGGCCTGCGGCACCGGGCGAATCTCAGCCCTGCTCGCCGATCGCGGCCACCAGGTACGCGGCGTGGACAGCTCGCCAGACATGCTGGAACGCGCCCGAATCCGCGTACCACAAGGCGAATTCCAGCTTGGCGAGTTGCAAGCCCTGCCGGTGCCGGACGAAGCCGTCGACCTGGTGGCCTGTTCGCTCGCGCTCACCCATACGAGTGCCCTGCAGCCGGCGATAGCCGAATTCGCCCGCGTCCTGCGACCCGGCGGCCACCTGGTGATTTCGGACATGCATCCCGAAGGCGTGGCCCGCGGTTTCGTTCCGAACGTACGCCGAGCCGACGGCCGACCCGGACGAATCGCGAGCTACCGCCACCCGATCGGTTCCTACCTCCGCGCCGCCTTATCGGCGGGCCTGGAACTACGCCGCTGCGAGGAACCGCGCTTTCCCCCATCGGAGAACCAACCGCCGCAGGAAATCCCGTCCACCGCGACCGCGATCGATGTCTGGGACGTCTGGCCGTGGCGCCTCACCGCGCTGATCCCCGAAGCCGCCGAAGCCGCACACGGCGACGTACCGACCATGGTCATCTGGCAATTCCAGCTCCCACCCACCAACGCCTGACCGGTTTGATCGGGTATTGGGACGGCAACGGCAAGCGGCGGCAATGCTGGGCGCAACGGACGGCACGAGGCCGCCACGTCGGCCAATACGAGCAGCCAGGGCGCGGCCGTCATCTTCGGCTGCATGTGGAAGGCGGACTACGGCATTCACCTGTTCCGGACCAAGACCTCCACGACGGCTGACTACTTCGTTGCCCGCGGCACCTACATGACCTCGCTCGACTGCAACGGCACCAAGCACGGCTGGGCCGCCCTGTCCTGCATCACCTTCGTCAGGCGCGTCATCGGCCCCGACAACAACCACGTCGGTGGAGCTCCACAAGGTGGCACCGTACTGAAACGCCATCACCGAACGGCCGGTCGCCTCGATCGTGGCCAGGGCGCGAAGGTGGTAACGCGAATCCTACCGACGGGGTTGGTACTGGCTAATCACGCTCGCAGAGCTGACGATCGAGGCGTGCCTCTCATCGACAGCGACGACCAGACCGTGCCGATCACCGTGCAGGGCCGGAGCCGGCTGACCCCGGCCGAGGCATTCGAGCGGATCGTGCCGGTCGATCTGCCGAGCGTCTTTCACGCCATCTGGCCGTTTCCGGGTGTTGCGCGGGTCGAGAATCAGACGGAGCCGTGGGACCACGTCGGACCGAGTCGAACGCCCGTCTTCGACGACGGGTCCCGCGCCACGGAAACGCTGACGGAGTACGTCGACGGGCGCAGCTTCGCGTACGAGTTGACGCAGTTCACCAACGTGCTGGGGCGATTGGTGTACGGCGTGCGCGGCGAGTGGACGTTCACACCGGATGGCAACGGCACGCTGATCCGCTGGTGTTACGAGTTCAAGCCCAGGCACGGCCGCGCCTGGATCCTCGCCGGCCCGTTCAAGCCGCTCTGGTCCCGGTACATGCGGAGCGCTTTGAAGGCGATCCTGGCACAAGTTGCGGGCTGACGGTCAGCGGTACTTCTGCATTGCGTGGTGGAGGGTTTTGTTGACCACGCCGGAGAGGGTGAGCTCCCACTCCCCCAGGGTTTCCACGACTTCCCCGCGGGTGCCGAGCTTCCACCGCAGCAGGCCGAACTCCCGGCGGCTTGGATCGAGGCAGTCCGAGACACCACGCATGTCGTAGTACTCGGCGCCAAGCTTGTGCGCGTCTTGCAGCATTCGCCACTGCAACGCATGACTAGGCCGTACGTCGCGACGGTGGTTCGCCGAAGCGCCCGTCTGGTACCAAACGCGTCGACCGACGACGTTCATCGTGTGAGCGGCAAGCACCTCCCCACCATGGCTGGCCAGGTAAAGCCGCATCCGCCCGGGCTCCTCGGCGTTCAGCGCGCGGTACTGCCGTTCGTAGTAGGCCAGCGAACGCCCGAGGTTGAAGCCGTTCCGTTGCTCGGTGGTCTTGAGCAACTCGTAGAACGTGGGCAGATCCGACGCATCGCCGATCCGCGTCTCGACGCCGGAACGCTCGGCTTTCTTGAGGTTTCGCCGCCACTCGCTGCTCAGACTGGCCTTCAGTTCATCCAGTCCGCGGCCTTGCAGTGGAACCTGGAAGACGAACCGCGGCTGCGCGTCACCGCGTGATCCGTCCTCTCCCATTCGCCGCCAGCCAAGCGATCTGAGCCTGTCGCCCACCGACGATCCGATCGGCTCGACCAGATCGGGCAGCACATCGCCGATCCGCAACGCCGGTCCAGCCGCGGCCTTCAAGGTGTCCGCGTGCCAGCGACGTAACGGCGGCGGTGGGCCAATTCGAACGGCGAACGCGCCTGCCGCCAGCAAGTGGTCCACCAGCGGGTCGAGCCAGCGATCGAGGTTCGGGTCCCGCCAATCGATGTCGGGCCCTTCCGGCAAATAGGCGAAGCACCGCCGGATTCCAGGCACGCGGCGGTAGAGCACCAGCGCCGTACCCAGCACTTGCCCGGCCGCATCGCGCCAGGCGAGCAGCTCGGATCCCCAATCCGGCTTGACCATCGCCCACGAAGGCGCCTGCAGATAACTCCGGTCGCCCTGCAGCACCGACGCGCGCCGGTAGTTCTCAGGATCGACAGGGCCCACCCGCAGCTGGACTCGTCGGACAGAACACGGCGTCGTGACCGGCACGGCGGCACCTCCGAGTTAGCTGATGTTCATTGCCCTTGCCTTTAAAGACGCCGTTACCTGGCCAACGGTTCGTGCGCCTCTACCCTTTATGAGTCTCGAGGCGCCCGAAATGTCTCAGATGACTTGCAGCGAGCGTGGGCCCGGCGCGGTTCGCCTGGCTCGACGGCCCTTCACCAGCACCGCTGGCCACGCGCAAGGTGGGTTACCACCTGGGATTCCGAGGTGGTAACCCACCGGCCCGATGGCCAGCCACGCGCACGACACCCGCGACCGAGGTACGAACGGCGTACTTCGGGTGTCCCGGCCGGCCCGCTACCGCGGTTTGGCACGACTGCCGGGGTTTGGCACGACTGCCCGGTTTTGGGCCGCCCACTGCCGAGTTGTTTGACGGCTACCCGGTTGCAGCCAGGTACTCGTACAAAAACTCGGCAGCCGACCCAAAAGCCGGTACCGGCCAACGTCAACCACCGTATTCCGCGTCCGACCGTCGGAAAAGATCCACCCGCACCACCCACCAACGGCGCCACCCACCAACGAACCCGGCCCCCTACCCGACCGGCACGACCGATACGACCGCACGACGGCACGACGGCACGGCGGCACGGCGGCACGGCGGCACGGCGGCACGGCGGCACGGCATGCAGAACATCCGGGACCCG
The DNA here is from genome assembly GCF_042434725.1 of Kribbella deserti. Taxonomy (NCBI): domain Bacteria; kingdom Bacillati; phylum Actinomycetota; class Actinomycetes; order Propionibacteriales; family Kribbellaceae; genus Kribbella; species Kribbella deserti. The sequence goes on along the minus strand of NZ_JBHLTC010000023.1, from coordinate 10,389 downwards.
GGCAGACCTCACCCGTCCCCCTGATAGCTGCCGCCTTTGGTCGGTTCGGGCCGCGTCAAGGGCGCGCAGCGTCACCGAAGGTGATTCCCAAAACCCTTGACGCGGCCCGAACCGACCTGACAATTCGAAAGACTCAGGGGGACGGGTGCCACCCGGTATCCACCGGCCTCGGTGGATGGATCAGGGCCAGAAGCACGGCCTTGGTACAAACGCCCGCGCGAACGGAGGCACCCGAAACCGCCGGCGCACGCCCGAAACCGCCGGCGCGCGCCCGAAACCGCCGGCGCGCGCCCGAAACCGCCGGCGACCGCATCTCCGCCCTCCGCCCGTGGCCCCGAACCTCCTCGGCCGTCTGCTCGGCACCTTCCGCGCTGCTGTGCCACGTCACGCCGACGTCGAAACCGTCCTGGGCCAAGGCAACCGCCGTCGCCCGGCCGATCCCGCTCTCGGCCCCGGTCACTATCGCTGTAGGCATGGCCCGCCGGTACCCCGCGACCAATCGCGCTAACTGTCCGCGATGGCCTGGTTGCCCTCGCCACCACGGACCGGCACTCGCTCGACGCGGGTCCAGCCCTTCCATCCGCGCTCGGCCAGGAGTGCCGTCAGCCGTTCGGCACCGGGTGACGACTCGAGCATGGTCGAGTCGAGCAGGTCGACGAACTGGTCATTGAACCCTTCGGCGTTCATCTCACCGGCCTCCACCGCGCGAGTCATCAGGCGCTCCAGGATGTCGGCCATCTCGATCAGCCGAGGGTCATCGGCCTGCCAGTCGAGCGCGCCGCGCAGCAGGCTGTACAGCTTCACCATGTCGGGGTCTTCCAGGCTCTGGTGCTTCATGGCGATCACGTGGTCGATCAGGTGCGGCACCTGTGCGGCGACCAGGATCCAGGCGTCGCGCTCCAGTTCGATGTACCACTCCTCGACGCCGAGATCACGTAACCGGTCGAGGTAGCCGATCACACTTTGCGGAAGCGCCAGCTGTTCCCCGGCGGCCAGCTTGGCGAGGCGTTTGCGGGTGTCCTGGAGCCGACGGATCTCGGCGCGCAGGTCCTTGTCGATCTGCTGGATGCCATCGGCGAACTCGTCCGAGTCCGCCTCGAGCAGCTCCTGCACCCGCGCCAGCGGTACGCCGGCATCCGCCAGCGTGTGGATCTGAATCAGCCGCACGACCGCGGCGGCCTTGTAGACCCGGTACCCCGAGTGGTCGCGCTCCGGCTCCGGCAGCAGCCCGATCTGGTGGTAGTGGCGCACCGCCCGCACCGTGACCCCCGCGTGCGCCGCCAACTGGCTGATGGTGAGCATGGGTCCCAGACTGCCTCAGGCGATCTTCCGGCGATAGACCGCCATCGCGCCGGCGTACGCCACGACGAGGATGCCGACACACCAGCCCAGCGCGAGCCAAACATCGTCCCCGACCGGCTGCTCGGTGAACAGGGCCCGAACGGTGTTGACGATCGACGTCACCGGCTGGTTCTCGGCGAACCAGCGCACCGGCCCGGGCATGGTCTCGGTGGGCACGAACGCCGAACTCAGGAACGGCAGGAACAGCAGCGGGTACGAGAAGGCGCTCGCGCCCTCCATGGTGTTCGCCGACAGCCCGGGAATGACCGCGAGCCAGGTCAGCGCCAACGTGAACAGCAGCAGGATCGCCGCCACCCCGAGCCACGCCGCGACGCTCGCCCCGGAACGGAAGCCCAGCAGCAACGCGACGCCCACCACGATCACGAGCGAGATCATGTTGGCCACGAGCGAGGTCAGCACGTGGGCCCACAGCACACCCGATCGCGCGATCGGCATGGACTGGAACCGCTCGAAGATCCCGCTCTTCAGGTCCATGAACAGCCGGAACGCGGTGTACGCGATACCCGACGCGACCGTGATCAGCAGGATTCCGGGCAGCATGTAGTTGACGTACTCGACCGAACCGGTATCGATCGCGCCTCCGAAAACGAACACGAACATCAGCATCATCGCGACCGGCATCAGCGCGGTGGTGATGATGGTGTCGACGCTGCGGGTGACGTGGCGCAGGCTCCGGCAGGTGAGTACGGCGGTGTCGCCGAAGAAGTGCGTAGCCATGGTTGTTCCCTACTCCTTGCTCGACGAGGTGGCGCGCTCGGGACCGGCATTGCCGACGACCGCGAAGAAGACGTCTTCCAGCGAAGGCTGCTTCTCGACGTACTCGACCTTCGCAGGTGGCAGCAGTTGCTTCAGCTCCGCGAGAGTGCCGTTCACGATGATCCGGCCCTGGTGCAGGATCGCGATCCGGTCCGCGAGCTGCTCGGCCTCCGCCAGGTACTGCGTGGTGAGCAGCACCGTCGTACCGCGTCCGGCGAGCCCGCGCACGGTGTCCCACACCTCGACCCGCGCCTCGGGATCGAGCCCAGTGGTCGGCTCGTCGAGAAAGATCACCGGCGGATCGCCGATCAGGCTCATCGCGATGTCCAGCCGGCGCCGCATGCCACCTGAGTACGTCGACACCCGGCGCGCACCGGCCTCGGTCAGCGAGAACCGGCTCAACAGGTCATCCGCGATCGCGCCCGGGCTCTCGAGGTGGCGCAGCTTCGCCACCAGCAGGAGGTTCTCCCGCCCGGTGAGGATCTCGTCGACGGCGGCGAACTGGCCGGTCAGACTGAAGGACTTGCGTACGTCCGGCGCCTGGGTGGTCACGTCGAAACCGTTCACGCCGGCCGTTCCGGCGTCGGCCTTCAGGAGGGTGGCCAGGGTCCGCACGAGCGTGGTCTTGCCGGCACCATTCGAACCGAGCAGGGCGAAGATGCTGCCCCGCGCCACGTCGAAGTCCACGCCACGCAAGACCTTGAGATCGCCGTACGACTTCTCGAGTCCTTGCACGCGAATCGCCACCGCGGCGTCCGTCATGAGTGGGTACTCCTGTTCAACATCGTCATTCCTTGCCTCTCAGGTCAGGCCGCTCCCGTGGTCTGCCGGGAGGTGCTGTCACCAGAGTGGAGGGTTGACGCTGCGTCAGGGTCAAGCCGGCCCGCCGACGTACCCGAGAGCCGGGTACGTCGGCGGGCTGTTTGCCTAGGGCAACCGTCTACTGACGGCGGGCGGCCTCGATCATCTCTTCGCGCGGAACGACCTTGATCCGCTCGCGGCCGTGCGGCTGGCCGAGGGCGAGCTCGTAGGCGTCCAGGCGGGACCAGCCGTCGGCGTCGATGACGGTGGCGCCGCGGTCGGCGAGGTGGTTCAGGATCGCGTCCGGATCGGTTTCCTCCGGTCGCGGCAGGCCGGCGATGTCGTCGAGCAGGCTGGCGATCGTCTCGGCCGCGTCGGACTTCGTATGACCGATCAGGCCGATCGGGCCGCGCTTGACCCAGCCCGTCACGTACAGCCCGGGCAACGGAATGTCGTCCATACCGAGCACGCGGCCGCGGTCGTTTGTCATCACGCCGGCCTGGTGATCGAACGGAAGGCCCGGCAGATGCGACGAGAGGTACCCGACCGCACGGTAGACCGCTTGCACGGGCGTATCGACGTACTCCCCGGTCCCCCGCGCCGTGCCGTCCCCCTGCAGTTCGGTGCGCTCGGTGCGCAGGCCCTCGACCTTGTCCGTACCGAGCACCTCGATCGGCGCGTGGCACAGATGGATGTGGATCCGGTGCTCCGCGCCCGTGGGCTCGGCCTCGAGGTACTTCAGTAACGTGTCGACCACCAGCCGGGTGCCCTTGCTCGCGTTGATCGCGCGCTGGCTGGCCTCGTCGATGTCGAAGCCTTCGGGGTGCACGATCACGTCCACCGCGGGCGAGTGCGACAGCTCGCGCAGCTCCATCGGAGTGAACTTGATCTGCGCCGGACCACGCCGGGCGAACACGTGTACGTCGGTGGCCTGGTTGGCCTTCAGACCGCGGTACACGTTGTCGGCGATCTCCGTAGTCAGCTGCTCATCGGCCGGTTTGGCCAGCATCCGGGCGACGTCGAGCGCCACGTTGCCGGCGCCGATGACCGCGACCTGCCGAGCGTCGAGCGGCCAGTCACGCGGTACGTCGGGATGGCCGGCGTACCAGCTGACGAAGTCGGCGGCACCGTGGCTGCCGGGCAGCTCGATGCCGGGGATGTCCAGGTCCCGGTCGGCCATCGCGCCGGTCGCGAAGATGACCGCGTCGTAGTGCCGGCGCAGATCGTCGAGCTTCAGGTCCGAGCCGTACTCGACGTTGCCGAGGAACCGGATCCGCTCCCGGCCGACCACTCGGTGCAGCGCCTTGATGATCTCCTTGATCCGCGGATGGTCCGGCGCCACGCCGTAGCGCACCAGCCCGAACGGCGCGGGCAGCCGCTCGATCAGATCGACGTGAGCCCGTTCGTGTTCTTTGGTCAGAATGTCCGCCGCGTAGATCCCGGCAGGCCCAGCGCCGACAACGGCGACTCGGAGGTCCCTCACGATCTCCCCAACTTTAGGTAAGGCTTGCCTAAGTGAGCGTACGCGACGGCCGCCGCTCCCCCAAACCGTGAGAGCCAGTTCACACCTTGCCGGCGCCCCTTGGCTGAGCGGTTCCGCCGAGCGGTGGCACGATGGCGGCGTGCAGCTGTTTTCGGGGCCGGTCGGCGATCCGGCGATGGAGTTGGCGATCGCGAACGCGCTGGTACGACGCGCGTCCGCCGGGGATTTCACGGAGGCGCTGCGGGTTTACCGTCCGGCTCAGCCCATGCTGGTGTTCGGCCGTCGCGATACCAGGCATGCCGGTTTCGAGGCCGCCGTACGGGCCGGGCGCGAGGCGGGTTTCGAGCCGGTCGTTCGGGCGGTCGGCGGGCGGCCGGTCGCGTATACGAGCGAGGCCCTGGTCATCGACCACGTCCGGAACGATCCGCGGGCGGCTGAGGAGCAGGAGCGCCGGTTCAAGTCGTTCGGCCAGGTGATCGCCGACGAACTGCACCTCCTCGGCATCGACGCGCGGGTCGGCGAGGTGCCTGGCGAGTACTGCCCGGGAGCGCAGAGCATCAACGCACGTGGGGTGGTCAAGCTGGTCGGCACCGGCCAGCGAGTGGTTCGCGACGCCTGGCTGTTCAGCTCGTTGACGGTGATCGGTGATGATGCGCGGGTCCGGTCGGTGCTGACGGAGGTGTACGGCCATTTGGAGCTGCCGTTCGACCCGGAAACCGTCGGGTCGTTGTCCACCGAACGCCCGGCGCTGACCGCGACGGCCGTCCAGCAGCACTTCCAGAACGCCTTCGCCGGCGGGATCAGTCCGACGCCGTTGGACCAGGCGACGCTGGACCTGGCCGCGTCGTACGCCGACGACCACCGGGTCTGACTCTCGCACCTCGTTGCCTCAGGCTACTGTTGCCACAGGCCTCTGTTGGCGCAGACAACTGTTGCCCGGAACATCGTGACGTCCAGGCAACAGTTGCTATGGGCTACTTCTTGAAGGCGTCCTTGATGTTCTCGCCTGCGTTCTTGAGGTCGGCCTTCGTCTGGTCCGTCTTGCCTTCGGCTTGCAGGTCCTTGTCGTCCGTCAGGTTGCCGACGGCCTCCTTGGCCTTGCCCGCAAGCTCTTCGGCGGCGTTCCTGGCCTTGTCCGCGATACCCATCCGACTCATCTCCTGTTGGTTTGCCGGTCCGTTGACCGGGCCGGTGCTGGTGGCGGCCCCAGGGCGGGCCCGCTTCTCCACGGCGCGCGGGCTCACAGCACTCGCCTCACCGTGGACGTCTTGTCGGCGCGTGCGACCCGCAGGTCGACGCGATGGTGCAGTTCGTCGCGGCCGATGACCCGGTGCAGTTCCGCGCTGGTCTGTTCGGCCGCCGTCCGTACGACATCCAGGTCGGCGCTCGGCTCGAGCGTCATCGTCAGCTCCGCGACCAACTGGCCACGATCCCTTACGACGCGCCCCGATCCGTCGCGAACGCCATCGGTTCGCGCCAGCGCCTGCGCGGCGGCCGTGGCCGCCGCATTGACGTCCGCGGTGAGCCGCCCCGAGTCGTCGCTACCCGGCAACTGAAGCTGGCCCACGCTGCGCTTCGGCACATGCCGCATGAGCCAGGTCAGGCCCAGACCGACCAGCAACAGGCCCCCGAGACCCGTTGCCCACGGCCACCAGTCGTACGTCGGCAGATCGGTCAGACCGTTGATCTCCAGCCGATCCGTTGCGTTGGGAATCAGGTCGTAACGCCATCCCAGCGCGGCGCCGCCCGCAGCAAGTAGCACGAGAGCGATCACGAAGGCGGCAAGCCTGTCGAACGCGAGAAGTCCGCGGCGCATCTCAGTTCCCCTCAACAGTTACCCGGGTCCGAACGCGCGGAACCGGTGTGACCAGGTGCAATCGCTGCGGGATAGCCGTGGCCAACTCGTCGCGAACCCGGTTCACGTCGCCCGTCACCGTCGCATTGACCCGAAGCGCACGCCGCTTGGCCTTGGTCTCCGCGCCGAGTACCGAGTCGATCCGCCGCGCGCTGTCGGTCGCGAGGCGCCCGGCATCCCGGCTACGGATCCACACCCCATCGTCCCCGACGGCGAGATGCGTGGCCCTGCGCGGCTTCAACGACGCGACCAGGATCAACAACCCCAGCAGTACGGCGATACCGCCCGCCGGAATCATCCAGTCCACCGGCTTGAGCACTTCCGCCTTACCGAAAAGCCATTCCAGCCACGGTGTACCCGAAATGGTGCCAGTGGCAACGAGTGCGTCACGGATGCCAATGGCACCGATCGCGGTGACCGAAAGCGCAGCCAGTACGCCGACGGTGGCGGCCGCCGGTGCGGCCACCGGCTTCTTCGCTGGTGTGCTGCTCATACGACCCTCCTTGGCCTGGGGATCTCGCGACTGGTCGAATCCGGCACTTCCACAGCGGAGATCTGCACGCTGACTGCGTCTATGCCCAGCCCGGTCAAGTCGGCGACAGTTCGCGTGACCCGGCTCCGGGCATCGGCGGCGACCTCGGCGAGCGGATGGCCCCAGGCGATCGCGATCTCCAGGTCCAGCCGGAGGTGTTTCCCCGCGAGCTGAACCCTTGCCTTCGGCAGGCCGTGCCCGAAGGTTGCGCCTTGCCGGAGCACCGTCGGCGACTCCAGCACGCAGGTCTCGGCGATTCGCTCGACCGCCCGGGCGCTGATATCCAGCCGGCCGCGGGTGCCGGGGTCGGCTGGTAGGGCTCGCTCGGCCGGCGTGGCGTCGTACGGCCTGGCTGCCGTCGCGGCCGAACCCTGGGTGGGTGTCTCTGCCCGCGGCGCTCCGAGCGCGACGTCAGCCACGGCCACGGCGCGCCATCAGGTCGTCCAGACCCTTGGCGCCGTCGGTGAGAAAGCGGCCCGCCGCGAGTCCGGCGGCGCCCAGCACGATCGCAAGCAGGAATCCGGCGAACCCGCCCGCCGCGGCGGCGATGGCGAGCAACAGACCGGCGAACAAGCCGATGGTCGAGGTGTTCACGAGCTTCTCCTTGGCTTGGCCCGGGCTCGTTCGGCCCGGTGCGATGCAGCGGTGATTTGCAAAGAGCGCCCGGCGACCAGGCCGGGTGGATGAAACCGGTTACTGGACGCGGGGCTCGGCGCCGGCGGTGTCGTCCTCGGCGTCGTCCTCGCCTTCGAGATGGATGTCGCTGACGGCGATGTTGACCTCGGTGACCTCGAGACCGGTCATACGCTCGACGGACTCGATCACGTTGCGCCGAATCGCCGCCGCGAGGTCCGGAATCGCCGCGCCGTACTCGGCGATGATCTGCAGGTCGATCGCCGCCTGCTTCTCACCGACCTCGACCGAGACGCCCTGGGACAGGTTCGTCTTGGAGCCGGGAATGCGCTCGCGCAACATGCCGACCGTGCGGGCCGCCGTACCACCGAGGTCGTAGACGCCGGTGATCTCCCGGGTGGCGATACCGGCGATCTTCGACACCACCGTGTCGGCGATGCTGGTCTTGCCCTGTCCGGTCTCCAGTCCGTCGTTGCTGGTAGCAACCACGCCACCCGGGCTCTTGCCCGCGGCAACCGTGCTGCCGCGTGACTCCTTGCTGGTGGCAACTACGCGATCCGCGCTGTCATTGCCAGTGGCAACGACGCCGTTCGCGGGGCTCTTGGTGCTGGTGTTGTCGGCCATCGATCTTCCTCCCGAGTAGTGGTGCGGCGATTCCTACCTTGGCCGATGTCCATCACGGTCAGGCGACGTCTTGTCGGCATGTCCGTGACGACGCGGCATCGGCTCCGGCTGCGCACCGAGGTGGTTCGTCGCAGTGAGGACGCCGGATGGCTGCGCGATGTCATGGCAACAAATCTGTGATCAGCATCACCGTGGCGATCACGGTCGCGACCGTGACATCTGCGACGCTGACGTCGTCTGTACCTCAAGGCGCCCGGGCCCGGGTGCCTGCGCGGACTCGAAGGAGGACACCGGTGGCGGCCGCTGACACGACACCTTCTGGCACCTCGCCGCAGCCCTCTCCGTCCGCCGGCAATCCACCGACGGGCAACTCGAGGGTCGCCGCTTCGCCGGTGGGTGGGCTGGTCGAGCTGGATGAGGCCACCTTGGTCGCCCGGGCCCGCGACCGCGACCCTGCGGCGTTCGAGATGCTGGTTCGTCGCTACCAGCGGCGCATCTACGCGTTGTGCCTGCGGATGCTGAACGGCGCCAGCGGCGAGGCGGAGGATGTCGCGCAGGACGTGTTCCTCACCGCCTGGCGGCGGCTGCCGGAGATCCAGCACGACGCGGCCTTCGGCAGTTGGCTGTACCGGACGGCGACAAACCAGTGCCTCTCCGCCCTGCGAACGCGCAAACCCGTCGTCGAACTCGACGACGTGACCACCCCGGTGGAAACGGGCGCCCAAGGCGACCCGGCCCGCACGGTCAACAACAGCCAAGCCATGAAGGCCTTGACGCTGGCGCTGGCCCAGCTCCCGCCGCCGCAACGTGCCTGCTGGTTGTTGCGAGAGGTCCACGGCCGCTCGTACCAGGAGATCGCCGAGCTTGAGGGAACGACCGCGACGGCGGTCCGCGGACGAATAGCCAGAGCACGAGCAGAACTAGCGGAGGTGATGAAGCCATGGAGATGAACCCCACCCAGGAGGCTCTCCACCCGCTGCCCTGCGGCCGGACCGTCGAAGACGTCTGGGAGGACCTCGAGGCTGACCGCGTCACCGCTCACGCCCTGGAGTGTCCGCACTGCGCGACCGCGCGGGCCAGCCTCGACCAACTCACCGAGGCCACCCGTGCGCTGATCGACGATCCAGCCGAGCCGCCGTCCGGTTTCCTCGACAAGATCATGACCGCGGTTCGGGCCGACCTTGTGCTCGGCCGTACGGTGCCACTCCCCCATTCGGTCGGCCGGGTCGACATCTCGACGTACGCGCTCGCCTCGGTGCTGCGCTATGCCGTGGACGGGGTCGACGGGATCCGCGCGCACCAGTGCCGGATCGAGGACGCACCGGACCACCCCCACGCCGTACGGGTCTGGATGTCGGTATCGCTGCGCTTCGGGTCCGGCCAGGTCATCGCCTTGGAGGAAGCCCGTCGCCGGGTTGCTGCCGCCCTGCCTGAGCGGATCGGGCTTGAGCTGGCGAGCCTCGACTTCGAAGTGATGGACGTCTGGACCGATGGCCCCAGGGATTCGCGATGAACTCGGCGCGTGGTCTGGTGCCACCCGGTCTGCTCATGGAGGTTGAGGCCGCCGACGCCGCCGCGCGGGCCGCTCGCGCGGTGCCGGGCGTCGTACGACTCCAGCCAGGCGTGTGGGGTTTGTTGCGCCAGTTCGCCGTACGGGCGTGGGAACAAACCACTGGCAAGGTTCTGCCCGATATCGCCGGGGTGGACGCTCGGCTGGTGGAGGACGGCACCCGCTTGCGGGTTGAGCTGCGGATCGTGGTGAGCATCCACTCTCAGGCGGCCGCCGTCGGTGCGGCGGTGCACGAGGCGGTCACGGTCGCAGCGATCGAGGCGGCGGGCAAACCGGTCGAGGTGACGGTGCACATCGTTGAGATCGACCTCGAGCCGCAACAGGCTCGCCCGCTCGACGGCTGAAGCTTGTTTTGAGCGGTAAGCGTGCCTAAAGCGGTGGACCTGATTTGAGCGCTGAGCCTGTTTCAGGCGGCTGGCGAGAAAGTTCTTGGATTTCACCTATCCGGTGGCGGAACGGCTTCGAAGCAGAGATGTCGGCCGTGAAGAAGCGGACGGCATCGACCGGGCGGGCGGCGTGAACATCGACGCCATCGCTGGTCGATGAGTTCAAACCCCCACCGTCGAAAAGGAAATCTCTGATGACCAAGAACGTCACCCGCGTCGGCCTGGCCACCGCTGCTCTCGCCCTTGTCCTGGCGACATCTGCCTGCGGCGGCGACAACGACAGCCCGGCCGCCGACGCGGCCCCCTCCTCGGCGCCGTCGTCCGCTCCCTCGTCCGCCCCGTCCTCGGAGCCGACCATGGCCGACCCGATGTCGGACCTGGTCGGGC
>NZ_JBHLTC010000022.1:0-75935 GCF_042434725.1 Kribbella deserti | reverse complement strand
CGCGAGCAGCTCAGCGACAGCCGTCTCGAGGTCACCGGCCACTTCGTCCCAGGCGCGCGCCCAGGCCGCGACCAGTTCCCGTTCCCGCTGGTTGGTGACCTTCAGAAGGTCGGTCCGCAGCTGCTGGGCGAGTCGGACCGCTCCGGGAGTGATCGGCATCAGGCGTCAGCCGGCGGGTCGTCGTCTTCCTCGTCGTCGCCTAGGAGGCTCGCGGGGTCTCGGCCTTGCCGGAACGCGTCGACCGCGGCCTGTCCGGCAGTGGCTTCCGGGTCCTTGTAGTTGCCTTCGTCGTCGGTGACCTCGTCGAGGATTTCGTCGATGTCGTCGACCTTCAACGCCTGCAGCAGCAGCCGTAGCGTGACCAGCGGCGGCAGTTTCATGGTGCCGTCGGCCTCGACGATTGCCTTGACGAGGGTGTCGACCGGGGTGGACTTGAAGTCCGGCCACGAGATGTCGATGGTGCGGTCGTCGTTGTCGGGCAGTTCGACCAGGACACGGTTGCGTTCCCGGCGCACGGTGCCCTTCAGGGCGCCCTTCGGTGCCCGTACGGCCCAGTCGATGACGTGGTTCAGGATGTCCATGCGGAACTCGGTCCACAGCGCGCGGCGCAACGTCATGGTCAGTTCGGTCGGCTGGTCCAGCGTCTCGGCGACCGCGCGGGCACCGTTCATGCCCGGGTCGCCCAGCAGCATCGTCACCGGCACGTCGAGCGCGGCAGCGACCATCGCGGCGAGGGGCCGACCGGAGTCGGCGTCGATGGTGGCGCCGGTCTTCGGGATCGCCTCGAGTGTCGTGTTCGGGTCGGTGACCACGGTAGAGCCGACACCGGCAGGGTTGCCGCCGCGCGCCTCCATACCTGGGGCGGCGGAAATCTTTCCCGCGACGGTCTTGGCGCGGTCCCCGCGGGTCTTGGCCTGCCAAGCGAACCGGGCCAGTGCCTTCATCAGCACCGACCACTGCTCAAGGAACTCTTTGTACGAGCGGGCCCAGGGAATCGCGGCGAACGCGTCAGGGATACCGCGCGTCGATCCGGTCGGCCGGTTCACCGTGACCATGCGGACAGGGGCGTCCCACTTGACCTCAGCGCCGTCGATGTAGCGGGGCCGCTGCCCGGCCGGCGGTTCGTAGCCCAGCGCCGGGTAGTAGACGGTGCGCCACATCTCGGTCATGCGTTCACCGACCACGGCGCGTTCGACGTACTCACGCTTGTAGTACCAGACCGTGACCTGGTCCTCGGGGTCGGTGATGATGTCGGTGATCTGCTCGACCGGGAGCCACCGCACCTGCACCCGGCCGGTCATCGGGTCGGTGAACAGCGCCGCGGCCAGCTCACCGTCGGTGTAGGCCGCGCGTTCCATCTCCTCGTGCGCCTGCGCACCGGAGAACGTCTTGACGTTGCCTGGGTCGTCGAGGAATTCCTGCACGACCGCGTTGACGTCCTGGCCGTCGTCGGACTGGTCCCGGACCGTCATCGTGACGCCCTGGCCATGAATGTAGGCCGTCCGCAGCGACAGGCCCCGCTTCATCAGCGGGTTCATCACGGCCATGATTCGGCACAGGTCCCGGATCTGGGCGCGGCCGGAGTCGGACAGTTCGTGCTGGGCCTGCATCGACAGCCGGGTCCAGCCGCGGTCCTCGAACGCGAGCTGCGCGTCGGCGAGGGACTCCTGCACGACCTCGAGAGTGTTAGCGTACGCGGTGATCTGGTCCTCGAGGTGAGCGACCCGGAGCAGGCTCTTTTCGCGGTCCGCCTCGTACAGGGTGGGCTGTGTCCACGGGTCGGTGCTGTTGGCCATGCGGGTCACCTCCAGACAGGGGCTAGTAGGGCGAGATGGCGTAGCCGAGTTCGTCGAGTTCCTCGAACTCCTCAGGCTGCTGCTCGTCGGTTTCGGCGAGCAGCGGGGCAAGCACGAGCCGGTTCAGGGCCTGCGACATGGCGTCAACCTGGTCGTCGTGCTTCCCGTTCGGGAACCCGGCCGCCTCGTCGATGAACAACCCCACCCACGGGGCAAGCTCGGGAGCGGGCAGGTGCACGTTCCCGGCCTCAACCAGTGGCGACACGGCCGCGGCACGGGCCTCTTTCGAGTCGGTCGGGTTCTCAGGGACGATGCCGGGAACCTTGTGGCGCAGCGAGTTGATCACCGCGGCGCCGTTGGCCTTCTCTTCAACGATCTTCAGCAGGGCCTGCGGCCACTTCGCCGCTAGTTGTCGAACTGCCTGGCAGGTGGCGACGAAATCCATGCGGTCGTGGACCTGGTCGAGCAGGTAGGCGTCGGCGCCTCGCCGCATCCACACCTGCCCAACGACGTAGTCGCTACTGGACAGGTCCTTGAACGCCATGTCCCACGACATGATCAGCTCGTCGGCGTGGGTGACGATGTGGGACTTGTCGTCGCGTACCAGCCACAGCGGCTGGTCGTACTGCTGCCACCAGTCCCGCTTGAACGCGTTGCCCTCAGCGGGACTGGGCCGTCCCTGGTAGAGGGCGGTCCAGGTACGGGAGCCCTTCGACGTGATCGCGGTGGCTTTGCGGCGCTCCCACTGTTCCGGGGTGCGGCGCCGCGCGGACACCATGAACTCGCCCGGTCGGCGGCCGAGCGGGTCGGTTTCGCCTTTAGCGGGGTCGTGGTCGGCCTGGGCCGGGATGTTGATGACCCGCCACAGGCCCGGTTCATGTGCCAGGAGCCGCCCGGCAAGGTCGTCTTCGTGCCACCTGGTCAGGATCAGCAGCACCGGGGCACCGGGTGCGAGTCGTGTGGAGGCGACGTCGGTCCACCAGTCCCACACGTTCTCCCGGTACGTCTCCGAGTCGGCCTCTTTGCGGTCCTTGATCGGATCGTCGATCACCAGCAGGTCAGCAGGGCGGCCGGTCAAACCAGCGCCGATACCGACCGACAGGACGCCACCTTCGTGGCCAGCCAACGACCACTCGTGCGCGGCACCATTGTCGGGCGCGATCTGCAGGCCCAGGCTCGGGTGGGTGAGGACCCGAGTGCGGATGGCCTTGCCGTTGCGGTTGGCGAGGTTCTGACCGTACGAGGCGACAACGACCCGGCAGTCCTTGTTCTGGGTCAGGACCCAGGTCGGGAAGTCGGCCGCTGCCCTCGTGCTGTTGTGCGTTGGCAGCAGTGTTCGGCCGGCTAAGTAGGTGTGGTCTGGGCTGTCGACCTCGATGCAGCGCGTGGGCACGGACGATGTCGGGGTTGCCTTCACGTACCGGATGCGTGCGACGGACGAGTCCTTGCAACGCTCGGCCTTGCGGGTGATGTGCGCCGCGTCTTTCAGGTAGAACCGGACCCGGTACTTCGGGCCGCAGTCTCGGCCGTTGATGGTCGCGCGGCCTTGGGTCATGACCGCCTTGGCGCCGAGCGTGAACACCAGGTCGCGTACGCCCTCAGCCAGTTGCTTGCTGGTGGAGCAGTACTCCACCTGCCCCTTCGGCATGACGTAACCGTCGGTATCGACTAGGCCTTGCAGCAGTGCGAGCCGCTGCTTCTGCGAGGCCCGCAGGTAGCGGATCGGGATGTGCTTGTTGCCCCACACCCCCAGTTCGATAAGGGCCAGCCGGATCGGGCTGGGGTGCGAGCTGCCACCCTGCGGAGCCAGGCTCCACAGGTACTTGCCGGATGCCTTCCGGCAAGGGACGCCGGCGTCACGGATGCGCCCGACGATCTCGAGGTCGGCGACGGTGATCCGCGCCGAGGTGCTGTGTCCATCGCCGAGCCATGCACCGAGCACGTACGGGTCGATAGGCAGGTCTGCGTCGGGCAGGTCAAGGTCGGCCGGTCCGGTGATCTGGGCGTTCTTGTTGCGTGGCTTGGCCAGCACCGTCGTTTCGACGAGTCGTTCGCGGCTGCGACGTGAGAGCTTGGCCGGCCACTCGTGTGCGGCGTCGGCGGTGATCCGTTCGCCGTCGCCGGTCGTCACGTTGTAGCAGGGCCGGCCAGTCCAGGTCGGCGACACCCACGTCACCTTGCACGGGCGGCCATGCCGGTCGAACACCTGGTCGCCGACCTTGAGCTCGCCCATCGTGGTCCAGCCAGCCGGCGTGGCGATCGGTGTGTCGAGCGCCAGCGCCTTGCCCTCTTGGGGTGGCATGGACACGATGAGGCGTCCGTCGGGTATGTCGAGGAGCCTGACGAGTTCGGCGTCGATGAGGTCCAGGGCGGGTGTCTGGACCGTTTTGGGGTTCATGTGGCGGGCTAGGTCGCCGGGGGTGGCCCAGCGCCGCTCGGGTGTTTCGAAGGCGCGGGCGGCGTATTCCCAGGGGGACAGTGCGGTGGTCACCGGGCGTCCCGGTGGCAGGTGTGCATCGCGATCGCGTTGCGGTCGATGGTGAGCATGGTGCCTCCGTCCGGGTCCGGCACCTCCCGGACGGCGTACGAGAGGTGGATGTGCATGCCGCAGATCCGGCACCGGAACACCAGACGGTGCATGGGACCTATACCCAGGCCCCCGCTTGGCGGGTCAGGACGTTGATGGGTTCCCAGTGGGCGGTTTCGCCGGTGCCGACCCGAACGAACTTGTCGTGCGGCAGCACGGTGACCTGCACTGTGTCTGGGGCGGACATGGTGACGCCGTCACCGACCCGCAGCGAGAACGTCACCGCGGCGCCGTCCAGGTCGGCCGGGGCCGGGAACGTCGGGGACGCGGCGCTGCTGCTCGACAGGGCCACGGCCGGGCCGGCGGTTTGGGTCCACTCGTACACCGACGGCGAGCCGGTGGAGCCGGTGCCGTTGAGGGTGACGGTGGTGAACGGTTCCACGTCGGCCTGGTCCGGGCCGGCGTCAGCGACACCAGCGAACGCGGTGGTGTATTCGACGTGGAGTTTCGGGGCGTCGGCGGGGGTGCCGTCGTAGGCGGTGAAGTTGATCTGCCCCGAGACTTGGCCGGGCTGGTTGTCGCGGATGAACAGCATGACGGCGTTGCCGGAGGCCCATGCGCCTTGGTCGACGATCTCCTGCAGGATCGTCTTCAGTTCGGGGCTGTTGACCGGGGTGCCGATCGTCCAGGCCGGGAACGGCCCGAGGACCGATGCGGTGGTGCGGGGCAGCGCGTTCGCTGCGGTCCGGGTGGTTGGCGCGACCGGGTCGGTCTGCAGGCACCCGTCGAACAGCAGATCAGGGGCCGGGGCGTTGATACCGGCCGGTTTCACGGTCAGGTACGCGGTGGTGATGGTGGCGCCGGCGGGGATGGTGACGTTGTCGAACCGGACGAGCACGCACCGGTCGAGGTCGGTGGGTGAGGCGTCACCGGCGCGGAGGACGGTGGCGGTGGTGGAGAAGATCGAGATCCCGGCCGCGGTGGACCAGGACAGGTCGTCGGTGCCTGCGGCGAGTGCCAGGTCGAGGGTGGGCATCAGGCGGTCCAGGACACTTGCAGGTTCGCGGACAGGGCGGGGTCGGTTTCGTAGCCGTTGAACACGACCTGTGCGGCGGCGCCTCCGACGAGTCCTTCGACGGCGTCGTTCACGAACACGGTGAGCGCGTTCCCGCTGACCCAGTCGGTTTGGTTGACGAGTTCCTGCAGCACGGCCGCGATGTCAGGGGAGGTGTTCCAGGCGTTGATGAGCCACGACGTGAGTGTCCATGGCACCTGGGTCGTGGTGCGGGGTTTGGCGTTGACGTTGGCGCGGGTGGTGGGCGCGAACGAGTTCCCGGCCTTCTCGGCGTTGATCGTCAACGGGGGCAGGCCACCGGTGCGGCCTACGCCGTACAGGTGAAGGCGCGCGGCGATGATCGTGGCGTTTTTCGGGATGGTGATCCCGGTGAACCGTAGCCAGGCGTGCCGGTCGCGGTCTTCTTCGGTGACGTCACCGAGGTAGATCTTGGTGCGGGTCGCGGAGAAGTCCGGCACGACGGTGTTGCGCCAGTTGCCGTCGTCAGCGCCGGCGGTGATCTGCCACCCGGGGCGGGGAGCGGACAGTAGGGTGCCGCCGAGTTCTTGGCCGGCGGATTGGACGTTGGTCCAGGTGCGTTGTCCGCCGTTCAGCATCCAGTTCGCGCGGCCGGGGGCTTCGGCGCGGTAGGTGTTGTTGCGGAACGTGTTGTTTTTGCCGGTGCCGGACTGCATGTACGGGGCGGGGTCGGCGGTGGACAGGGTGCCGATGCCGGAGATGTTCTCGTCAGCGCGCAGCCCGGACGTGTAGGCGGGGCGGGCAGTGCCGTTGTACCGGTACCCGGCGGGGGTGGTGTGGCTGACGATGGTGACGTCGTTCAGCTCGACGAGCAGGTTCCGGGTTTCCCAGTTCGGGTGCGCGGTGGAGGGGCCGCGGTTGCCGCGGTGCTGCGCGAAGATGCCGTTCTGGTTGGGGCCCAGGATGTTGTGGTGCACGTACACGTCGGCCGAGTTGTTGATGTTGATGCCGCCGCCGGCGAACCCTGAGTAGCCGGTGAATCCGGTTTCGCCTGCGTGGTCGGCGACGAATTCGTAGCCGTTGTAGGCGACGTAGTTGTGGGCGATTTCGCCGCCCCACGAGATCTCGTGGCGGATACCGTCGGCGTAGTTGTACTCGATGCGGTTCCGCAGGATCTTCGTGTTCTCGTTGTCGATGTCGACCCAGCAGCCGAGGCCACGGTTGTGGTGCGAGTAGTTGTCCTGGAACCGGGCCCCGACCGAGGATGAGATTTTGATGGCGCCGGATTCCCAGTCGTCAGGCCGGTAGCCGCCGGTGTTGTTGTAGGCGAACTCGTTGAACTCCCACAGGGTGCCGTGGGACCGGTAGTTCGAGCCGCCCATCTGGCCGTCGCGGAGGAACGTGTTGTGGTGCACCCACGTCTGGTTGCTGTCGGCGAGGTATAGGCCGATGGCGCGGTTGTCGGACAGGTCGCTGTAGGCGACCTCGCAGCCGATGCCGCGCAGCCACACGGCGCCTTGCTGCGACGGGGACGCGGCGTGCTTGGCGACGATCCCGACGACCTTCACCTGCCATGCGGCGGTGGAGATGATCTGGGGTGCTTTCGCGATCTCGACGAGCTTCCCTGACGGGTTCACGTTGATGTAGGTGCGGTCTGCGGCGTAGTCCTGGTAGAACCGGCCTGGCAGCGACGGGTCACCGGCCGTGTCGAGCTCGGCCATGGTCATGACGCGGCGCAACAACTGCCCGTTGACCCACACCGATTCGCGTTTGCGGCACGACCCGTTCGTGAGTTCGCACTGCACGGTGGTCGGTTCGGTGTAGTCGGGCAGGGTGGTCGCGTGCCACCAGTGGCCGGCGCCGTCGCTGGTCCAGGTGCCGTTGAGTTCGAGGGAGCCGGACAGGACGGTGCGGTCGCCGTTGGACAGGGTTTGGCCGAGGATTTTCTGTCCGGCAAGTGGTACGAGCGCGGTGGTGCCGCGGTATGGTGCGCCGCCTGCTTTGGGGCGGACGAGGATGACTTTGTTGGTTCCGGCTGTGGTGAGCACGGTTTGGATGTCGGCGAGGTCGCCGCCGTTGACGACGTAGTCGTAGGCGGGTTCGGGGTCGACGGGGTCGTGGCCGCGTCGTACCCACAGTCCGCCTTGCCGGAGCCGGGTGGTGGTCATGGTGAGACGAACCAGTAGTCGCCTTCTTTGGCGGCTGCGCCGGGGTCGTGGGCTGCGTCGGAGCCGAAGACGACTTTGAGGTGGGCTTGGGGGGTGGCGTCCCAGGTGGCGGTGCCGGGGTTGTAGTCGCAGGCGACCATGACTTTGGGGGCGAGGATGTCCTGGGTGCCGCGTTCGTTGCCGATCATCAAGTCGCCGCCGCCGGGTACGCCGGTCAGGTCTGTGAAGGCTCCTGAGGTGGCGATGGCGGCGAGGCCGGAGGTGTCACCGGGGGGGCCTTGTAGCGAGTCGAGCCATTCGGCGCGGGTGCCGACGAATCCTTCAGCGACGGCTACTTCGTAGGCGTCGGGGCCTTCGGGGCCGGGGTCACCGGGCGGGCCGGGCTCGGTGGAGACCAGTGATGCGAGCCACGCTGCTTTGGTGCCGCCGAACCCGTTCTCGACCGCGACGTCGTAGGCCGACTTCCCTTCGAGGCCGGGCACGACAACGACGCCCTGCCCCTCAGGTACGGGCGCGAGAGCGCCGTACAGGAGCGGGTCAGGGCCGGGCGGGACGTGAATGAAGTACGTGTTCGTGAACCCGGGCGGGGTGACCTGGCCCGGGACGTCTGGGTATTCGAGTTCCTCGACGACGCGGTGGGTGTATTCCGACTGGAGCATGTCGGGGTCGGCGACGCGGACGGTCAGGGTCGCGGTTCCGCTGCTGTCGAGGGTGACGGTGACGGGCCGGGAGTACCAGGCGGTGGCTTCGTCGGTGGCTTCGACGTAGGGGACGGTGGGGGTGATGGTGACGGTGCCGGTCATGGGGTTGCCGCGGTCGTCTTCGTAGGTGCGTTGAAGGACGCGGTCGTCCCATTCGGAGGGGATCGGCATAGCGGGTTCACCTCCGGGGGCTCGGTGTTCGTCCCTGGGCCCGGCCGCACCTCACAGCGGTCGGGCCCAGGGCCGTCGGGGTATGCCAAGTCGTTACCAAGTTCGGCTGGGAGTTGGCATAGGTCTTGGAGCCGCGTACGTCCCCTGTTGATCCGGTGGCACCTGGAACCGGGGCGGGGGACGTACGCGGGTGGTCAACCGCGCTAGTTGCGGGACCGGGCGTGGCCGTTAGCCGACCGCGCGTTCAGGGGGAATGCGAAACGCCCCGAGCCGTGGGCTTCGGGGCGTTCATCAACTAGCCGATGGGGCTAGGGCTTGCTGCACCTGGTGCAGCGACTAGGGCATAGCGCTGCCCTGAAATGGATTATGTAACTTCTCAAGCCACCATGTCCAGTCGCCTCGCCGCACGGCTCCGGGTAGACGGCCGGGCAGGCATCGCTTCGGCCAGCTCGAGCACGTCGAACGCGTTCACGACGAGCCGCTTGGATCGCATGTCGCACGCCGAGGCCAAGAGCCCACGCCGGATCCAGTCCCGGATCGTGGCCTCGGGCCGGCCAGTGGTGTAGACCGCGACCGAGGGAGCGATCCACTGCGGCTGACGGTCAGGCCGCCGCGCGGCCTTTCGATCCTGTGCTCGGCAGTCGGCAATGTCGATCATTGCTGTTCATCCCGCCTTGGGAGGCTAGCGAGAGACACAAACTTTGGATCGCTGTTGATTCGATAGCGAGCCCGTCGCACCGCAGCCGGAGTGCGTCCAAGCAGACCGGCTATCTGACGCGCCGTTAGGTCATAACGACTTGCGACTTCCAGTTCCGGGCCGGTCCACTCCTTGCCATTGTTTCTCGGATGAGGAACGGAAGCATTCCATCTGACCCAAAAGGCATGGCTTGCAGACCTGCATTCAGGGCACCGACAGCCGCGCCCGTATCCTGTGTTGGTGCCGTGGTCACTCACCTGGCCAGCTACACGCTGTCGGTGCTTTTGGTCGGCTGCCCGCTTTGCGGACACACACTCCTCGCAGCGGCAGCCAAAATTGTTATATGCATGGCTGGTGCCATGCCGAGCAGGTTTTCCCTCTTGGGCCTGATACCTGGCACGTTTCGCTTTGGCATCAGTTGCTGCTGCATCGCGGCATTCCGAGCACCTGCATCCGCAGTCACGGTATGTGGATGCGAGCCCGTGTGTTCGCTCCCACAGTTCGAGGTGATCTGGGTTCACACAGTCCGATGTGCCGCAGTTGATCCGGATCTTGTTGCCCGCTTTCAGCGGGCGCCCAGCCAGCAGAAGCGCGACACGTTGCGCATTGACCGGTGAAGAACGCTTCTGCCCTACGACATGTACATGGATTATCGGGCGCCCGTCACGTGCATGGTGGGCAGCGTTCCAGCGCCAGCAGCCGCCATGTAGCCGGTCAACTTTCGCTTCAAAACGCATCCGCAGGGCATCGTCGATCACAATGTCGGCCATCGCATGTCCTCCCGGTGAATCTGCGTTGCCTTCATGGTCGGGTCTCGGGGAGGCGGATGAAAGCGAGCCAGGCGTCAGCAGTTTTCGAATGCTGCTCATCGATTGCTTGGATCACGCTGTCGGGAATCCCGATCCTGCGGCCGATCTCCTGCAATGCGACATACCGCTGGCGGGTCTGTGCCCCCACCTCGGATTCGGGCATCACACGCCATGAAAAGTTCTCACTGAGAAGCGCCAGCACTTCAGCAGCGGGGCTACCCGGCGGGTAGGTGGGGATCTCGCTCATAGTCCACCTGCTTTCATCAGTTCGATGAGGGAGTCTGCGGGTCCGGTGTGAGCGCCCGCGTCCATGAACTCGACGGTGGTGACGATTCGGCGTTGCTGGTCGCGGAAGGTGTCGACGGTCGCCACGGTGCGGGCTCGGCCATGTTGCCGTACGACGTCACCGGGGACGAGCGCGGTGAGGGTGACCTGCTGACTCATGGCCCCCACCCTGCGTTCGGGTCGGCACCTTCGGGGAAGGTCTTGCAGCCAGGCTTGTGCAGGACGGGCGGTTGGCCATCAGCCCGGTACGAGCCGCAGCCGGCGCATTGCCCTTCGGCCTGGCCGAGTTCGGCCAGTTGTACCTGCTTCTGGGTCTTCAGCTGCTCTGGTGTCAGCTCGCTCATGACGTCTCCCGGAGGCGTTTCAGGTTGGTCTCGGCGGCTGCGCGGGCCTCGACAGCGGTGTAGCCCGTGGCGTCGCCGAGGGCTTTCATGCAGGCCGCGCCGTAGTCGTTCTCGGGGTAGGTGGTCACGAGACCGGCTCCATCTCGTAGTCGTCTGGGGCCTCGGTGGAGAACTCGGCGCCGCTCATCGGCTGATCTCGACATCAGTGAGGATGGTTTCGCCGTTTCGATGGATCACCATCGGCATTCCGTCAGGGAACTCGTAGACGTCGAAGGAGATGGTTTCGCCATCCCATAGGTGACCCTGCCAGACGCACGGGTTCCATTCAGGTTCTGGGAGTTCGTGGTCGTAGCCGGTGTGGATCATGATGGTGTCGCCGGCGGCCCAGCCTGGCCGGTTCATGATCTCTGCGATGACGTTGGACACGTCGGGTGGTACGCCGCCGTCCGGCCAGTCAATGGTCCAGTCGCTCATGGCCGCCACGCTTCCTGGTAGTCGGGGTGGTCGGCGTACGGCGAGGCGAGGTGCTTGATGTGGCGTGGTATGGGCGGGACAAACGGACCGCGCCGCTGTTCCTCGGGCAGGAGGCGCCGCCAGTACGACTCTTCGGTGTAGTCGAATCGCTGCCACCCGTTGTCGCCTTCTTCGACGTTCCGTTCCCAACCGGGCTCGGGTTCGAGCTTGTCGTTGTCGATGGGCGGTACGTCGGCGTCGTCCCAGTGTTTCCGCTGGCCCTCGGTGGTGCGGTACTCGTAGTCGGGGTGGGCGCGGTCAGCGTGCAGCTCGGAGGTTGGCCGAGCGCGCTGCCGTTCCCAGTACTCGGCATGCTTCGCGACCTCGGCCTGATAGTCCGCGAGGATGGCCCGCTTGGCTGCGATGTCGGCGAGGACCGCCGGATCGGGCACGGACTCCATGTACCGCTTGTTGTACTCCGCGTCCGGCAGTGAGTCCCACCAGTCGTCGCGTTCCAACTTGAACCGCGTCCAGCCGGGGTCCGGGCCGCCGAGCTCAACCGTGTGCGGCTGCTTCACGTCGCGTCGTTGCCGCATCCGGGTGCGTTCGGCCGCTTCGGCTTCGTCGTACCGGGCGGTGAGGAACTCGGTCAGCGTCATGCTGCGGCCTTCCGTTCGAGGCGGTGGGCGGCGAGAACGTGGTCGGTGGCGTGACGGTGGGCATCGGTCAGCAGTTCACCGATGGGATCGGGCAGCATGCCGCCGTCGTACCATCCAGCCGCGAGACCTGCGTACTTGCGCGGGTTGGCGCCCTTCATGAACTGGTTGCAGCTGCAGGTCGCGACGAACAGGGTGCCGACCATGCGAACGGTGACCTTGTGCGGAACCTGGTACCTGAGCTTCACTGCTTGCTCATCTCGGCGGCGTGCACGGGTTGGCAGACCTCGGGCCGGTACTGGCAGGTGTCCCAGTGGATGCCCGACTCGCTGTATTGCGTGCATCCTGAGCATTCAGGCCATCGCAGCTCTGCCGAGACGCTGAGCAGATCAGGCAGGCCGCTCCCGTTGTGCTCGGCTTTTCGGACCATGACGGCGAGGGTTGACCAGTCGCATTCGCCCTCCTTGCCGATCTTGAGGATCAGGTCGTGGACGGTTTCCGCAATGTTGCTGGGCGTGGTGGTGCTGGGCAGGGAAGCGATGGCGCGCCGCCGTGGCTTCGGTTCGTGAGGTGAGGTGCTCACTGGGTCTCCTAGAGGCTGGGGTCGAACTTGGGGCGGGCGTACCTGCCGGGTTTGCAGGCACCCCTGTGGCGTGGCTGGAAGCGGCATCCGCCGCGCGCGGTGGACCAGGTGTAGGTCTTCTCGCACCAGCGGCGAATGGTCGGCAGGCACCACCAGGTCGGCATCAGCGTCGGCCCTTCCGGTTCATGATGCTTCCTCGTGGATGATGCCGACCTTCAACCCGAGCCGGCGCAACATGTCGACGTCTTGCCGGTCCCCGCACGACGTGCAGTGAACACCGTGGCCGGTTTGGTCCCGGTACAGGGTCCCGCCACACAGCACATCCACCGGGACACCGGGGCGGGCAACGAGACGGACGCACATGCCGAGCGGGGCGGGCCGGTAGTCACCGACAGCGTCCTGCAAATGGCGCACGAGGGGCTTCAACTCGGTGTACAGGTCCGACACCCACGGCTGTGTCGTGATCCACCCGGCGTGCTGTGTGAGCAGCGCGCATTCGGAGGTGACTGTTGCGGCGACGGACCGGTATTCGGTGCAGTCGCAGTGTGCCACTGTGCAGGCTGGCTGTGTGGTGTCGTGGTGCGTTTCGGGGTCATGTCGGCAGCGGCAGGGCACGGTGAGGTGGCGTTCGTCGCGGACGAGTTGTGCCCAGCCGTGGATGAGGCCGAGGACGCCGCGGCCGGGGCGCCGTTCGAGCATGTCGATGACTTCGAGGCGCATGGGTGCGGGTGGGTCGGGGCGTTTGGTGTGGGCGGTTTCGGGGTTGCTGGTGACGGTGCCGTGTTCGACGACGAGGGGCAGGAGGGTGTAGGTGTCGGGGATTTGCTGGAGCCAGGTGTTGAGGCGTTTGCGGCAGGCGGGGCAGATGAGGGCGGGGGGTTCGACTTGGATGGGTTCGCGGCCGTGTTCGGTGGGTCGTGTGCAGCCGTTGAGGCAGTCCGTGGGGGGTACGGCTGTGTGGACGGGTTGTAGTCCCTGCTCGGGCTTATAAGTGCCCAAGTCCCGATTACCCCCCAACATGTGGCGCGCATCACTCATCAGAACAGGACCCCCTGCACCAGATCCACCGGCACGAAGTCCCGATCGGTCATCTCGTACACGTCGATGTGGCGGCACCGCGCACAGCAGAACGCATGCAGCGACCGGACCGGATGCGCTGGTCGACGTACAAGCGCACCGTACGTACGGCCAGAGCCGGTGCGGCGTTCACGAGACGGGGCCAAGATCGTGTCGCCCTCCGCCGGGTGCACGGTGCCCGTGGTCTTGAACTTCTGGCCCTCGTGCAGGCAGTCGGCCTGTTCGCATTTCTGCACGATGTGCGTGACGTTCGGGGCGAGGTGCCAGTCGTCCCAGGTGACGGCCCGGCCACAGTGCTCGGTAAGCGGCACGGCGGGTAGGTCGCGGACCTTGTCCCACACCAACGTCAGGCCGGTCACGATGCCGCCATCCGGTCCCGCAGCGCGCTCATCACCGTTGGCAGCTCGACCGGTTCACCCAGCCACTCCAGCACGTCAGCTAGGCCACGCCTGACGATCATGCGGGCTTCCCGACCGGCCTTCTGCACCGGGTCGAGGTAGCCGCCGACGAGGAGCACCTCAGCGCGCCCCGAGAAGGTGCGGGTGACGTAGCAGGTGCCTTCAGGCAGGTACGGCGACTCGACCACAGGCAG
The DNA here is from genome assembly GCF_042434725.1 of Kribbella deserti. Lineage (NCBI taxonomy): Bacteria > Bacillati > Actinomycetota > Actinomycetes > Propionibacteriales > Kribbellaceae > Kribbella > Kribbella deserti. Next base: position 62,043 of record NZ_JBHLTC010000022.1, on the reverse strand, counting down.
CGTGTTCACCAGGCTTACCGGGACATCGGCCAGGATCTTGCCGGTCACGTGTGTAGCCAATGCCAGGCCGGGCGCGCGGCCTCAGGGTCGATGGGGTCATACGGTGCATGAGGCCGCCGTACACGCGCCGACACGGTTTCGGTGACGGTCGCGGCGAACACGACAAGGTCGACAACCTCTGGGGCATGGACCTTGGCCACGATCGCGGGTAGGCATTCGCCTGTGCCGGAGTCGTGGACGATGGCGCCGACCCAGGGCATGTCGTCGGCGTCGGGTTTCCCGTCGTGGTACTGCGACTGGCCGGGCGCGGTCGACCAGGACGCGGCGGCCTTGAGTTTGAGTGCGGCTTTCAGCTCGGCGCGGAGATGCTCGGGGAGCGGCACCTGGTATGGCGTGGCGACCCACCGGACGAGTACCGCGCCGGGGTCTTCGCTTGACCAGATCTGGCCGTATCCGGGGTTGATGCCGTCGGAGCGGTGGAACCCTGCCGGGGTTTCCGGGTCGTCTAGGGGGCGGGGCACAATTTCCCAGCGGGAAATCTCGCGGATGCCGAGGTGGACGGGCCGGTCGGCGGTGACTGCGTTGGGGTTGATGCCGTTGCGGCGTAGCCAGGCGAGCAGGTAGTCATGCTCGACGGCTGGCATGTGCTCCGCGAGGCCACCCTCAGGGAGGGTGACGGTGGGGTCAAATGTGACGGCGGTCATCGGTGTCAGGCCTTCGCGGTGGCGAGGCGGCCGGGCACGGTCTCGTCGTACAGCATCTTGCCGGTCTGGGTGTCCCAGGCCTGTTCAGCGACGCGGCCGTGGCCGCCGGCCATACCTGCACTGGGGCCGTGGTACAGGACCCGTGTCACTTCGGCGTCGGCTGTGACGGCGAGGATCTGTTCGGCTTTGAGGCCGGTGGCTTGGGCGATGGCTTGGGTGAGGTGGTCGGTGATGGTGGCGCGGGGCTGGACCATCGGTGTGTAGGTCTTGGCGGGTTCGTCTGTGGTGAGGACGCTCATGCGGTGTGGGCCTTTCGCGGTGCGGTGAGGTGAGGCCTGTGCTGCTTTGCGGGCACCTTCTCGCAGCAATGGGCCGGAGGCAACTACCCCTGGTTGAGTAGGCGGTTGAGGCGGGCGACGCATTCGGCCCAGGTCATGTGACCCAGGCCGGCCGCAAGGTTGGTGCGGGCAGTTTGGGTGAGGTGTTGGTTGAGGACGGGGATGGCGGCGCGTACGGCACGCTCGGCCTGGGCGCGGTGCACGGTGGTGGCGGGGCAGTTGGGGCGGTGGCAGGGGTGCATGGCTTCGGCCGCGGCGGTGATCGCGTCGCCGAGTGCGGTCACCGTCGGCCTGCTAGACGTACGGCGCGGGCTAGGGCCCGGTTGATGGTGACGGCGGGGACGGGGCGGCAGTCTGTGTGCTGGGTGTTGAATGCGGCGCGTTCGGCGGCGAGATAGGGCTGGTGGTCGCCGACGTAGTGGAGTTTCGCGCCGCAGCAGCAGGTGAGGTGGAGGGTGTAGGTGGTCATGGGGTGGTCTCCCCGAGCAGGGCCTGCACGAACCGGTGGCTTCCGTCGTGCATGTGCGTTAGCGCGTCCTGCAGCGCGTACCACGACTCACAGCGGTCGTCTGGCTGGTGACCGTTGCCGTGGGTCGCTGCGTGCATGGCGATCGCAAGGTCGATCTGGCTGCGCAGCCAGCCGTCCAGAGCTTCCCGGACCACCTTGGGGAGGGTGATGTCCTGCAGGTCGTAGTCCTGCTTCAGAAGCGCCGCTACGGCGTCGGCATACGGCTGTTCCGTGTTGGTCATGGTTTGGTCTCCCCGAACTCACGGACGATGCGGGCGGAGTCGTGGCGCGCTCGCCCTTCTCCCTCGACGAAGCGCCAGTTGGCCTTGTCCTCGATCGCCTGCGCGGTCTCGTCGGCCCATTGGCGTCGGAGAGCAGGGAGAGCAGCGGTCAGAGCGGCTAGAGCGGCAAGGCCGACATCGGGGCGCTCGTCCCGCGCATCGCGGTCGACGGTGCCGTACAGGACGCCCTGAATTGCGTCGGCAGCGTCCGTCACGGCCTCTTCGGGGATGGTGGTGTCAGTCATAGCCCCAGAACCTTCCTGCACTCGTCATCGTTTTTCGGGGACCCTTTGCCAGGTGGCAGACCCGTCGCCGCGCAACAGGCGGGGCAGCGCTGAGCGCCCATGCGGGTGAACATGCCAGGGATCATGATCGTGGTGACCTCGATGCCGCAGTCCAGCGTCACCGGCTCGTTGTATATGCCGCCCGATTCCTCGCACTCTTGGTGCTGTTCGGGGGTGAGTTTCGGGTGGTGCAGCAGGTTGCCCTTGACGAGGTGCACCCAGTCGTAGTCCGCGATCGGCAGGTCGGTGTTGGTCACAGGTCCTCCTCAACCGTGATCCGGAAGCTTTGGCCGTGCGGAGTTGCGAGGCGGATCTGGTTCGTGTCTGGGTCGCTATCAAGCAGGACCCGTTTCGGGTCCAGGCCGTCTTCCAGGGTGAGGTAGATGAGTTCGGCGATCGAGTTCGCGTTCATTTCGCCTCCACCTCTGGGTTGACCGCGTCAGCAGCCGTCAGCGCCGCCAGGGACTCGTCCGGCAGCCGTTCGACCTCGGACAGGATCTGCGCATCTCCGATGGCGCGCAGGCCACCGCAGATGCGCATGGACAGCCCACGTCGAGCCAGCCGCAGAAGACGCCTGTCCCACTCGGACGGCGTAAGCACGTCCACCCATTCGCCCTGCGGGTTCACGTAGCCCAGCGGTTCCCAGTTCGAGGACCACTTGATCGACTTGATCAGCTGGTCGAGGTCGTTGCTGCTCATTTCGGCTCCTTGAAGGTCTGGGTGATCTGGGGTCATGAGGCTTCCTTCTGGGCTTTGTTGAACTCTTCGAGGTACAGCTGCCGCAACCGGGCACGGTTCTCCGCAGCAAGCCGGGTCAGGGCACGATGGCGAGCGTTGTTGCGGACCTTCTCGGCGTCGCGCGCGTCTTCGCCAGCGCGCCGCTCGGCCATGTATCGGCGGTTCGCGTCACGACAAGCCGCGCAAGTCGGTTCACGGCGCCGGACATGGACCCGGTACGCCTCAACCGTGCCGCACTCCGGCCGGCCACTCACGCCGCACCGCCCGACTCAGCCACGACGTCGCAGCCATCTGCGCCGAAGACCGTTTCCACACCCGCGCAGTTCGGGCCAAAGCGATGCTCGCCGACATACGCCCCCGCTGCTCGAGCGATATCTGCGTGCTTCTCGCAACTGGCCAGGCTGACGAGCCCGTGCATCGCGCTCTCGCTCATGATGTGCACCGTCGCTGGCGCCCCGCACCGGCGGATGTCCTCGGCAGCAGCGAACTCGTTCAGGGCGTACCTGCAGCCACCGTGGTCGTTGGTGGCTGCATCTCCGATCCAGGGCTCGCTGGTCACGCCGCACCCCCGGCCTCGAGCTCGGCCACCGCACGCAAATGCTGACCAACCACCGCAGGCACCCGCTGCTGCTGCTCAACCGTCAAATCCAGGTCACCCAGAACCCGTTTGATCACACCAGCCAACAACTCGCCCTGCTGCTCAGCCAACCGGACCTCACGCTCAGCGATCCCCATGTCGTGGGCCGTCTTCGCCAACTTGGCACACCGGTCCCGCTCCTGGGCCTCGAGCAGCACCAGACCACGCACGGCCTCACCGGTAACAACCCGGCCGCCTTCCTTCGACGGGGCGAACGTGTGCCCGATCAGGCCACCCGTAGACCCTGCGACAGCGAACTCGACCTCATCGCCCTCGTCATCCACATTGTCTGGCTCCCAGCCCTCAGCGTCCGCCTGAGCCGCGAGCAGCTGCGCGTACAGGTGCAGCCGCAGCCACGACATCTGCAACAGCGACAAGATGATCCGGCCCGGCTCCACCGTCGGATCACCACCAATCGCCGACCACGCCGTGATCGCCATCGCCCGCGCCTTCACCACGTCCGACCGTTCACCCGCATGCATCCGGCACTTGTCCGTCCCCGTGAGCGCGATCGAGTGGCACTCACCGCGGCCGGCCTTCCGCTGCTTCGTGCACTCCCAGCGGCCGTGCTGCTCGCACCAGCGAGCACCACCATGCACCGGGCCAACGTCATGCGTGGGCTGGTCACTCATCGTTGGCTCCTCGGAGTTGTGCGCGGGCTTGGTGGTAGTCGGGTGGTGCGTCTTCGGTGGGGGTTTTGGGGGCGTCGTGGGGTGCGTTGGGGTGGTGGAGGCCTCCGCAGGTTTGGCAGCGGCCGTGGATGTCGATGGCGCCGCGTGTGGGGGGTTTTTTGGTGGTGGGTGGTGGGTGGGGTTGGGTGGCTTGCCACCAGGGGCCTGCTTCGGCGAGGCGGGCTGGGGTGGCGGTGTCGGGGTCGGTGGCTATCCAGGCGATGGCGATGGCGAGGTCTTGGTAGGGGCGGGTGCCGTGGTTGGCTTTGAGGTGGGTGAGAACTGAGCCGGTGGGCCAGTCGGGTCGGAGGGCGTTGGCCATGGCGGCGAGGCGTTCGAGTTGGGGGATTGTGCTCATTTTCCAAGTCCAATCGGCTGGGGTTCGCGCGTTGGGGCCGTACCGTTTTGGATTTGGTCAGCCATAGGCGGTTCGAAAAGCGGGCGGCCGGCTGTAAGACCACGCCAGCCAAGTACTTGTTGCTGTTGCTGTTGCTGTTGCTGTTGGGGAATCCGATCGGAGTCCGCAAACCGATCGGTCTTGGGATCCCAAATCGGATCGCAAAACGGATCCCAAATCGGATCAGTCATTGCACTTCCCGCAGTCCTCGAACTCGCCCGGGTGATCCCACTTTTTGTGGTTCGCGCGGCGGCCGGCTTCACGCCGGTCGGACTTGAGTTTCCGGATGGTCGCGGCGGTCCGGTTGTGCTCGGTGTAGTCGTGAACTACCAGCTCAAGGGCCTCTTTGGGTTGCGGGCAGTCGGGGCAGGCGTGGCCTTTTTCGTGCCAGACGTCGCGGTCGATGAGCTGCTTGACGAACCGTGCGGGTACGTCGGCGACGGCGACGGCTAGGCGGGGGTCGAAGATGCCGTCGTTCATCTCGGATCCGCACCACAAAATGGTCGATACGAACAGCCATTTCGCGCGCGGATCTGCGCTGCGCAGCTTCCGGTTTGTTGGCAAACCGACGTCGATTGGTGCGTACGGACGCTGATCTTTTGCCATCAAAAGCCCCCGTCTTCTGTCGCTCCGGACCTTCTGGGGAGCGCTTTCCCGCGTGGTGGTGGAGCGGTCATGCGGCGCCTCCCTGGACGTAGATGAGGCCGCGGCGTACGAACGTGACGGTCTCGTCGCTGTTCCGGGGCTTGTGGCGGCTGCCGAAATCGTTGGGGTGGGCCTGCTCGAACGCTTCAACTTCGGCCTTGAGGATCTGCCGGCGGGCGCGCTGGTCGGCGGCAGAGTCGTGTGGGAGGCCGGGGCGCGGGGCGGGTGGTAGTGGGAGGTGGCGTTCGACGGTGAGGAGCTCGAGAAGCTCGGCGCGGGTCATCATGCGGCGGCCTGCGCGCTGGGGCGGTGGGTGTAGCGGTCGGCGCGGATGCCGGTGTGTGCTTCGATGCGCCGGTCTGACCAGTGGTCGGCGCGGAGACGGCGTACGACTTCGTACCGGTCGGCGGTGCTGAGTTTCACTGTGCGGTCACCGCCGACGGCGAGGAGGACGGCGGACTCGTCGACCAGGTGCCGGGGGCGCCGGATGGTGCGCTCCATGCCCTGGGGGCGCGCCGTGGGGTCGTCGATGGTGTCGTCGTCCCACGCCATTGCGGGCGCCCAGCCGAGCTGCACTGCCCGGTTCTTCGCGCGGGTGGTGAACCGGGGATCGTCGCTGCATGGGATGTCCCACAGCCGGTCATACACGGCCGCGATCGCGGCCCGCAAGCGTGTTGATGCGTGCTCGCGGCCACGCAGCGCCTCCTGCAAGGATTCGCGGTGACAGTTGGCCTCGGCGGCGATCGCGGTGCACCCGTACCCCATGTGGTGGAGGGCCTGGATACGTCGGATCATGCCGACGGGGGTGAGCACCGCGTGTGGGCGGAAACCGGCGAGTTTCTTCCAGTTGGTGTAGGACACGACCTGGGTGGGGCCTTCTTCGCAGTACCGCCACGCGCAGGAAATGGAGACGTCGAGTGCGTCGGCGATGTCCTGATGGGTCATGCCGCGTTTGCGTGCGGCGACGAGACGCGAGTAGATCCGTTCACCGATCGGGAGACGGCTGGGAATACCGCGGGTGCGGAGCTTTCCCCGGCGGCGACGGTGCTTGTTGAAGGCGTCGCGGCAGGGTTCGCAGGGTTCCTGTCCGGCGACTTTGTGTGCGTAGTAGCCGCGGTGCTGGCCGTGGCGCGGGTCGTCGGGGGTCATGCGGCACCGCGCTGGGAGCGGGCGAGGACAGCGGCCTCGGCGGCGGTGCGGATCCGGCCACCTGCGGCAATGATCGCTTTCCGGATGGTTTGGTGGGAGTACCCGTAGGCGCGCTGCAGTTCGGGGGAAGATTCACCGTCGGCGTATCTGCGGGCGATTTCGGTGCTGGTCGCGGCAGACAGTCGCGGCATGCATCCACCGGTGGGTGCGACGCGCTGGCCGCGGGGCCGCATTTGGCCGCCGGCCGCTTTGACGGCGCGGGCGAGAGTGTTGCTGGAGATGCTGTATTCGCGTTGGAGGCGGGTGGCTGGTTCACCTGCGAGGTAGCGGCGGGCGACGGCGGCTTTGACGTGGTCGGGGACGCCTTTGCGTGCTGGTGGTGGGGGTTCGGTGCCGGGTTGGGTGTAGGTGGTGGGTAGGCCGGTGTTGTGGTGGATTTTGGTGATGGTGTTGGGGGTGAAGATTTCGGGGGTTTCGACGCCGCCTGCTGCGAGGTATTGGTCGCGGATCCCGGACCAGTCGAGCCCGGTTGGTTGTGTTCGGCGTGGCCGTGGTGGTGCTGGGGTGGTTGGGAGTCCGCGGTCCCAGTCGCCGCCGCCGACGTAGGTGAGGTTGCCGGTGTCGCTGGGTGCTGGCCGTGTGACGGGCCGGTCGATGACGTGGTTGTGTAGGCCGGTGTCGGTGGCGAATCCGGCTTGGGAGAACCGGCTTGAGAGGGTGGAGGGGGCGACGCCGTGTAGGGCGGCGAGTTCGGCGATCGTTGCGCCGGCGCGGATTTGCGCGGCGAGGTCGGTGATGGGTGGCAGCTCCGACGGGGCGCCGTCCTTCGCGTGGATCGTCATATCAGGCTCCAGGGGAATGCTCAGGGGCGGTTGGTTAGGCCGCTGGGTTCGATGGGGCTGGCCAGTGGGCGCCGTTCATGGCGGCGAGGTTGGCCTGGGGTAGGTCGTCGATGGGGTGGCCGAGGTGTCGGGCGCCCATGGCGGCCAGGATCAGGGCGTCGGCGATGTCGTTGCCTGTGATGTCGAAGTCGGGGTAGCGCTTGATGACGGCGGCGAGGACGCGGTCTTTCGGGGCGGCTTTGCCGGACCCGAGGGCGTACTTTGTGCGTCCGGCGGGGGATACTTCGGCGACGGGGATGCCCATGTGGTCGAGCTTTCCGACAACCCGCCACCAGAGTCCGGCGAGGTCGCGGCTGGCTGAGCCGACGGACCCGAACGAGGGTGATTCGATCACGGCCAGGTCGATGTAGAGGTTGAACAGGGCGCTGGTGATGCGCTGCTCAATTGCGGTGAGCCGGTCGAGGCGCTGTTTCAGGTTCGGGGCCAGTTTTTTGCCGGTGTCGGGGTTCCGGCCGGTTGCTGGGGCTTTCGACTCGATCCGGGTCGCGCCAGCTGCTGGCGGCCGGTCGGGGCCGACTTCGAGCACGAGCAGCCCGGTCGAGGTGAGCGAGGTGTCGAGACCGACGACGATCATGCGGTGTACCTCCTCACGGGGATGCCTGCCTTCTCGGCCTGCTTGATGCAGTCGGCGGTGCCGTGCGTGCCGTGCGGCTTTTGGAGCCTGCACTTCTTGGACAGGCAAGGGGCGATGAACGCTTGGCAGAGATTGGCGCCGCGAGCGACCATCGCCTTGTTACGAACTGGTCCCGCGCCGTTCCCGTACTTGGCCCAGTCGGCAGCGAGTTCCTCGTGCTCCAGGCCCCGCAGCCGCGCCCATGCTTTCGTGATGGCGTCCACACCGGTCGCGTCGCCGGTGACGGCAGTGAACTTCTGGCAGATAACTCCGAAGAGGAGCATGTCTAGTTCGCGGTGGACAGCGATGACGTCTGTCCAGTCGCGCGGCCCAGTGACGATGACGCGCTTCATGGCTTCTCCTTGCAGCCTTCGACGCACTGCCACAGATAGCGGTCACCCACCTGACGGAGAACACAGAGACCGTCAGTGGCACACGACTCGCAGGTAGCCGGCCAGACACCGCGGGCGCGCTTCACTTGAGCTCCTTCCCGCCACGGAAGACCCGCAGGGAACGGCCCGTCTTGCTGACGTAGATGTCGACTGCTTGACCGGTGTCAGTCACGACCTGAACGACGTAACACTCCCGGTCGGCGCGAGGGTTAAAGCGCGCGATCCGCTTCACCTCAAGCGGGCCCCAGCAGAAGCCATTCCAGGTGTCCCATGGGAGCGTCATCAGTGGTCCTGCCTCTCGCAGGAACTCGCTGTCTGGTCCGGGCAGCCATCAGCGTGGTCCCACGTCGTGGATCCGCAGCAGGGCCAGGGCACGCATTTGCCGCAGTACCCGAAGCCGACCTCGACGCCGCGGCGGTGACCGGCGAGCCAGCAGCGCCAGGTCTCGCGCTGGGCGAATAGGACGTACGGGCCGCGGAAGAGCGTCCACTTGATCGGGCCGCTGATGCAGCGGTTACATCCACCACCCCACTGGTGGCCGTAGCTGCTGACGACACCGAACGAGTAGAGCTTTCCGAGTACCCACGAGACCGCTCTCCACTGGCGCCAGGCTCGATGGTTGATGTCGTGGTTGCAGGTTTGATGGCGAGACGACAGATCGGCGTAGGAGCAGTCCCCACAGGCCGCGCTGTCGCCGCCGGTGTCGCCGTCGTCCAGCGTGTAGGTTGGCCAGTGTCGAGGCGTGGCCGTGCATGGGATGAGGACGAAACCTGCGGGCGCGGCTGGTGGGTTGTCGCTGATCTCGGCGTGGCTGCGCAAGTACCAGTCGATCCAGTCCTCGTCTTCGAGCTGCTCCGGGAAAGCCGGGTGCGTGGTCATGCTGGGTCCTTGTGTGTTTGCGTCTGGTGGGTGTGGTCGTCTTGTTGTTCGGTGATGGCCAGGGCGCGGAGGTCGGGGTGCAGATCGCCCCAGAGCTCGTCGGTGGCGCCGTTGGCGGGGTTGAGGCGTTCGTTGCGGCGTTTGGTGATGTAGTCGGTGCGTGCCTGGGCGGCTTGCTGCGGGGTCCACAGCGGTTGGCCGTCGGTGTACCAGCCGGCGTCACGGGGCTTCTGGCGCTTCAGGGACATGAACCAGATCAGGAGCTTCATCACTCGCTGCCTTCCACGACTGACCAGGCTCCGCGCTGGATCGTGACCTCACGGGTGCGGATGCTGGTGATGCGGGCGAGCACATCGGCGGGCTGTGTGCGGCGCCAGATGCCCACGGTCTCCGCCTTGCGGAACGTCGTGTAGAGGATCTGCGCGGAGCCGTGGTTGAGGAACACGCCGTACTCGGTGTAGGTCTCGGTGTCAGCCATCCTGTCCACCTGCCCGGCCAGCGTCTTCGGGCCATCCGGCGAGGTAGTGGCGGCAGCCATCGCGGTCCCGGTATTCGCGGAGCACCGGAGCGGCGCGCTTCACGTTGTCGGTCTTGGGTATCCACCACTCGGTGAACACGTCAGGGGTTTCCATGTCGGTGCGGGATGAGACGACTTGGAGGTCTCTGCGGCGTACCAGTTCGGCTTGCCAGCAGGTGATCTCGGTCCAGCCGGTCAGGTCGCCGCTGTCCTTCGGTTCGAGGCTCATGCCTGTTCACCTGCCCGGGTAGCGGCCTGCTGTTCCCAGGTCATGCCGCAAGCGGTGCACCGACCGTAGAGAGACTCCTCGTGTCGACATGGCCGCCTATCCCCCCGGTGAGCGGCAGCGCGCATCCGGAGGAACTTGTCCACTGCGTCGCCTTGCGTGCTGGTGATGCCGTTGCGGAAGTGGGCCGCGCGTTCCAGCTCGTCGGCTCGTACGTCGGCTTCGGACTGGAACAGGTCACCATCTGCGATCAACGCACGGGCGGCTTGCGCCCACGTCGGCGGCCGATCGTCGGCGCTGAATACATCCGCAAGACGATGAGTCAGCTTCTCTATGTCCACCACGGGAACGGACTGCTTTGCCGCGTGCACCGGGCATTCGGGGTCGATGTGCCCGGCGCCGCTCTCGGTCAGCGAGTAGCAGCGTCCTGGGCAGCCAGCAGCGACAGCGGGACGGGCATGCGCGGGCGCTTCCTGCGCGACACCAGAGGCCAGCAGCACGTCAGCGAGTTGCGCCGCCTCGGACTCTTCGATGATCGCCGAGCCGTTCTCCCCGTCGATCTGCACACCCGTCAACGCCTCGGTCAGCTTCTCCCTGGTGGCAGTGAGCTGGCGACGATCGAGCTTTGAGGCGAACTCGCGGAGGTTGTCGGCAATCACTTGCCGCGAGCCGCCCGCTAGGCGCTCCGTGTAGGCAGAGATCAGGGCATTCCGCGTGACCGGCGTCTGTTCAGGTTGCGCTGTTCGGGCAGCAGCCTCCAGAGCGGCATACGCAGCCTGGCCATACTGCAACGCGGCGTCTCCGTTGACGAGGTCCAGTGACCCGCCCATGACGTACTGAACCGCCTTGCCCATCTGCCGCTTGATCTCGTCGGTCACGGTGAACCCGGTCATGACTGCACCGCCTCAAAGCAGCGCAGCAAGGTCAGCGCTTCATCCAGAAGCGGCCCAAGGTGATCCGGATCAGCCAGGGCCTCACGGATGCGCTTTGCAGCAAGAGCAGCCGACTGCGCTGGGGTCATCTCCTGCCAGCCGGGCCCTTCGTCTTTCGGGCTGTCCAGGACATCGCGGGCGATTTGCCAGTCGTACGGCTGTCGGGGTTCTACGGGATGAGCAGCGAGCAGGGCGCTCAGATCACCGATGTCCGTTGTGCGCGCCGCGGTGCGGCCAGTGTGATAGGCGCTCTTGCTGAAGTTGTATGCGCGCACGTTCTTGGAGCGCCAGCGCTCAACTAGCGCCTCCAGGTCCTCGCGCAGGGTGGTGGCCATCACTGCCCCGCTTTCGTAGTGCCGACACCCCAGTGCTGACCCCACCGGTCAACGTGCGTGGTGGTGGGCTGACCGCCGACCACCTGCGACTGCCGCGTCTCGTGGCCGTCGGCCAGCACGCACTCACCCCACCCTTTTGCGGACTGACAGGCGGGTACGGTGTCTTCGGTGGCGAGGGCACGCACCTTATGAGCGAACTCGCCGAACAGGCCGCCATACCGAGCAGATGAGTCCCTCCACTCCTCAGCAATACCGGCATACTCCTGCACAAGCTCGTCCAGCCGAGCTTCCAGCGGGTCAGCCTCGGCGGCGATCTTCGCCTGATGGGTCTCCACGCTGATCCGACTCAAGCGAGCAGCGGTCAGCGGTTCGGCATCGGCGAACTTCGGGATGCAATGACCTGACGACTTGTCCCAGACGATTTCACGCCGGACCGGATCGGCTACTTCCTCAGTGGGAGGGGTGGCGAGTCCTGCTTGGCGACGGTCGTAGATGACGATCTCGCGGTCGTCGATGCCAGCGGCCACCACAAGGTCTTCCCACTCGTACCCCGAACCGGGCCTGTCCAGCGGCCACCACTCGCCGTTCTTCTGCCGCTTGTACGTCAGGTCGTAGACCCGGACCAGCACGTCACCGGTTGGTTCTTCCGGGATCGGGCCAGGCAACTGCTCCGCAATGGAGTCGGCCAACTCCCGCAGCCGTTCCTTGGAGCCGCCGAAGTCGGAGATGGCGGACAGTGCATACGCGATCGCCGCGTGGTCCTTGGCTGCGTCCTCACGAGTGATGCTGTACGGGCACATCACGCCACCGCCGCTTCCAGCTCAGGCCGAACAGCATTGTGATCAGCAGCCACCCACACCAACCCCGACGCACACTTCCGATACACCTCACCAGCAGTCGCCACCGGCTCCGTACCAGCCTTCGCAAACCACTCATCCGCCAGCGACCACACCGCAGACGCCGGAACCACCGGCACACCAGCCAGCACCACCTGCAACTGACCCAACAGACACGTGCACCGCCGCGGCCGAGACCAACCCGCCCGGCAACCCTTCCCATGCCGCGCATCGTCGAGCAGATCGCTCAGATGCGCCCTCAACTCCTCCATCACTGCTTCCCCTCTGTAGATACGGATGTTTCGATGCCGGCGCCGTCGAGCCAGTAGATTTCGGTGGCGCCTTGGTGGCCGTGGACGGCGATCACTCCGTTGAGGGAGTTCCATGTGGCGGTGGCGGGCCATTGGCCGTGCCAGCGGAGTGCGACCGTGCCGTCGGTGAATTTCACGCCTTCTGCGACTACGCCGGTGCCGGAGACGCCGGAGATGTCGGTGTGGCGGATAAGTTGGAAGCGCCTCATGACGTTGCCTGCCTGACTTGCCGTGTGCGCAGGTCGGGGCCTTGCTTGTCCGTCCGGTCGGTCCAGCCGCAGCACTGCGAGCACGGGCCAAAGCCGGTGCGGGGTTTCTTCGCGCAGCCGCGGCAGTACCAACGCGCGTACAACCCCGCGTTCACAATGCGTCCATGTGGTGTGTGGTGCTGTGGGTCTGGGTGAGGCTCCGGACCCGCGCGTCGGGAAGGTCTACGAACAGGCGCTTCGAGCGGCGCCGGCCCGCGCGGTACGCGGCGACGGCGAGGAACGTCCAGGCCGGTACCAGCCACGCCAAGCTGAACGCGTGGGCGGCGACCCAGGAGGCGGCTTCGTCGGCGCGGGACCCGATAAACAGGGCCGCGGTGATCAGGGCGGCGGCTTTCTTGCCGTTCACGATTCGCGCTCGATCTGGTCGGCGAGCATGGAGGCGAACTGGGCTACCTCGCGCAGCTCAGCAGGCGTGAGCAGGACGCGATGTGCCCGGTCGTCGATCTGGACGGCGCCCTTGTCGGCGTGCTCGGTGTCGCGGTAGACGTCCAGCGAGCAGGTGGTCCAGGTTGCGTCGTTGAATTCGCGGTCGTAGGCGCTCGGCGGGTTGTCCGCCGAGATGGTCAGCGTGCTGGTGATCGGCATCGGCTCGGTTCCTTCAGGGGTCAGGTCTGGGCGGCGAGGTACTGCTCGGTTTCGAAGATCAACTGATCGGCCTGGCGTCGCACCCCGGCCTCGGCAAACTTGGCGCGGACACGTTTCACGCCCTCAGCACCAGCGAAGATCGGGCGGTTACGGCGCGGGTAACGCGGCTGGTCGTTCATGCGGCGACCGCCGTGGGCATCCAGCGCTGCCGGTGAACGTCGGTGTGGATGTCGTGCTTGGCCGGGTCGGTCACGTACACCAGGCCAAGCCGGGTCCGGTTCGTGGCCGGGTCGTGCTCGGCGGCGACCACGAGCAGGTACTCGCGCCAGTTCACGTCCGTCGGGCCCATCAGGCGACCGACCGTGTGGGTCAGGTTCCCGCTGTAGTTCAGGAACGCCGACGGCTTCTTCGCGGTCATGCAGTGGCCTCGCTGTTCGAGTCGATGGTGGTGGGCCAGATGTGGCACGCGCGGGCGAGCTGGCAGCCGGTGCACATGCAGCCCGTGAAGGTGTCGCCCTCGTCGGACCACTGCCACGTTTGGTGGCCCGCGAGGATCTGGTCGAACGCGGCCTGCATCTCGCGGCGCGCGTAGCTGTGCTCTGCGCGGTATTCAGCCCATTCGGCTTCCCGGCAGTCGCAGGCGACGTGATGCTTTGTGCATGCGACATACCGCGGGTCGAGAGTGTTCGTCGGCGGCACGTACGCCACCGCAGGCAGCAACCGCGGAAACTCGCGGTCCGGGCCTCCGCCGAACGTGACCTTCGGCAGCGGGCCAACCAACTCCGTGCTGCTCATGCGACGGCCTCCTGCCCGTTCTTCGGGACACGGATCGGCCAAGAGCCGTCCACGTCGCTGGCGTCCTCGCCCTTCCGGCGCAGGTAATCGGCAAAGTCGGCCTGCCGGGCGGCATGCCACTTCACCTGCAGGTCATGCAAAACATCGACCGGCCGGGCACCGATCTCGCGGGGGTACCGGGTCGCGAGCTTCCACATCAGGCGGCACGCGGCCAGCGCATCAGCGGCTGCGTTGTGGGCGTCGTCGCCCAGGTCTACGCCGTAGAACTCACACAGCGCCGTCAAGGTCCGCTTCCCGCGCCGGTACTTGTCGACCTCCCGGTCCAGCACGAACGGGTCCAACACCGGCCGGACCGCGCCGTAACCCCCAAGCCGCTCGCCAAGCCCACCCAGCCCGTACCGCAGCAACTCACGATCAAGGATCGTCAGGTCGAAGCTGGCATTCATCGCCACAACGGGGACCCCGGCACGCAGGTCCGCGCACAAAGCCGTGGCCATCTGCGCCAAAGCTGTCGCTGGCGCCACACCTTCAGCGCGTGCCTGCGCGGTCGAGACACCATGCACAGCGGTCGCACCCTCGGGGATCTCGACACCAGGGTCGATCAGCCAGGTCCGGACCAGCGGCGTCTTACCTTCAACGAAGACCAGCGCGGCCGTGACGATCCGGTCAGCCTCGACATCGACCCCAGTGGTCTCGACGTCGAACGCGACGTACGGCCCAGCAGCCCAGGTCATGCGGGCTCACCCGCCAGCCACGCCGCATCCGACGCCTGAGCTTCTTCGTCCACGAACTCGGCCTGAAAAACCTCACCAGTGCCTGTGTCCGTAGGCCCGGCCTCGGTCTGATGCACAGCCGTAGCCGCAGCAACAGAAGGCCGCTCGGCGGCAACATCCCGCACCGCGCGGAGCTGCTCACGGATGTACTCCGCGCTCGTCGGCACCCACTTCGACAACTGGCGGGCGGCCGACTTCAGCCACATCGCCTCTTCGTTGGTGTTCCACGGCGAGTAGTCCGACCGGGCCGACGCGGACTTGGCCTTGATCTCGTTGATCTTCGACCGGTTCAGCACCACGACCTTCGAGGTCGCGCCGCCCTTCATGATCGCGTAGGCGTAAACCAGCTTCAGCTTCCCGCGGTCCTCAGCGTCCCAGTCGATCTCGTGGATCGGACGTTCGTCACGACCCGGCGCGTAGATGAAGTTGTCGTGCTCCCGGACCGCCTCCACGATCACCGAAGCGACCGCGCCGGCCCGATACATGAGCTCGACCAGGCCCTGGTAGCCGGTGATGCCGAGGATCTCTTTCGGTGCGCCCTTACGGGGTGACTGCGGCACTAGGTAGAACTGCTCGGTGCCGGGTTCGAGGCCGAGCCGGGCGGCGGTGAGCAGGGCGGACATGAATGCGCCGGTGTTGTTCGCGGCGGCTTCGGCGACCTTCGGGTCGCGACGTAAGGCGCCGACGGCGAGCCGGACCCAGGTCTCTGCCTTCACGTGGGAGGGCAGGACGTCGGCGAAGTCTTTGCTGTACCGCTGAACCATTGCGCCCGGCGAGTTGTCGCGGGTCGCGACGGCGTTGCTGACTGTCTCGGTCATGCTGCTGCTTCCGTTTCGGTGGTGAGGTCGGGGAGGTTCTTGGCGGTCACGACGTACGGGGTGCCGTCGCCGCGGGCTTGCCGGTTCGCGATCGTGTAGCCGTTCCAGGTGGCGGTGTGGGCGTTGCCCATCTCGGCTGCGACGGCGGACTTGGCTTGCCGTTCGACCGCTTTGGCGGCGTCCAGTCCAGCGCGGGCCGCGATGAACGCGCGCGCTACGGGGGTGGACAGTTCGTGGGAGACGGGGTCGATGTCGGGGTGCATCTCCTGCACCGCCTTGTAGGTGGCCTCGTGGTCGTCGATCGGTGGCGGTGTACCGGCGGCCAGGGTGGCGAGGAACTCGACGGCGGCGTCACGGAGCAGTTGGGCTTCGTCGGCGTCGTATTCGAGGACGTATTCGCGGTAGTCGAGGCCGGAGATGAGGACCGCGACGTGGCCAGTGTCGAGGCCGAGGGTGTCGAGGTACCACATGACCTGGGCGCGGACGTGGACGGGGATTTCGTCGGTGTCGGTGGCGCCCCAGCGGTCACCGAACGGTGAGGTTTTGGCTTCGAGCAGGCTGACGATGTGGCCGTCGAAGTCGGAGCGGAGCCGGTCGGGGTTGGCGATTTGCCAGGGCCGTTCGGAGTGCCGGTAGGTGCCGGATGGTTGGAGTAGGCTGCCGAGGTTGTGGACCTCGCGGTGCTTGTCGCAGACGGCGTTTTCGAGGCGGGTGCCCCATTCCATTTCGGGCGACTCAGCGACAGGGCCGATGAGTCCGGCTTTGCGGTGCCACAGCGAGTACCGGGATTCGAACGGCGACAGGCCGAGCACGGCGGCGATCTCGCTGCCGCCGAGCCCCTTAGCGCGGGCGGCGTGCCACTCGTCGCTGCCCGGCTTGAACGTGCCGACCAGTTCGGCGGTGCCGACCCGGGCGGTCACTGTGCACCTGCCTGAACCGGCTCCACATGGGTGAGAGCGATGCCCCCGGCGTACCCGTCCACGAGGACTACGGCGGCGCCGGAGGACAGCACCCATGCAGCCGACCGCGTCACTGACTCGCGACCCGGTTCGTCTTTGAACGCAGGCCAGAACAGCACTCGGGTGCCGATCGGGTTGGCTGTGTTCCATGCCGCGATGTCAGCCATTGGTCCCACCTGCCCGGATAGCGGCAGCGCGGTCGGCCAGGCGAATGAGGATGTCCCGTTGCGCCTGGCGGTAGCCCTTGAACCACTCGTCGTCGTTCGCGCTGATGTCCACGCCGAACTCGTCTGCCGTCTTCTCCAGCTCGCCTGCTCGTACGTCGGCTTCGGACTGGAACACACCAGCAGCGAGGAGAGCGTTCAGGATCTGGCTCGCCCCGTCGAAGTCGCGCGGACTGGCCTCTCCGCTGAGTTCCTCGTGACGGGCGGTCAGGGCCCGCTCGATGACACTGCGAGCCATCTTGCGGTCCACTACTGGGGTGGAGGGAGTATCCGAACGCGCAGCCTCGGATACGTGTTGCGCGGGCGCTTCCTGCACGACACCAGAAGCCAGTACGCGGTCAGCGAGTTGCGCCGCCTCGGACTCTTCGATGATCGCCGAGCCGTTCTCCCCGTCGATCTGCACACCCGTCAACGCCTCGGTCAGCTTCTCCCTGGTGGCAACAAGCTGCGGGTGAACCGGACAGTTCGGGTTAGGGTCGCGCCCGTCCATCTCATCGACCGCAACCCAGTGCGGGCGACAAATGCAGATCGGTTGCGGCACCAACGCGAGGATGGCGTCAACCCGATGAGCTTCGATGTGATCGACTGGTGTGATCACTCCGCCTTCGGCGATGATCTTCGTTCCGCACACGCACTCGATCTCCGTCCGAGACTGGCCTAGCCAGCGGGTGTCGGCGAGGTGGTGGTCACGATGGATCGCAAGCAGGGCTTCCCGGTCCAGTGCGGCCAGTGCGGGCGCGGGTTGCGCTGTCCGGGCAGCAGCCTCCAGCGCAGCGCGGGCGTCGGCGCGCCAATGTCCTCGAATCGTCTCGGACTGCTGGCGGTAGTCGCCGGGGAAGTTGGGAGCCGTCAGGCCGTTGTAGAGCGACTCCGCTGCCGCATCCACGGCCTCGTCGGTCACGGGGAACCCGGTCATGAGTGACCCCTCGGGCAGGCAGCCTTCACAGCGGCCAGGCAGTCAGGGCAGCGCCGCTTCCCGTCGCGGCCTTCACAGACGTGGAAGTGGAAGCCGGAGAGGATGATGTCGGTGGCGGGGCGGCGGGTGCCTTTGTAGGTCACGCCGCAATCCCGGCACTGGAGAACCATCGGGTCCCAGCCGACGATGCCTTCGACCTTGCCGGGCAGCGTGGGTAGCTGTTCGGCGATTTCCCGGGTCTCCCACAGGTCCAGTTCCAACTGGGCAGTCATGCGATCACTCCGTTGCCGTAGCACTTCGTGCAGGTGATGGTCTGGCCGGTGCGCTCGTGCTCGACGTGGCCTTCTCCGTCGCACCAGGTGCATTCGTCGCCGCACATGAACCGGGCGCAGTCACACGTCGCGACAGTGCAGGGCGTGTGGCGAACCGAAGGGCTGGACTTGTCGTGCATGCAGTCGCCGTGGCCGCACCCGATACAGGGCGGGCACTCGACCGGGTCGAAGTTGTCGAGGTCGGTACATTCATGGCGGCCATCGGCGTACGTGATGGCGGCGGCGAGGGCGACCAGCTCGGTGACGGTCATGACCGGGCCGCCTCACGGATCGCGACCGCGTTAGCTTCACGGCCCGGCAGGTAACCCACGTCGTACGGGCCACGCGCCTCCACCGGACGATCCGCAACCTCGGCCTCGTGAACCCGCTGCGCCACGGCCTGAGCCAAACGACGCGCCTCATCAGCCAGCTTGTTCAAATACCGGATCGCAAGCTCGGGCTGGCTCGAGCTGAAGTAGACCTCCATGCCCTCGTGAAGCACGACGACCGGAATGTCCCCGGCGGTACCGCCCATACGGGAAGACGGCATGTCTTCGGCCCTGGGGACGAAGGAAACACTCGGCCCGCTCACAGCTCAGCCGTCCGGGTCTCGTCCATCACGTCAGTGCGGACAACCAGCGGGCGGCAGTGGACGCACCACAGCTGCCACGCGGGGACGTTGGTCTTGTGGCACCGGTAGCACAGGTGCGGTGCCGGCTGGTTCGGGTCCGGGGTCCCGCAGTCCGGGCTGAACAACAGGTCGACCGGGTCGGCCCAGTCGAGTGCGTCGTTGGCCCACGGGTCGCCGAACATGACGGGCGGCGTCGTCTCCACCGGGATCGCCTTCGCCGGAGCGGGAGCGGGAGCGGGAGCGGCGCCTGCCTCGGTCTCGAGGCGATCGCAGCGGGCGCGGGCGTCCGACACGCAGAGCGTGATCACGATGGCGAGCAGCGTGGCGATGGGGACTGCGATCGCAAGCGCCATCTTCATGAGAGACCCGCGATCAGGGTCGAGACGGCGCGCGCGGCAGCATCCAGATCGGAGAACTCGCGGACCTCGCCGGTCGCTTCGCCGAGGTCGCGCCAGTCGGTGCCGCTGTAGAAGCCGACCGACACGTGCCCGCCCTGGTAGCTCATCTGGTCGTTGTTGACGACGACGGAACCGTTGGAGGTGCGGTAGATCAGGTCGTAGACCTCGACCTCGTACACGCCGAGCTTGATGTTGCTGGCCTCGGCGAGATCGGAAACTTTCTCGGCGACGGTCAGCAGGATCATCAGCGGCACCGCGTTGGTCAGGTCGTCGTACGCCTTCTTGACCTCGGCAAGCACGGTGGGAGTGAGGAGGGTGGCGACGCGGACCGCGTAGTCCTCGGTCGCTTCGCCGGGGTGCGCGGTGTAGTCGACTGCCGTGACGGTGTTCATTGGTACGATCTCCTTGTTGTCTGATGGGCCCTGACGCTGCTTGACGGTGGAGTCGGGGCCCTTCGGCATTACTGATGGGGGCGGCCTCAGGCCGCGCGGCGCCTGCTGTCGAGGAACTCCTGCAAGGCGCTGGGCTCGACCCGGTACGTCGGCCGACGCTCGGCGCCGACGTTGATCGCCGGAAGCTCACGGCGACGGATCAGCCTGCGGACGTGCGTCGGGGTCAGCTGAAGGTGCGCCGCGACGTCCTCAACGGTCAGCAGCGTGATCATGCTGCACTCCGGCGGCGCGCAGGTTGCGCACTGTGAGTGGACACGCGCGGCACGAAAAGATCATCGACGCCGACCTTCAGACGCTCCGCGATACGCAGCGCAGCCTCGGGTTCAAGCGTGTCCACCTCGCCGCGCAGTAGCCGGCCGAGGTAGGAGTGCGACTTCCAGCCGATGTCAGATGCGAGCTGGCGCTGGGAAATCTCCTGGATGACCAGGAGCCTCGCCAGTTTCCTGCGATCGATCAGCTTCATGTAGAGCTCCGGAAGGACTGGTGCCCGAGTGGTTCGCCTCACTGTAACCCCCTGATGTTCATAGTGTCCACTGTCGGTGCACAAAGCATGCCTGAACGGTGCCCGGTCGTCAAGCAATCACAGCGCTGTGTTTCCCCTGATCAGCGCTTGACCTGCGTATTCTCGGTTTACGACAGGTGGCTACATTGGTGCCCACCTATCGCGGTGCGGCCGGTGTCCAACCGGACTAGCGCGCCGCCTCCGAGCCGTGCACGATTGTTGCCAGAGAGTCACCAGGAAGGTGTCCATCGACCATGGGGCGTTTGTGGGACCTCATCCAGCACCACATCGACTCGTCGCCCTATCCGCCATCCGAACGACAGGTAGCCCTCAAGCTCGGCGTGCCCCCCACGCTCCTCCGCAAATGGAAGGAGCTGAAAAGGCTCCCCAGCCGGGACAACCTCGAAGCAATCGCGGACCTGGTCGGCGTCCGCTACGCAGTGGTCCTGGAGGCAGCTCTATACGACACCGGCTACCACGAAGGAGGTGGGGGACAAGATGCACCACGAAGTTCCACCCCCATGAACGAAGCGGCACTGCGCCGCGAACTCGAGCACGCACAGGCTGACCTTGAAGACTGGGAAGCCAGCAAACGGGACACCCCAGGCGGGCGCAGGTTACGGGAGAACCTACGTCGCAAGGTGTCCGAACTGGAAGCTCAACTGGCCACTAGCCAAACGGAACGTAACGGTTCCGATTCGCCTGGTACCGAGTCCAGTTTGTGACGTTCAACTACCTAACGGCTGAACGGTTCTGACCGATACAACGGTCACTACCAGACACCGGCCACTCGCTTACGGCCGCTACCCGTTCACGAGCCCGGTGCTGGCAGGTTCCACAAGACGCCCAATTGGAAGTACGAGGTGGGTTGGAGCATGTCAAGCATTTGGAATGTCCACAGTGTCGTCACCGGAGCGGCGGTGGCGGCAGCCATCACATCATTCGCCTGCGATCTGCTGATCCCGTCATGCGGATTCGCTGGCCGGCTAGGGCTCGCGTTCGTGATCATCGCGGCGGTGAGCTACAGCCACCAGCATCACCGGTCCGTCGCTCGCGAGGTCGAAGTGGCCTTCGAGCGGCGGGCCGCGGAGCTGAAGGAAGCGTTCGACGAGTACCAAGGCGGGGCATGGGAGATGGGGCGCCGTGCCGAACGACGCCGACACCAGGAAGAAGACCAGAGCAGCCGCAGCCAGCTCGCGCTGGTTCAAGATCTGCGGCCGAGGCATCGCAGGGGGAACTGATGAAACGCCTAGCTATCGTCGCCGCCCTGGTCGGCGCACTCGCCGGCTGCGGCGCGCAGGAGGACCCCCCGCCGGCACCGGCCGCGCCGGTCACATCGGCAACTGCGCCGACAGTCACCTTCTTCGCGGAGGGGGATGGGACTGATTCGGGCAGCCTGACCATGATCACTGAGTCGGGCGGCACGCTGCAGAAGGACGTGGGGTTGCCGCTGAGGAACGGCAGCACGGGGGAGCAGGGCGTCACCTCACACGCCTTCCGCTCCGGTGCCACGCTCTACCTGTCGGTGCAGAACTCCAACGGGTACGGCGCGGTGACGTGCCGCATCGCGGTCAACGGCGTCGAGATCGACAAGGTCACCTCCAGCGGCGGGTACAAGATCGCCACGTGCCGCGGGCGGGTGCCCTAGTGGGGCACGTCAAAGATCTGTGGATGAAACGGGACCCTGAGACGGGCAAGAAGGTTCGATCGGCCAGGTACGGGCGCGGGAAACGGTGGCTCGCCCGGTGGATCGCGCCCAACGGCGAAGAAGACACGCAGGCCTTCGCGTTGAAAGACGAGGCGCTGCTGCACATCTCGGCAATGGAGACTTCCAAAGCGGCCGGTACCTACATTGATCCCCGGGTCGCGCGCCAGACGTTCCAGGAGTACGCCGAGAGGTGGCGCGCCGACCAGCTGCACCATCGCAAGGCGTCAGCCGTGGGTGCCGAGCTGGCATTGCGGGTCCATGTTTACCCCGTCATTGGCGGGGTGCCGATTGGCAGTATCACGCGCGGCCAGGTGCAGCTGGTGGTCAATACCTTCTCGAAGGTGCTCGCGCCCACGACGTGCGAGGTGACCTACGGCTATATGGCCACGGTGTTTCGATCCGCGGTGCTTGACCGGGTGATCGAGAGGTCCCCGTGCGTGAGGATCAATCTGCCGGAGGTCGTGAAGAAGAAGGTGACTCCGCTGCTGTTGGAGCAGGTCACCGCGATCTACGACCACATGCCGGGCCGGTACAAGAACGCTGTGGAGGTAGCGGCAGCGTCTGGGCTGCGGCAGGGCGAGCTGTTCGGGTTGACGGTTGATCGCTTGGATGGGGCGTGTGACGACCTGACGCTGGTTATCGACCGGCAGCGGGACGAGGCGTCGACGTGGAAGCCGCCGAAGACGAAGGCCGGGGATCGGAAGGTGCGTCTTGGGTTGCACGGGTCGCGGGCGATCTGGCGGCAGCTGAATGCCTATGGGGAGTCGCGGTACGGGCATGTGTTCGCGACGGCTCGGGGGAGCAGTGTGAGCCGCACGCTGGCCGGTGACCTGTGGCGTGATGCTGCGGACGGGCTTGGTTTGTGGGAGCGCTCTGGGTGGCATGACCTGCGGCACTACCACGCGTCGAAGCTGATCAGGTTGGGGTTGTCGGTGACGGCGATCGCGGACCGGCTCGGGCACTCTGATCAGAAGGAGACGTACGAGACGTACCTGCATTTGTGGCCGGATGACTCGGAGCGTGCGGTCATCGCGACGGACATGGCGATGGCTGAGCTTGCGTTCGGGCAGGCGGCGTAGTGGTGGCCAGGGTGGGCGGGATCTGTTCCGTTTTGGTTCCGTCTGCCCTGGCTGGTTCCGCTCACGTTCCGTCTGTGAGGTCTCATTTGATCTCGCTCACGGCTGTTCAGGTCTGCTGGTGTTTCCGCAGGTCAGCGCCACATCGCCTTCAGCCAGCGGCGGCAGATGAACGGGCCGGCCTTTAAGCCGGATCCTGTGCGCGTCGTGCCTTGCGGCGCGGCGGCGGCGGCCATCCATCTACGACGACCGTTGCCGATCGCCTCTAGCGGCCTACCTGCGAACATCGGGCGGGCAGCCCTCGAACGTTCGCACAGACGGTGGTCTCCCGCCGTCCTCTTGGCCTTGCTCCACGTGGGGTTTACCGAGCCCCCGTAGTCACCTACGGGGCTGGTGGTCTCTTACACCACCGTTTCACCCTCACCCGCACTCCGATGAACCACGGGGTTCATCAAAGCCGCTGGCGGTCTGTTTTCTGTGGCACTGTCCCGCGGGTTGCCCCGGGTGGGCGTTACCCACCACGCTGCCCTGTGGAGTCCGGACTTTCCTCGGTGCTCACCGGCGAACCAGCGAGCAACGCGGCCGCCCGGCCGACCCGTTCACCCTCCGCAGTCTACCCGCCTCGCGCCGCGCCGTGGTCAGCCGCTGCGGCGGCGGGCTCCCACCCCGAACTCGAGATGGGAACCCACCCGCCACCAGGAACGCGGTCCGGCCTTTGCTCGGCTAGAAGGGCCAGTCGGTGTGGTGGGCTGCTTCGATTAGTGGGATAAGGCCGAATGCGGCGTCGGAGAGGCCTCCGAAGGTATGACGACCTGGTACGCCGGAAGGGCCGTGGCCGGCCTGGTAGCCCGCGAGGTTCCAGGTGTACACCGGCGTCCGGCACGGAATATCCCGGGTTGGCTCGGCTCCACGTCCTGCCCAGGCTTGTTCGTCGGTGACGATGACCACTCGGTCGTGGCCCTTGTACCAGCGGCGAACCGCGTCGGCGGTGTTCGTCCCGCCGAGCTCGTGGAACCGGTTGAGCGACTTGAGTACGGATTCGCCGCGTGGAAGCCGTACGAGCGCGCTCTTGGTCCCGAACTCGACTAGGTCCGCCGACTCGGCACGAGCCGCCAAGGCCGTTCCGAAGACCGCAGCGGCGTCGGCCCGCGTCAGCTCCGACTTCCGCGACAGCTGATCGTGGAACATCGAGCCCGACCGATCGACCAGTACCAGCGTCCGCCCGGGCAGAGCCGGTACAGCCGCTAGAGACAGCGACAAGGCCCGTTCCAGCGCCAGAGCCCATCGAGACGTCCCGAACCGGCTAGAAGGGCTAGTAGCTCGGTACGCCGACAGGAATCGCATCGGCAGCTGCCGCGAGCGTGCAACCTGTGCCGGGTCGGCTAGACGCGCTGCAACGGCCGCAGCCACCTCATCGGACACACCTGCCTCGTCGAAGTTCCGGAGGTTCCGGAGCAGGGCCATGTAGCCCATCGAAGGCATGATGCCCTCCCAGGCTGCAGCGTCCAGAGGCGCCTGCAACCAGCCTGCCAGCGATTCCCACGTCATCCCGGCAGCAGCCAGTACGGCGTGGTCTTCGAGCAGAAACCGCCGATACTCCAGCGGTACGACGCCAAGGTCTGCTCGCCGTTGCAGCAGCTGCAGCGTTTCGGGGATCGCGTTGCGGCGTCCGTGCC
Source organism: Kribbella deserti (assembly GCF_042434725.1). Classification (NCBI taxonomy): domain Bacteria; kingdom Bacillati; phylum Actinomycetota; class Actinomycetes; order Propionibacteriales; family Kribbellaceae; genus Kribbella; species Kribbella deserti. Next base: position 37,655 of record NZ_JBHLTC010000022.1, on the reverse strand, counting down.
GTCGATCCAGCGCATGCCGGAACAAGTCGCCCTGGCGCTTACTAGCGGCTCGAGGATGCACGAGATCGATAACGTCGCCAAAGCGGTAGGGCTTCGCGGGGGAGTCGTACTTCAGCAAAGCGCGTTCGTCGTACAAGCCGGTGACTGCATCGGCAATACCGCGCTTGACCGGCTTAGGGATGGCCCGGCCGTACTGGGACGTCCAATAGGCCAAGGCCTCTCCGGGCTCGTCCGCCCGCTGCAGAACGCGAGTGATGAGTTGACGGGATTCGCCAGGCAGGCCCGCGTCTAGACGGGCCTTGGTGGCTTCGAGCGCTGCGACGAGCGGAGCCGAGCGCAGGTTCGCCGTGCCGCGTAGCCAAGGTAGGAAGCGGTTCAACCAGTCCATGTCCGCGACGGCCACGTGGTGGACCAGCTCGACGAAGCGGCGGTCGCGTTCGGTCGCGGACTCGTAGGCCGTCTGTTCGCCGACCAGGTTGGAGATCGCGAGCAGGAACAGCTCCGAGGTGGGCTCGCGCCGGTAGCCGGGCGCGCCTTCGGCCGTACGGAGGCTGGGCGTCTGCTCGCTGCGGACGACACTCGGGACGGTGGCAGCGCGCACGCTGTCACGGTTGAACTTGGACACTGCTTCCCCCTTGTCGATAACTGGTCAGGCCGAAGTACCCCAGACCTGTGTCGGTGACGGCGCCATTGCTCTAGCCAACTGAGCTACCGGACGAGAATTCGCCTGGGAGGGACTCGAACCCCCGACCCATGGATGAGAAGTAGCCGTTGCCTGCGCACCGGGTACTCGACCTGAGCGCGCCCGAGACCGGTTTGCGTGCGGGTCGTTTTGGAGAGAAGTAACCGCCTGCGTCGCACCGGGCGCGTACCACGACGATAGGTCGCCCTGGTTGCGCTACGCATCTGGTTTTCGACACTCGCCGGACACCCGCACTTCAGCTGATGGCGGTACTTTCGCGAGGTGACTCCGCCTAGCTCTCTCGACCGCCGCCGCTTTCTCGGTGTAACCGGCGGTGTCGCCGGTCTCGCCTTCATGGCCCAGTTGCCGGTGGGTCCCGCGAACGCCCGCCCGGCCGGCTCCGGCTATCCGTTCACCCTCGGCGTCGCCAGTGGCGATCCAACGCCCACTGGGGTCGTGCTGTGGACCCGGCTCGTCCCGGACCTCTTCGTACCTGATGGCGGTATGCCGCAGGTGAAGGTGCCCGTGCAGTGGCAGATCGCCCGCGACGCCAGATTCCGCCAGGTGGTGAAGGAGGGCGTCTCGTGGGCTCTGCCGTCCCTGGCCCACTCGGTGCACGTAGAGGTCGAAGGGCTCGCTCCGGACCGCGAATGGTTCTACCGGTTCCGCTACCGCTCGGACATCTCTCCAGTTGGTAGAACGCGCACTACGCCGCTATGGACCGGTCGGAACGCCTCGATGAGCTTCGCCTTCGCGTCGTGCCAGGACTGGGTTAGCGGCTACTACTCGGCCTTAAAGCACCTTGCCGAGGAAGACGTGGATCTAGTTCTCCACCTCGGCGACTACGTCTACGAAGGCGGTATCCCCGCTGACGGTGGCTACCGGAAGACCTCGGTGCCGGAGGTACTTCGCAAGGCTCCACGTGATTTGGCCCGCTGGCGGATGCAGTACGCGCTTTACAAGAGTGACCCGGACCTACAGGCGGCACACGCTCGCTTCCCGTGGATGGTGACCTGGGACGACCACGAGGTCCAGAACGACTACGCGAACCACCAGTCGCAGTACGAAGGCGACATCACGGAACTGCGCGCAGCGGCGTACCAGGCTTGGTACGAGCACCAGCCGGTGCGACGGCCTTCGCGGCCTACAGGCGAGGGACCGCGGATCTACCGTCGGCTGCAGTGGGGAGACCTCGCACAGTTTGACGTGGTTGACGGCCGTCAGTACCGCAGCGTGCCCCCGTGCGGCTGGGGTGAGGCCGACGCATGCGAGGCGGCGTACGACCCCTCTGTGACAATGCTGGGCCAACGGCAGGAGCGGTGGCTGTACGACGGTCTGAAGCGCTCTAGGGCCCAGTGGGACGTTCTGGCGAGCAACGTGATGGTGGGCCGCCTAGACCACGACGGCAAGGCCGGGGACTTGTTGTGGCATGACGCGTGGGACGGCTTCCCTGCGGCGCGGCAGCGGTTGATCCAGGCTTGGCGCGAAGCGAAGACGCGGAACCCTGTAGTGGTCACAGGCGACTGGCACTCGACGTTCGTCAACGACATCCATGCGGACTTCGACCGCGAGGGTACGCCGGTGGTGGCGACCGAGTTCGTCGGGACGTCGCTGTCGAGCAACGGTGATCGCGAGGTGTACGGGCCGTACTACGGGCCGATGATCCCGTTCAACCCGCACATCAAGTTCTTCGACGGCGACCGGCGGGGCTACGTTCGCTGCACCGTCGACCGGGACGAGTTCCGTGCCGACCTGCGGATGGTGCGAACGGTCAGCCGTCGCGACGCGCCGGACTACACGTACGCCTCGTTCGTGGTGCAGGACGGACGACCGGGGGCACACCGGCTCTAGGCCGGGTTGACTTGGTCCTGAACTAGCCTCGGGGCCATGCCGACGAACAAGACCGACGAAACGCCCGCCAGCCCGGACAAGCCGAAGGACGCAGCGAAGCCTGAGGCGGAGAAGCCGACGGATGACCTGGTCACCACCTCGCACGTGCTGGCGGTTGGCCGTCGCAAGCTGAAGTACACCGCGACCACCGGGCGCATCGTGCTGCGCAAGGAGGTGGTCACCGACGGCACGTTCGACGGCCACCAGCCGAAGGCCGAGGTCTTCCTCACCGCGTACACGCTGGACGGCGCGGATGTGACCGAGCGGCCGGTGACCTTCGCGTTCAACGGCGGGCCTGGTTCGTCGAGTATCTGGCTGCACCTCGGCGTACTCGGCCCGCGCCGGGTCGTGTCCGGCGACGTGGGAGAACTCGTCCCGCCGCCGTACCGGCTGGTCGACAACCCGGAATCCCTGCTGGCCCACAGCGATCTGGTGTTCATCGACCCGGTCTCGACCGGTTACTCCCGGCCGCTGACCGGGGTGAAGGCCGGCGATTACCACGGCTTCACGCCCGACCTGGAGTCCGTTGGCGAGGTGATCCGCCTGTGGACTTCGCGGAACGGCCGCTGGATGTCGCCGAAGTTCCTGGCGGGGGAGTCGTACGGCACGACCCGCGCGGCCGGGCTGGCGGGCCACCTGCAGGAGCGGTACGGGATGTACCTCAACGGGCTGATGCTGATCTCGAGCGTGCTGGAATTCGGCACGCTGGACTTCAGCCCAGGCAACGATCTGCCGTACGCGATGTTCCTCCCGTCGTACGCCGCGATCGCGCACTACCACGGCAAACACGGCGATCGCCCGCTCGCGGAGGTCCTTGCCGAGGCCGAGGAGTTCGCCTCGACGACGTACCCCGCGGCGCTGGCCAGCGACAGCCGGTTGTCCGCCGAGGAACGGGCCGACGTCGTGGCCCGGACTGCGGCGCTGACCGGGCTGTCGCGGGAGTACGTCGACCGGGTGGACCTGCGCATCGAGCATGTCCGCTTCTCGACCGAGCTGCTCCGCGAAACGCGCCGGGTGGTCGGACGGCTCGACGGGCGATTCGTTGGCTGGGACGCGGACTCGGGGCGCGAACACTTCGAGGCGGACCCGTCGATGTCGGCCATCATCGGTCCGTACACGGCCGCGCTGAACCATTACGTGCACGCTGAACTGGAGTACCACAACGACCTGCCGTACGAGATCGTGAGCTACAGCGCGAACGAGGCCTGGTCGTTCAAGGATTTCGAGGCGCGGCAGATCACCGTGGCGGACAAACTCGCGTCGGCGATGCGGGCCAACCCGTACCTCAAGGTCCATGTCGCCTCGGGGCACTACGACGGCGCCACGCCGTACTTCGCCACCGAGTACACGTTGGCCCGGCTGCAGATCCCGGCGGACCTGCGCGACAACATCGAAACGGCCTACTACCCGGCCGGGCACATGATGTACGTGCACGAGCCGAGCCGCCTGCAGCAGTCGAAGGACCTGGCCGCGTTCGTCCAGAAGGCCTCGAACCGCTGAGGCCTACGGCAGCGTGAGGACCTACGGCAGGGTGAGGACCTCGGCGCCGGTGTCGGTGACGAGCAGGGTGTGCTCGAACTGGGCGGTGCGCGAGCCGTCCTTGGTGACGGCCGTCCAGTCGTCGTCCCACAGGTCGTAGTCGAACGTGCCCAGCGTCAGCATCGGCTCGATGGTGAACGTCATCCCCGCCTCGATCACGGTGTCGAACCGCTCGTCGTCGTAGTGCGGAATGATCAGCCCGGAGTGGAACGACGTCGAGATGCCGTGGCCGGTGAAGTCCCGCACCACGCCGTAGCCGAAGCGCTTGGCGTACGACTCGATGACGCGGCCGATGATGTTGACCTGCCGGCCCGGCCGGACCGCCTTGATCGCGCGGTTCAGCGCCTCGCGGGTGCGCTCCACCAGCAGGCGGCTCTCCTCGTCGACGTCGCCGACGAGGAACGTGGCGTTGGTATCACCGTGCACTCCGTCGAGGAACGCGGTGATGTCGACGTTCACGATGTCGCCATCCTCGAGCGGGCGGTCGTCCGGAATGCCGTGGCAGATCACCTCGTTGACCGACGTGCACAGCGACTTGGGATAACCGCGGTAGCCGAGCGTCGACGGGTAGGCGTTGCGCTCCACCAGGAAGTCGTGACCAACCGCGTCGAGCTCGTCGGTGGTGACACCCGGGGCGACGGCCTTACCGACGGCCTCCAGGGCCTGCGCCGCGAGGCGGCCCGCCACGCGCATCCGCTCGACCGTTTCCGGGTCGGTGACATACGACCCGTCGTACGGCGTCGGGGCGGGCTTGCCGACGTACTCCGGGCGGGGGATGGAGGCGGGCACGGGGCGGCGCGGCGACAAAGTGCCAGGAGTGAGAAGCGACATGGTGGCACCAGTGTAATGAGACCGCGCCAAGGTCCCGGCGTGGAGGGCGGGACGACGGTAAATTCAGTACCACGCGGGACATCCACGGACTGCCGCACACAGATCGGAGGTGATCATCGGCCATGGCTGAGGATCACAGCAACGAGTGGTTCTACTGCACCAAGCACAACACCGTCGAGCCCTACCAAGGATGTTCGGCCGGTGACCGTCTCGGCCCCTACACCTCCAAGGAGGAAGCGGCCCGGGCGCTGGAGAAGGTCGAAGAGCGGAACGAGGCCTGGGACAAGGATCCGCGCTGGAACGACGAGGACTGAGGCTCAGCCCCTCGTTCGACGGATGTGAGCAGGACGCGAGAAGGGCGCCACCGCTTGGTGGCGCCCTTCTCATTTTACTGATCCAACCAGGGTGGAACTACTTCGCGGCGACCTTGCGTGCGGTCGTCTTTTTGGCGGCGGTCTTGCGAGCCGGCGCCTTCTTCGCGGTGGCCTTCTTGGCCGGTGCCTTCTTGGCCACGGTCTTGCGAACCGTTGCCGTCTTGGCCGTTGTCTTCTTGGCGGTCACCTTCTTGGCGGTCACCTTTTTCGCCGGGGCCTTCTTGGCCGCCGACTTGGTGGCGGTGGCCTTTTTGGCCGGCGCCTTCTTCGCGACCGTCTTTGCCGTCGTGGCCTTCTTGGCAGCGGTCTTCTTCACCGTTGCCTTCTTGGCCGTCGACTTCTTCGCCGGGGCCTTCTTCGCGACCGACTTCGTGGCCGTTGTCTTCTTGGCCGCGGACTTTGTCGCGGTGGCCTTCTTCGCCGGTGCCTTCTTGGCGGTCACCTTCTTGGCGACGACCTTCTTCGCCGGGGCTTTCTTCGCCGCGACCTTGGCCGGCGCCTTCTTTGCCGGGGTGGCCTTCTTCACCACTGTTTTCTTGGCGGTGGCCTTGGTGGCCGACGCCTTCGCCGGGGTGACCTTGCGCGCGGTGGTGGTCTTCGCGGCACCGGCCTTCTTGGCGACAGCGGTCTTCCGGGCCGGAGTTGCCTTGGCGGCGCTGGCCTTCTTGGCCGGAGCCTTTTTCGCCGGCGCCTTCTTCGCGGCCTTTGTGGCTGTCGCCTTCGTTGCGGCTGCCTTCTTGGCTGGCACTCTGCCTCCTTGGTGCGGCTGAGGAAAACCACGGTGGATTCCTCGTCTTCTCGATGATGACAACCAAAGGTGCCGACGTAAAGCACCCGAAACCCCCAGAACACAAGGCGCCACGCCGACGATTTCCCGCCGCGGAACGAAAAACCCTTCTGCACAAGGTGTTTCCGCGCGCGTTAACTACGCCAAGCCACCCCAAGAACTAGTTCGCGACACGCGCACGAAACTCGCCAATTTCCGCCGATTCGGCACCTCCATCGCACCAAGTTGTCCCCGGCAACCTCTACTCGGAAGGTCAGCTCCGACCGCCACGCCAACCCGTGAAGGTTTCCACCGACCCTGTTTACGAGCCCAAGGCAACTACTTTTCAGGCCGTCGGTGGCGATCAAAGAGTTGCGATCCAGTCAGCCTTCGATGAGGTCGGTCCGCGGCCTGTGAACACCTTCCGTCCAAGGGATGTCATGGACCTTGTTCGTAGGATTGTGCTGGGCACGGTCGGGTCGTCAGTTGGGAGATGCCAAACGTATGAGTACGCCAGCGCCATCGTTGCCGGATGCAGTGGTTCGGGTTGGTGTGGTTGTGCCGTTGAGCCCGCCTGGTTGGGCTGAGGCGGGGGAGCATCTGCTGGCCGGGATCGAGCTGGCGGTTGCCGAGATCAACGGGGCCGGCGGTGTTGCTGGCAGACCGCTGGAGCTGGCGGTTCGGGACACCGCGGCTGATCCTCAGAGGGCCGCCGCGGCTGTCGACGAACTGGCCGGACTTGGTGTGGTCGCGTTGGTGGGGGAGTACCACAGCGTTGTCGCTCGTGCGGTCGCGCCGAGAGCCGATGCGCTCGGTCTTCCGTTCCTTTGCACGTCGGCCGTTCTGGACGCGTTGACCGAAGAGCCCACGGAGTGGGTCGCACGACTCGCACCGCCGCAGTCGCGTGGCTGGAAGTTGTACGCCGACTTCCTGCTCGCTGCGGGTCATCGCCGCATCGCCGTGGCGGTTCAGCCGAGCATCTACTGGGAATCCGGCATTCGCATTCTGCGGAACCATCTCGCGCCCGAAGGCGGCACCGTCGTACAGCTCGATCTCCAGGCGCTCACGCCGCCTGCTGTATGCGACGAACTGGCTACCGATGGGGCAACGGCTCTTCTGCTTCTGGCCGGTTATCCAGAGCCGGCTGTGCCGATCGTGCGGGCGGTTCGCCAGGACAAGCGCCTCGCCGAGGTCATGATCGGGGCGCCGGCGGGGCAACCGGAGTTCGCCGGCTGGGCCGAATCACTGGGTGACGATGGTGCAGGGGTTCCGTTCCTGCGCTACCTACCCGAGACCTTCACGCCGCTCGGCGCACGGGTCGACGCCGCACTGCGCGAACGGCGGGCCGATCCGCCATCCTTTGTCGCCTTCGAGGGGTACGACGCGATCGCCGTACTGGCTGAGGTGTTCCGTACCTGCGGAACCGACCGGACGCGCATCGCCGAATCCTGGTCGCACGTGGCGATCGAAGGCACTCGCGGGCAGATCGACTTCTCCCGCACACCTGGTATCAACGTCCGGCAATGGACCTGGGCGCCGATCCAAGTCGTAGATCGCGACCCGGCCGACCTCGACCGGTTCCGCGTCCACCGCTCGGGCTGAGCAGACGGCGGAACGGGGCTAGCGGGCGCGGGCGGCCTTCACGATCTTCTTGGGGACCTTCTTGTCGACCTTGTACGTGGTCCGGTCCAAGCGCTCGGCGCATCCGGCGTCCGCAATGCGCTTGAGGACGACCGGGCACTTCTTGCAGCGCGGCTTGTCCTTGCAGCACTTTTTCTTCGCGGATATCGTCGGCACGCCTGGAGTGTAGGTGAGCCTCACCTAACAATCCACCTGTCGTGATGTGTCCCCTCTCACTGAGGCGGCAGGTTTCACAGTTGCGCCGTCAGGATTTCCCGCGCTTCGGCGAGCGACGGGCCGTACCAGGTGAGGTGCCGCCCGGACACGCAGCACGCCTCCGCGCCGGGAAAGGCCTCCGGGCCGTCGGCCGGCGAAAACGCGTACGGCTCGTCCGGCAGGACCACCACGTCGTACGGCGGCAGGGCGTCGAGGTCGATCCGCGGATAGCGTTCCGGGTTGTTGGCCAGGACGTTGTCGAAGCCCAACCGCCCGAGCATGTCCCCGGCGAACGTGTCCCGCCCCAAGGCCATCCACGGCCGCCGCCAGATCGGAACCACCACGCGCCGGCGCGGACCGACGTACGGCGTCTCCCAAACCGCCCGGGCCTGTTGCAGCCAGTCGGGCTCTTCGGAATGGCCGAGGGCGGTCAGCAGGCGCGAGAGGGATTCGATGGCCTGCGGCACGGTGGTGGGCGCCGTCACCCAGACGGCCAGGCCGGAGGCGCGGAGAAGGTCGAGGTCTTCGGCGCGGTTCTCCTCGGCGTTCGCGATGACGAGGTCGGGCGCGAGGTCGACGATGGCCGCGACGTTCGGGTTCTTCGTGCCTTTGATGCGGATGACGTCGAGGTCCGCGGGATGCGTGCACCAGTCGGTCGCGCCGACGAGCAGCTCGGCATCCGTCGCCGCGATCGCCTCGGTCAACGAGGGCACCAGGCTCACCACTCGCCGTACGGGCCCGCCGTCGAACACTCCACCCACGTCATCACGCATGACCCCATCCCATCACCACGGCATCCCGCTGGCGACAGGGGAGGAAGCGTCCGATGAACGGCGACACACCCGGTTACAAGCGTCCGATGACACGCCGGAACTTGGTCAGAAGGGTCCGATGAACCCCGACACGCCGCGTCACAAGCGTCCGATGAGCGGGATACCGGCGCGCCGGGGGGCGGGGGTTATACGGCTTGGCCGGTGGTGGGGTAGCGGCGGTGGGTGATGGCGGTTACGGCGGTGCGGAGGAGGTTGGGGATGGTCACGTGGGCGGCTTGGCCGGTGGCCTCGAGGTCGTCGGCGTACCACCAGCCGTGGGCGCTGATGGTCTCGAGTTCGAGTTGTTCCTGGTTGGCGAAGCTGACCTCGACGGTGTCCACGTCGACGGCGAAGAACGTCTGGGTCTGGATGATCGGGCAGCCACCCCATTCGAACTCGATCACGTTGGTCGCGACCGGGTCGCCGAGCAACTCCGGCGGCAGGGTGATGCCGACTTCCTCGCGCAGTTCGCGGCTGGCTGCCTCGGGCAACGTTTCACCCGCCTCGACCGCACCGCCGATGGTGAACCAGTACGGCGTCTCGGGCTTGACCGGATCCCAGCCGTGCAGCAGCAACACCTTGTTGTCCGGGCGGACGGGCAGCACGCGGGCCGTCGTACGCCGGATCAAGGTGCCGGGCGGAGGCAGTCGAGGATCGCTCACAGACAGAGAATTTAGTTGATCCAGGCCACTGTTCGTCCGGCAATGCGGCGCGTCTCACTCAACAGACCGGGCGTCTCAGGCCGACACGCCCGGCCGCCGCCCGCGCGCCGTTCGCGCGGGCGATGATGTCAAAAGGTGTGCTCGTCGGCGGGGAACGATCCCGCGGCGACATCGGCCGCGAAGGCCGCTGCCGCGCCGGTCAGCACCCCGCGCAGATCCGCGTACTGCTTCACGAATCGGGGCATCGGTCCGGAGCGAAAGCCGGCCATGTCCTGCCAGACCAGCACCTGCGCGTCGCAGTCCCTGCCCGCTCCGATACCGATGGTGGGAATCGGGATCCGCTTGGTCACCTCCGCCGCGACATCACCCGGCACCATCTCGAGTACCACCGCGAACGCCCCGGCCTCGGCCAGCGCCTCCGCGTCCTCGATCAGGGCGGCCGCCTGCTCGCCGCGACCCTGTACCCGGTAACCGCCGAGCCCGTGTTCGCTCTGCGGGGTGAAGCCGATGTGCGCCATCACCGGAATGCCCGACTGGGTCAGCAGTTGCACCTGCGGTACGACGCTGCGCCCGCCTTCGAGTTTGACCGCGTGGACCCCGGCCTCCTTCATGAACCGTACGGCGGTGTGGAACGCCTGCTCGGGCGTCGCCTGGTACGAGCCGAACGGCAGATCCGCGACCACCAGCGCGCGCTGTGCCGCGGTCGCGACGGCCCGGGACAACGGGATCAGCTCGTCCACGGTCACCCGCAGGGTCGACTCGTAGCCGTAGACGTTGTTCGCCGCGGAGTCACCGACCAGCAGCACCGGAATGCCCGCCTGGTCGAAGATCTCCGCCGTGTACTGGTCGTACGCCGTGAGCATCGCCCACTTCTCGCCGCGGTGCTTCATCTCGCGCAGGTGATGTACCCGCGTCCGCCGCGCAGCCCGAGACCGCGGCGCCGCGGTGCCCGAAGCGCTGCCAGCGGTCGCACTGCCCGAGGCCGCTGCCGAACCAGCCGAGGAGGTACTAGCAGTCGCCGGGGCGGGGCCGCCGGCCTGCGCGGCCGGGAGCGACTCGCCCTCGGCCGGCCCGGGGAATCCGGCAGGCGTACCCGACCTGGCCGGTTCGCCCGAAACCTGCCCAGGCGCCGAAGGTGTAGCGGCAGGGGCAGACTCGGGCATTCGCGAGGCCTGGTCGACCGGACCCGGAGCCGCGTGGCCGCCGTAGTTCGGACGACCTGTGGACGGTACGGCGATGGTCGGCTCGTTGGCTGAAGGTGTTTCCGGCCCGACGGCCTGCGGCGCGGCTCGTCGGCCCGCGGCGCGACGGGCCTGGCTGACGACCGGCACATCCTCGGCGCCTGGCGGTACAGCCGGTCCCGACGCGCCACCCGACATAAACGCGCCACCCGACATACCGGCAGAACCGGCCGAACCGGATCCGCCGCCGGGCTGTATGGCGCCAGGCCCGTTCGCACCAGCCGGGCCGGTCAAGCCGTTCGGCGGTGGTGTGCCTTCGCGTAAGCCGTTCTGCGCCGGGTTGTACGGCGTACCGCCTGGTGCCGCGGGCGCGAACGCCGGTCCCTGAGCCGTGGACCCGCCACCCGGACGCGGACCAGCCATGCCCTGGCCCGGTACGCCCGCACCGCCAGGCCCCTGCCCAGGCGCGCCACCACCAGGACCAGCAGCCCCAGCCCGCGACGTGTTACCCGACGCACCGGGACCACCCGGCGCAGGACCAGCCGGGCCGGGACCAGCCGAGCCAGGGCCGTTCGGGGTGCCGGTTGGCGCGGGCTGCATGCGGGCGGAAGGACCGTTGGGCTTGCCGTACGGCGGTCCGCCTTGGGGCCCGTACGACGGCGGGGCCGGGGCGAACGGGCTGCCGTCGCCGAGCGCGGACCCTTCGCCGTACGGACCGCCGGAGCGTGGCAGTGGGGGAGGACCGGGTGGTGACGGCAGCTTCGGCAGGTACGACGGCCGTCCGCTGTCTCCGCCGTGCTCCGGTTCGGGACGGCGCTCCGACAGCGCGCGGGCTTGTTCGGCCAGCTCCCGGGACCGCTCCGCCAACTCCCGCGACCGCTCAGACTCGCGCGGCCGATCGCCGGAAGGCTCGCGGGATCGCTCGGAGTACTCGTAGGAACCGCCGTACTCGCTGCCGTAATCGGCGACGGGATCCGGGCGTTGCTCGGAAGCCCTGTTCGATGGTCCGGTCCCGTACGGCGAGGGCAGTTCGTCCTCTTCGCTCTGGGTACCGGCCGACAGGAAGTTGTCAACCATCTGTTCATCGTCCCACCGTTGCCAGGCAGGATCGAGACCGCCTGGTTGTGAGGCATCGCTCACGGCCGGCTCCTTCGTCTCGGGGGGTGGGGCTGGTTGGGGTGCTGCCGGCAGCGCGCTGTCCGCCGGTGCGATGACACCTTGGCTGGGCACGGCAGGGCGAGCCGGAGGTGCTTTCGGAACACCCGTCGGCGGAACGGGGCGCTGCGGGGCGCGGCGGTGGCGCCAGGCTGAGGTCAGGTCTCAGTCGCCTTCCTGGCGTCTTCCCGCCACGCGCTGGTGATCGGCAAACGGCGGTCCCGCCCGAAGGCCTTGCGGGTGATCTTCGGGCCCGGCGGATACTGGCGGCGCTTGTACTCCGCGTGGTCCACGAGCTGGATCACCTTGCTGACCAGATCCGGATCGAACCCGGCCGCGACCAGTTCGGCCGAACCGCGATCCTGCTCGACATAGTCGTCGAGCATGTCGTCGAGCAGGTGGTATTCCGGCAACGAGTCGGTGTCCACCTGGCCGGGGCGCAGCTCCGCCGACGGCGGCTTGCTGATCGCGTTCGCCGGAATCGGCGGCGTCTGGCCCTTGGCGATGGCGTCCTCATTCCGCCATTTCGCCAGCCGCCAGACCGCCGTCTTCGGTACGTCCTTGAGCGGCGCGTAACCACCGACCGCGTCGCCGTAAATGGTGGAATAGCCGACGGCCAGTTCCGATTTGTTGCCGCAGGCAAGTACCAGGTGGCCGTCCGCGTTCGACAGGCCCATCCAGATCACGGCGCGGACCCGGGCCTGCAGGTTCTCCTCGGCCAGGCCGGTCAGCCCGAGCGTGTCCAGGAACGGCTGCACCATCGGCTGGATCGGCACCACCCGGTAGTTCAAACCGGTATGCGCGGCCAGATCGGCGGCGTCGTCCTTGGAGTGTTCGCTGGAATAGACGCTCGGGTTGGACACCCCGTGCACGTGCTCGGCGCCGATCGCGTCGCAGGCGATGGCGGCGACCAGTGATGAGTCGATACCGCCGGACAGTCCGAGCAGCACGCTCTTGAACCCGTTCTTGCGCACGTAGTCGCGCAACCCGGTGACGATCGCGTGGTACATCTCGGCCTCGTCCGAAAGCCGCGGCGCCTGCGCGGCCGCGATCGGCTCGTACGGCGCGAGGGGCTCGTCGTGGATGACGTGGTGCTCGATACGAATGCCGTCCGCGCTCGTGCCCGACGGGGTCCCGGACGGCGCGGCCAGCTCGAGGTCGACGACCATCGCGCCTTCGGCGAACTGCGGCGCGCGCGCGATCACCGAGCCCTTCGCGTCGGCGACCAGCGAGTCACCGTCGAAGACGAGTTCGTCCTGACCGCCGACCAGGTTCACGTACGCGAGCGGGCAACCGGCCTCACGGGCCCGGCGACTGACGAGCTCGCCGCGGACGTCGTCCTTGTTCGCCTCGTACGGTGAGCTGTTCACGACCAGCAGCAGACCCGCGCCGGCGTCACGGGTGGCCGCGACCGGACCGCCGTCCTGCCAGAGGTCCTCGCAGATCGCGATCGCGACGTCGATGCCGTGGATGCGAACGACCTGCAGGCTGTCACCGGGCACGAAGTGCCGGAACTCGTCGAAGACGCCGTAGTTCGGCAGGTGGTGTTTCACCGCGCTGGTGACGATCTTGCCGCCGTGCAGAACCGCCGCGCAGTTCGTCGGCGAACCCTTCGGCCGGCCGAGGCGGTCGACGCCCATCGCCGTACCAACGGCACGATCGAGATAGCCGACGACGACCACGATCTCGCCCATGCCCTCATCGGCGAGGCGGCCCGCGAGCTTGGCCAGTTTGGCCTGCGAGGCGTCCACGAACGAGCCGCGCAGCGCCAGGTCCTCGACCGGATAACCGGTCAGCGCAAGCTCCGGAAAGGCGACCACCTGGGCTCCCCGATCGACCGCGTTGCGGGTCCACGCGACGATCTTTTCGGTGTTGCCGTCGAGGTCACCGACGGTGACATTGAGCTGGGCGAGGGCAAGCCGTAACTGAGGCACGGCAGCACCCTACTGGGATGAGGCCGAACGACCAGCCTTGTCAGGCGTTTAAGGCGGTTGCGACCCGGTCACGTAACTCCGGCAGCCGCGCGTAGAAGACGTCGCCGGGACATTGGGTCGCGTTGTAATCGCGATGCCCGACGATCGCCGCATGCGGGTCCAGTCCATATTGCTGACACAGCCACGCGCAGGTCAGTACGGACTTCTCGAACAAGGCCGTCGGCACGCTCGCGGTGACGTAGATGCCCTCGTGCTCGATGCCGATGGTGTGGCTGTTGTGGTTCGCGGTTTGCGCGCCGAGCACGTTCTGCCGGTTGTTGATCGACGACAGGCTCTTGCTGCGTCCCTCCAGTAGATAGCCGCCGCGGCTGATGGTGAGTTGCTGGCCCGCGTCGATCCAGCCGTTGCGATCCATGTGCAGGTCCTGGATCCAGTGCGAGACCCGATAGGCCGCGGCCAGCGAGTAGTCGGTGACGTTGCTGCTGGCGGTGTGGTGGATGACGATGTGATCGGGCTTCGCGATCACCTGGGTGGCCGAACGTGGTGGCCGGGCCGACCACTCCGCCCGGGTGTGAACGCGAGGCGCGGCGTACGCCTCGGTGCCGGCGAGTGCTCCGAGCATCAGTCCGCCGCCAAGGCCGAGCACGCCGCGACGAGTCAGGCGGAAGTTTCTTTCGGAGGGCGTCATGTATTGGAAAATCCCCTACCGAGATCCGGCTGAAACCTTCGCTGGTGTGTAATGACCGGCGTGGAGAAGCGGGCTGAACCGGAGACGATCCGGCTGGGGACCAAGGGCAAGGCGGTACGGGTCGTGCTCGCGCTGATCGGCATCGTGGCGCTGGTACACGGTTCGGTGCGCGGTAGTGACGATCTTTGGCCGTTCGGCCCGATGTCGCAGTACGCGATGGTCGTCGCGGACGACGAGTCGGTCACCTTCACCCGCATCTCAGCCGTGACCGACGCCGGCACCACGGTCGACGTACCGCTCAACATCGAAGGCGCCGGCATCGCGCGAGCCGAGATCGAGGCCCGTACGGGCAACATCCAGGCCGATCCGTCCTTGCTGCAGGCCGTCGCCGACGGATGGGCGCGCAAGCACCCGGACAAGCCCAAGTACGTTCGGCTCGAGCTGATCCGCGACACCACCACTCTCGTCGGCGGCCGCGTGGCCGGTCCGCCGACGTCCGAGATTCTCGCGACCTGGCAGGTGCGGCGATGAGCGACCTGACCGCTGCCCCGACGAAACTCACGGGCCGGATCGCGGGCTGGTTCACCGCGCCGATCGCGTTGGCGCGGATCGCCTGGTTGCGCACGATCCTCTACTTGTTCGTCATTCTCGACATGCACGCGTTTGTGCGGGACACCCGGTTGAAGGGTGAATCACCCGGGCTGTACCAGCCGCTTTGGCTCGCGCGCGTCTTCGAACTGCCGAAGCCGTCCGTACCGATCACCACCACCTTGTACGTCGTACTGATCGTGGCGTGCCTGATCGGCGCGGCGAACGTGCTGCCGCGGATCGCCGGCTGGATCATCGCGCCGGCGTTCACCTGGTGGGTGCTGATCGGGATGAGTGACGGCAAGGTCGATCACGACCACCTGGCGCTGGTGATGGCGCTCTGGCTGCTGCCGACGGTTGGCGCCGTGCGCGGCTGGCGCTCGGGTTCGCCGTACGACGACCAGCGGCGCAGCGAGTCGGCCGGCTGGGTGATCCGGTTCGTGCAGATCTCCGTGATCGCGACGTACTTCCTCTCGGCCGTCGCGAAGATGCGCAGCGCGCACTGGACCTTCGCCTGGCCGGGCAGTGCCACCCTCACCTGGGCGATCGTGCGGCGGCCGCATCCGGTGGGCGAGTGGCTGCTGAACTACCCGTGGATGCTGACGGTGATGCAGCACATCGGGTTCATCGCGGAACTGCTGTCGCCGGTGATCCTGTGGCTGAAGGGCCGCTGGCAGTTGATCGGCGCGCTCTTCTTCATCGGCTTCCACCTCGCGAACACGGCCATCCTGCTGATTCACTTCCTGCCCACGGTGGTCTGCTGGCTCGCCTTCGCCCCGCTGGAGCGCATCGTCCCCAACTGCCGCCGCCTAGCCGCCCGCCGCCGCTCCACGAAGACCCCAGCCACCGCCTAACAACCAAGCCGCGCAAAAACGGCCGCACTCGCGAGACGCCAGCAGGGCGCGGGGTGCCGGCGTCCCAGCCGACGCCACGATGGCCTTCCGGACCTGCGTCAGGTGACGCTGGAGAGGCCGAAGACTACGCCGAAGAGGGCGGGGAGGCCGAGGAGCAGGCCGGCGCGGAGGGGGACGCGGCGGCCGGCTGGGCCGGGGGTGCGGACGACGCGGGACAGGGCGGCGCCGGCGTACCCGAAGATGACGGCGGCGAACAGCACCTGCTTCATCGGCAGCGTGGTTCCGCCGTCAGCGCGCAGGCCGAGCGTCACCAGCCCGGTGAAGCAGAACGCGAACATGCCGAACCCCAGTTCCGGGATCGGCACCCACCGGCGCCCGAGCGCGTCGGGCACGGCCACGGGCTGACCGGTTCGCCGATGGTGGCTGGACTGCTTGATCGTGCGGGCGAGATGCCAGACGCAGATCATCGCCGCGAGGCCGAGGGCGGTCTGGAAGATCATCTGCACGTGCCGACACTAGGGGTAAGTGGTCACTATGCGGTTGCGATCCGGCCAGGCTTCGGTATCTCTTCCCCAGACCCGTTGCGCCCTCTGAAACGACACCCGGCGGAGTCGAATTCCGTTGCCCGCAAGGGAACCTAGGGTTTTGGTGGCTGTGGTAACGCGCACGCGGGCGTACCGCCGGGCATGCGCTGGCGGTTGTTCGCGATCAGCCGGTAAACGCCCGCCGCCAGCCAGCGGATCGGCGGCAACGTCAGCGCGGCACCCGGGACCGACCAGAGCCCGCCGGTGTGGATCAGCCAGCGCGCGAAGGCCTGCGCGCCGCCGTACAGCTCGCCGTCGGCGTCCGCCCAGATCACCTCGTACGTCGCTCGCTGCGGCGTGGTCCCGTACGCCACGAGGTCGGTGAACTGCCAGGGCTCGACGGCCACGTCGGACCGGAGCCGGCGTTGCAGCCAGCGAGCGCTCGTCGTACAGAATCCGCAGTCGCCGTCGAAGATGAGAATCGGCAGGCTCTTCGTCTCCACGGGCTCGGGCACGTCGCCAGTTTACGGCTCCCCGTTGCCGTGCTTAGCCGACGTAACGTCGAGTTAACACGGTCGCGGCAGACTGTGTGAGGCGCTAATGGCATGATCGCGCCTGACGCACTTTGTTGTACCTCGCAGCGGTACCGGACAGGAAGGCGGACCACGCCGATGGACAAGCAGCAGGAATTCGTGCTGCGCGCGCTCGAGGAGCGCGACGTACGGTTCGTCCGGCTCTGGTTCACCGACGTGCTCGGGTTCCTCAAGTCGGTGGCGGTGGCCCCGGCCGAGCTGGAAGGCGCCTTCGCCGAGGGCATCGGGTTCGACGGTTCCGCGATCGAGGGATTCGCCCGGGTGACCGAGGCGGACATGCTGGCCAAGCCGGACCCCTCGACGTTCCAGATCCTGCCGTGGCGTGGCGAGACGATGGGCACGGCCCGGATGTTCTGCGACATCAACATGCCGGACGGCTCCGCGTCGTACGCCGATCCCCGGTACGTGCTGAAGCGGACGCTGGCCAAGGCCGCCGATCTGGGCTTCACCTTCTACACGCATCCCGAGATCGAGTTCTACCTGTTCAAGTCGCTGATGGGTGCGCCCGGTACGACGCCGGAGCCGGTCGACTCGTCCGGGTACTTCGACCACACCCCTCAGGGCATCGGCAACGACTTCCGCCGCGAGGCGATCACGATGCTCGAGTCGATGGGCATCTCGGTCGAGTTCAGCCACCACGAGGGCGGTCCGGGTCAGCAGGAGATCGACCTGCGCTACGCGGACGCGCTGTCCACCGCGGACAACATCATGACGTTCCGGGTCGTCGTGAAGGAGGTCGCGCTGTCGCAGGGCATCTACGCCTCGTTCATGCCGAAGCCGCTGAGCGACCACCCGGGCTCGGGTATGCACACGCACATGTCGCTGTTCGAGGGCGACCGGAACGCGTTCTTCGAAGGCGGCGCGCAGTACCAGCTGTCGAAGACGGGGCGCGCGTTCATCGCGGGGTTGCTCCGGCACGCGGCCGAGATCACCGCGGTCACGAACCAGTGGGTCAACTCGTACAAGCGGCTGGCCGGTGGCGGCGAGGCCCCGTCGTACGTCTGCTGGGGGCACAACAACCGCTCGGCCCTCGTACGCGTGCCGATGTACAAGCCGCAGAAGGGCCAGTCCAGCCGGGTGGAGTTCCGCTCGCTGGATTCGGCGGCTAATCCGTATCTGGCGTTCGCGTTGATGCTCGCGGCTGGGCTGAAGGGTATTGAGGAAGGCTACGACCTGCCGCGAGAGGCCGAGGACGACGTCTGGTCCCTCACCGATCGCGAACGCCGCGCGCTTGGGATCAAGCCCTTGCCGAGCAGCCTCGCCGAGGCGATCAACGCGATGGAGGAGTCCGAGCTGGTCCCGGAGACGCTGGGCGAGCACGTCTTCGACTTCTTCCTCCGCAACAAGCGCGCCGAATGGGCCGACTACCGCAAACAAGTCACCCCTTTCGAACTCAACAAGCTCCTTCCTGTTCTTTAGCCAGCCTTTTTGCAACGTCCCGCCGTCCCGCCGCTTTATGCCCGAGCGGTTGGGGGTGGGGCTCGATCCGTCGAAGCGGGTGGACACCGCTGGACCTCGGCGGACTTCGGTTGGCACCCGTCCCCCTGAGGTCTTTCGAATTGTCAGGTCGGCAGCTATCAGGGGGACGGGTGAGGTCTGCCCGGGCTCCGGATGTTCCGCATGCTGGAGCGCCGGCGGTCCGCACGTAGCGCCGGTCGTGCCGGTCGGTAGGGGGCCGGGTTCGTTGGTGGGTGGCGCCGTTGATGGGTGGCGCGGGTGGATCTTTTCCGACGGTCGGACGCGGAATACGGTGGTTGACGTTGGCGGGTACCGGCTTTTGGGTCGGCTGCCGAGTTTTTGTACGAGTACCTGGCTGCAACCGGGTAGCCGTCAAACAACTCGGCAGTGGGCAGCCCAAAACCGGGCAGTCGTGCCAAACCGCGGTAGCGGGCCGGCCGGGACACCCGAAGTACGGCTGTTCGTACCTCGGTCGTGGGTGTCGTGCGCGTGGCTGGCCATTGGGCCGGTGGGTTACCACCTCGGAATCCCAGGTGGTAACCCACCTTGCGCGTGGCCAGCCACTGTCTCGTTGGGGTCTCTCGCGGGCGCTGCCAGTCAGCTCGTCGGAGGAGGCGCTATGGGGTCGGTAGGCGGGTTAGGCGGGGGATGGGGGAGAGGGCTAGGGGGAGGATTACTGCGGCGGAGGCTAGGGCGGCGAGGGTTAGGGCGGTGTGGGGGCCTAGGGCGCCTGCTAGGAGGCCGGCGGTTAGGCCGCCGAGGGCCCCGCCGCCGAAGAGCAGGGTGCGGAACACTGCGGTCATGCGGGCCATCATCGACTGAGGTGTGACCGTTTGCCGCAGGCTGACGATGATGACCCCGGCCACGCCGAGGCCCAGGTAGGTCGTGAAGAACGAGAGTACGAACAGCGACACCATTACCGGACGCGGTCCACCGGCCAGCGGGATCAGGGACGGGCCGAGCAGCAACGCGCTTTGGGCCACGAGGTAGACGCGGCCCAGTGGGAAGCGCGCGATGATGCGGCGCGAGGTGGTTGCGCCGATCAGGCCGCCGAGGGAGGCTGCCGCGAAGATGAAGCCGAGGGTACGGGCGCTGAGCTGGAGGTCGTTCGTGCCGTACAGCAGGAACATCGTCCACACCGTCACCATCGAGAAGTTGCAGCAGAACCCGATCAGCGCGAGCGCCCGCAGGATGGAGTTTCCGAAGACCCAGCGCACGCCATCGCGGAACTCGGTCCGCAGATGGCGTTCGGCCGGTTCAGGGCGTGGTTCGCGGGCGCGGATGAGCAACAGCGACACCGTGGAAACCAAATAGGAGAACGCGTCTACCACCAGAGCAACTGGCGCGGTGAGCGCGCTGACCAGCGCACCGGCCAGTCCCGGCCCGGCCACGTCGGCCGCCGAGGAGCTGATGCCGAGCTTGGCGCTGGCCTCCACGTAGTGGCGGGGATCGCCGACCAGGGCTGGGACGTACGACATCCAGCTCACGTCGAACAGCACCGAGGCGATGCCGACCGTGCAGGCGATCAGCAGCAGCGTGGTCAGGTTCAGCGCGTCCAGCCAGTACAGCGCCGGGATCAACGCGAGCAGCACCATCCGGGTCAGATTCGCGCCGAGCATCACCGGGCGGCGCCGCACCCGGTCGATCCAGACGCCGAAGAGCAAGGCGAGACCGAGGTACGGCACCAACTGGAGGAAGCGCAGTAGGCCCACCTGTTCGTCGCTGGCGTCGAAGGCGTGAATGGCGGTGAGCGGCAAAGCCAGATTCGTCACCTGGCTGCCCAGCAACGACAAGGTCTCACCGAACCAGAACCGCAGGAAATCGCCGTTCCGCCAAAGCCCCGGCGAGGTGTCGGTGGTAGTCGTCATGGTCTGACGCGGGCCAATTCCGCGACGGCTGCGGCGACTTCCGCGAGTTCGTCGGAGGTGTTGTAGTAATGCGGCGACAAGCGCAAGCACCAGGTGACGTTTTTGTCGGCGAAGTCGAACTGGGCGAATTCGCGGAAGCTGAGTGCCGAGTTGATCCGGCGGGCGTCCATCGCGGCTTTGAACGGTTCGGCCTGCCAGCCTTCAATGCTGAACGTGACCATGGCACCGAGGACTCGGCCTCTATCCAGTACGGCGACGCCGGGGATTTCCGCGAGTAGTTCGCGCAGTTCGGCGCCTAGCGCGGGGGATCGTTGCGCAACGACCTCCACGCCTACCTGGCGGGCGTACCTCGCGGCGGCGGCGCAACCGAGGACCGTGGCGTAAGGAAACTCCCATTCCTCGAAGCGGCCGGCGGTTTCGACGGCCTGATAGGTGTCCGGGCCGGTCCACCGGGCGCCACGCATGTCGACGAACAACGGCTCGTGGCCGGCTTCGAGTACCCGGTCCGAGACGTACAGGAAGCCCGAGCCGCGCGGTCCGCGGAGGAACTTGCGGCAGGTGGAGGTGAGCAGGTCGCAGCCGATCTCCTCCACATCGATCGGGTAGAGCCCAACCGACTGGCACGCGTCGACCAGGTAGAGCAGGTCGAGCTCGCGGCAGTGCCGTCCGATCTCGGCGATCGGCTGGACCAGTCCCGAGTTGGTCGGAATATGCGTGGCCGCGACCAGCCGTGGCCGCTCCGACCGCATCAGCGCGGCCATCGCGTCGACGTCCACGCCGCCTTCGGGCAGGTCCGGCGCGTGTACGACGCGGACGCCGAACCGCTTCCGCAGCGAGAGGAACGCGATCTGGTTGGAGATGAAGTCGTTCCGGGTGGTCAGAATGACGTCGCCCGGTTCGAACGCGATCGCCGACAAGGCGGTGGAGTAGGCGTGCGTCGCACTGCTTGCGAAGGCGATGTTGCGGGGTTGGGCGTTGATCAGCGCGGCCAGTTCCGCATAGAACCCCTGGACCTCCGCGCTCCGGGCCGCCGAGGCCTCGTAACCACCGATCCGCGCCTCCAGCCGGAGGTGCTCGAGCATCGTCTCCAGCACCGGCGTGGCCAGCAGGCCGCAACCCGAGTTGTTCAGGTGAATGACCTCGGCGACGCCCGGGGTATCGGCTCGCAGTGCCTCGATGTCCAGTAGCGGTGCCGTCGTACGCTCAGTAGCGCTATTGTTGGCTCTCATGTCAGACAGTAGCACTACGGCGGAGCTGGTGAGCGGTCTGCGCAAGCTGATCGCGGAGCTGGCCGCGGGCGACCGGCTTCCCAGCAGCCGGGAGTTGATGCAGCGCTACCGCGTTGGCCCGGGCACGGTGTCGCGGGCGATCGCCCAGCTGACCGCCGAGGGCGTCGTACTGACTCGGCCCGGTAGCGGTACGTTCGTTGCCGCCCGGTCCCGTAGCGCCGACGAGGTCGCGGATACCGCGTGGCAAACGGTGGCGCTGACCGATCGCATGGTTGATGTCCGGGCGATCACCGACACGTTCGGGCCGCCCGCGCCCGGGACCATTCTGCTGAACGGCGGCTACCTGCACCGATCGCTACAGCCCGTACGGGCGTTGAGCGCCGCGCTGGCTCGAGCTGCTCGCCGGCCAGATGCGTGGGACCGGGCGCCGGTGGCCGGACTTGCGCCGTTGCGAGCCGTCTTCGCCACCGCGGCGGGCGCGGACGTCACAGCGGACGACGTCCTGATCACGGCCGGCGGTCAGAGCGCGTTGTCGATGGCCTTCCGGGCGATCGCGGGTCCGGGTAGTCCCGTGCTGGTGGAGTCGCCGACGTATCCAGGAGCCCTCGCGGCGGCTCGGGCGGCCGGGTTGAGCCCGGTGCCGGTACCGCTGGATGCCGATGGCGTACGGCCAGAACTGCTCGCCGAGGCGTTCGCGATGACCGGTGCGCGGGTGTTCTACTGCCAGCCGAATTCCCACAACCCGACCGGTGCCGTACTTGCGCCCGAACGACGGCGTCAGGTTGTCGAAGTGGCCCGGGCCGCGGGCGCCTTCGTGGTCGAGGACGACTTCGCCAGGCATCTCGGCCATGGTGGTCCGGCGCCGCGGTCTTTGCTCGCAGAGGATCGCGACGGCACGGTCGTACAGGTCACCTCGTTGACCAAACCGGCCGCGCCCAGTCTGCGCATCGGCGCGGTGATCGCTCGCGGGCCCGTGCTGGAGCGGATGCGCGCGGTGCGCCAGGTGGATGACTTCTTCGTGAGCCGCCCGTTGCAGGAGGCGGCGCTGGAGTTGCTCTCGGCGCCGGCCTGGGACCGGCACCTGCGGGCGCTGTCGGTGGCGTTGCGCGAGCGATGCCGTGAACTCGCCGGCGCGATCGAGCGCGAACGGCCCGACTGGCAGCTCGATCGGCTGCCGGTGGGTGGGCTGCATCTGTGGATCCGCCTGCCGGGCGGTACCGACGATCAAGTGATCGCCGGTACCGCTCGCGCTCAGGGTGTGGCGGTCAGCGCGGGCCGCCGGTACTTCGCGGCGGAACCACCCGCGGCGTACCTGCGGCTGAGTTTCGCCGAGGCGGTGGACCGCGCCGAGCTGGTGGAGGCGGCGTGGCGTCTAAAAGGGCTGACTACTTGAGGATCAGCCGAGGCGGATCGAGAGGATGTGCACGGGCAGCTTCGGCAGGCCGTCGTTCGGGCCGTTCACGTCGATGATGCCGCCGGCAACGATCTTGTCGAGCACGTGCATACCGGTGATGACGCGGCCCATCACGGTGTAGTTCGGCGAGATGTTGGCGAAGCTGTGCACGATGAAGAACTCGCTGCCGTTGGTGCCCGGGCCCTGGTTGCCCATGGCAATCGTGCCGCGCGGGTATTTCTCCTTGCCGGTCACCTCGTCGTCGAACTTGTAGCCGGGTCCACCGACCTCCTGGCGGATCAGGTCACCACACTGCAGTACGCCGAGCCGGGCCGAGTTCGTCAGCCGGAAGCACTCGGTCTTGTCGTAGAACCGGCTCTGGGCCAGGTGGATCAGGTTGTGCACGGCGCAGGGCGCATTGCGGCGATCGAGCAGCAGCTTGATCGTGCCGTGGTTGGTCCGGATCGTGGCGGGCACGTGGCCGACGGCCAGCGCGTACGGGAATGGGCGCTGGACCGGCCGGGCCGCCGGGTTCTCCGGCGTCGGGGTGTAGACGCAGTGCTGGATGATCCGCTTCGCCGCGGCGTCGGCGGGCGCGGGCGCGGCCGAGGTGGCGGAGGCGGTCGGGGCGATCAGGCCGGTGAGCAACAGAGCGCCGGCGACGGACAGGGTCTGCGTACGACGGAAGATGCGCATGCTCGGCAACTTACTACCTTCCACCGCGCCGTGACCGTCGCTTTCTGACCCAAGGTCGATTCAGACGGACAGGGCCTCGGCGGACACGGTGACTGGTGTGATCTGCTCGACCTCGGCGATGGTGAACAGGCCGACCGGGCGGGTCCCCTCGGTGATGACCACGATCGAGCCGGGCGAGATGTGCTGGGCGCGGGCGTCGGGGGCGGCGGCGAGCAGGCCTTCGGCGGGGGAGCGCCAGGCGCCCGGGGCGAACCGGCTCAGCGCGATGCCGGCCTGGTTCGCGTCCGCGGTCCGCGGCGGTACGTAGGCGGTCGCGACGTAGTCGTAGTCGTAGTCCGGCACGGGCGGTCCGGAGACGCGGCCGCCTTGGTCGGGCGTGAACCAGACGATCGTCCCGCGCAACGAAAGCGATCCCGTGAACTCGACCATGCAGGGAATGATGCCCCGATAGTGCGGCACTGGATAGCCTGAGCGGCGTGGCGGAATCGCGGCTCATCAGCAATGCCGGGCGACTGGTCCGGCTCGGCTTCGCGGATCCCGAGCGGGCGGCCCGGTTGTTCGACCGGCTGGACTCGCTCGATCGGCATAGTCCGATGGCTACCGAGGACCTGCTGGCGGCCTTGGCCGCGACGGCGGACCCTGATCTGGCCCTGCAGAGCCTGACCGGAATGGCCGAGGCGTTGGCCGACGGCGGCCACGATGTCGCCGCGTTCGCGCGCTGCCTGGAGGTGGACCCGGACTTCCGGCACCGCCTCACCGTCGTACTCGGCGCGAGTGAGGCGCTGGGCCGGCATCTCACGGTTCATCCCCGGCATTGGTACGACCTGGCCGATCCCGCGCTCGCCGCGAACCACCCGACGCCGGACGACGTTGCCGCCTGTCTGGCGACGGCCGTCGAGGCCGAGAACCCGGTCGACGCTTTGCGGATCGAGTATCGGCGGTTGTTGTTGCGGTTGGCGGCTCGCGATCTGGCCGAGGGCCTGCTGGTCGACGAGGTGGCCGTCGTACTCGCGGATCTTGCGGGTGGCGCGCTGGACGCCGCGCTGAAGATCGCCCGGGCCATGCATCCGAAGGCGGCCGATTGCCGGCTGGCGATCATCGCCATGGGCAAATGCGGTGGGCGCGAGCTGAACTACGTGAGCGACGTGGACGTGCTGTTCGTGGCCGAGCCGGTCGAGGGACAGCCCGAGGCCCCGGCGATCAAGGCCGCGACCCAACTCGCGGCGGCGGTCATGCGGATCTGC
Organism: Kribbella deserti; assembly: GCF_042434725.1. NCBI lineage: Bacteria > Bacillati > Actinomycetota > Actinomycetes > Propionibacteriales > Kribbellaceae > Kribbella > Kribbella deserti. The sequence goes on along the minus strand of NZ_JBHLTC010000022.1, from coordinate 12,858 downwards.
TCCGACCACACCGCCGAAGGCACGCTCTGGCCGGTCGACGCGGCGCTGCGACCCGAAGGCAAGGCGGGTCCGCTCGTGCGGACGCTGGACAGCCACCTCGCGTACTACAAGCGCTGGGCCAAGACCTGGGAGTTCCAGGCGCTGCTGAAGGCCAGGCCGGTAGCAGGCGATCTCGAACTCGGCCAGCAGTACGTCCACCAGACGGCCGAGTTCGTGTGGTCAGCCGCCGACCGGGATGGGTTTGTGGACGACGTACAGGCGATGCGCCGCCGCGTGGTCGACCACATCCCCGCGGCGGACGCGGATCGCCAGCTCAAGCTTGGTCCGGGTGGCCTACGCGACGTCGAGTTCGCCGTACAGCTGCTGCAGCTTGTGCACGGTCGGAGCGACTCGGCCGTCCGGAGCGGCACTACCTTGATCGCGCTGGAGCAGCTCACTAACTCGGGTTATGTCGGCCGAACCGACGGCGCAGTGCTTGCGGACGCGTACCGGTTCTTGCGGTCTATGGAGCACCGGATCCAGCTTTACCGGCTGCGGCGTACTCACCAGGTTCCAGACGACGAAGCCGACTTGCGCCGCCTCGGACGCTCACTAGGGTTCACCAAGGCTCCGGTGGCGGATCTGACTAGTGCCTGGAAGAAGCACGCGCTGGAGGTCCGGCGGCTGCACGAGAAGTTGTTCTACCGACCGCTTCTGGCGGCTGTTGCGCGTATCCCCGGCGAGGAAGTGCGGCTGACGCCTGAGGCAGCTAAGCAACGTCTAGGTGCTCTTGGGTACAACGACCCGGCCTCGGCGTTGCGGCATATCCAGGCCTTGTCGGACGGCGTTTCGCGGCGGGCGTCGATCCAGCGGGCGCTGTTGCCGGCGATGCTCGGGTGGTTCGCGGAGTCGCCTGACCCTGACGCGGGTCTGCTTGCCTTCCGGACGATCTCCGACTCGCTCGGCTCCACCCCGTGGTACCTGCGCCAGCTCCGGGATGAAGGTGCTTCGGCCGAGCGCCTAGCCCACCTGCTCGCGAGCGGGCGGTACGCCGTCGACCTGCTTAAGCGCGCTCCCGAGGCTACGGCGATGCTTGCGGACGAGCGGGAGCTAATGCCACGTACGGCGGATGCTCTGCTCAACGAGATGCTTGCGGCTGGTCGCCGCCACGAGGCTCCCGAGATGGCTGCGGCGGCCGTGCGCGCCGTACGGCGTCGGGAGTTGTTCCGGGTGGCTGCGGCCGATTTATCCGGGTTGATCGAGGTTGAGGCGGTTGGCGAGGCCTTGACTGTCATTACCGCCGCGACGCTTAGTGCGGCCTTGGAGATCGCGCGCCGGGCAGTAGCGTCCGGCCCGGTCTTCAACGGGGATGAGCCGACCCGGATGGCGATAGTCGCGATGGGCCGGTTCGGCGGACACGAGCTCGGTTACGGCAGCGACGCCGACGTGATGTTCGTGCACGACCCGCTGCCGGGAGCCGACGAAAGGCGCGCGACCGATTTCGCGACCCAGGTGGCGACCGAGCTCCGGCGCCTGCTCGCGATTCCCGGGTCGGATCCGGCCGTCGCCATCGACGCGGATCTCCGCCCGGAGGGGCGCCAGGGTCCGTTGGTCCGGACGCTCGCCTCCTACGCGTCGTACTACGCGCGCTGGTCGGCCGTGTGGGAGGCCCAGGCCTTGCTCCGGGCGGATCCGCTCGTGGGTGATGCCGAACTGCGCAAGGCCTTCCGCGAGTTGATCGACGGCCTACGCTATCCGGCCGAACGCATACCGGAAAGCGATGTGGTGGAGATCCGCCGGATCAAGGCCCGGGTGGATGCCGAACGGTTGCCGCGTGGTGCCGATCCCGCGACCCATACCAAGCTCGGGCCGGGGGGATTGGCCGATATCGAGTGGACCGTGCAACTCCTGCAGTTGCGGGAGGCCCGGGAGGTTCCGGGGCTGCGCACTACCCGCACGCTGGGGGCGCTCGAGGCCGCGGTCGACGCCGGTCTCGTCGTACGGCGTGATGCGGATGTGCTTCGGACGGCGTGGTGTCTGGCGACGCGGGTTCGCAACGCCAACATGCTGGTTCGGGCCCGGCCGGGGGATTCGCTGCCGCAGGATCCGCGCGATCTGGCGGCGGTCGCGCAGATCTGTGGTTATCCGCCGGGGGAGTCGAGCCGCTTCTCCGACGACTACCGCCGCCGAACCCGCCGCGCCCGCGCCGTCGTCAACCGCCTCTTCTGGGACGACTGAGTTCTCTCTCCTTTTGGGCCTGGGTGGCCGAAGGCGGTCATGTGGTGGGCGCTCAGCGTTAGAAGGGGGGAGACTGCCGGGGGACTTCTGGGAGGGGATGGCGTGCGGCGAGTGCGGGCACGATCGGGTGCGGTGTGGGTGGCGGCGGCGGACGAACGGATCCGGTACGTCGGCTCCTGGGGCGACTACTCCACGGCCAAGGGCAACGCCCGAGCGACTGTGAACTCCGGCAGCCGGGTGGTGTTTCGCTTCACTGGGCGGACGTTGACCGGCTGCTTCGACGTCAGCACGATCAGCCGGCCCGGGCAGATCTGGGTGTCGGTCGACGGCGCCCGGCCGGTTCTGCGCACCGTGGACCGGACGCGCGTTCGGCTGGCTCCCCGGCGGCTCGGGCCCGGTCCGCATACGGTCGAGCTCACCGTGAAGGACGTGCACGAATACGCCAACCGATGGACGCCGCCGCTGGAGTCCGCCATCATCCTCAGCGGGTTCGAGTTGGCGCGAGGAGGTCAGGTTGTCGAGGGCCCGGCGCCGAGTGACGTCCGGATGATGTTCTTCGGCGACTCGATCACCCAGGGCGTACGCGCGTTGAACCTCGCCATGGGCCCGTACGGCGCGGACGGCCGGATGACCTTCGCGGCGCTGACCGCCCGGGCCTTCGGCGCCGACGCGGACCAGCTCGGTTTTGGCAGCCAGGGCGTGATTCGCCCGGGGTCAGGCGGCGTACCCCCCGCAGGGGAGACCTTCGGCTGGAACTTCCACGGCTCCGAGGCGCGTCGCGAGGACCCGCACGTCATCGTCATCAACCTCGGTACGAACGACAACCGCTTCGGCGCCGAGGCCTTCCGCCCGGCGTACCGCACGTATCTCGCCCAGGTCCGGGAGGCGTATCCGGAGGCCTGGTTGTTCGCGATGCGTCCGTTCGGCGGATACCTCGCGGATGAGATCGAGGCCGCGGCGAAGGAACACGACCGCACGGTGTACGTCGACACCACCGACTGGCTTGAGCCAACCGACTTCGAAGACGGCACCCACCCGCTGGTAGTCGGCCATGTACGAGCCGCCCGCCGCCTCACCCAGGTGATCGCCGAGACCACCTCACTCCCAGTCCGCTTACCCGCGGCGGCCTGGTGACCCGCGGGAAGGCAATACGACCCTAGGCCCGGCGGGTGAAGATGAGGTCCTGGGTGGGGCGGGATTCGCGGTGGGCGCGAGTTTCGAACTTGGTGATCGGGCGCCATTTCGGCCGCGGGGCCCAGGTGTCGTACTGGTTCTCGAGCAGCGGTTCGGCCGTGCAGACGGCGAGCATCTGGTCGGCGTACTCGGCCCAGTCGGTGGCCAGGTGCAACGTGCCACCCGGCGCGAGCTTCGACGCCACCAGCGCCACGAAGTCGGGCTGGATCAGCCTGCGCTTGTGGTGGCGCTTTTTCGGCCACGGGTCGGGGAAGTAGATGCGCACGCCGTGCAACGTGCCGGCCGGGACGTGGTCCATCAAGAAGATGACGGCGTCACCGAGCAGCAGGCGCAGGTTGGAGATCTCGGCTCGTTCGGCCCAGAGCATCAGCTGACCGTGGCCCGCCTGGTAGACCTCGGCCGCGAGGTGGTTGAGCTCCGGCGCCGCGGCCGCGAGCTTGGCGGTGGAATCGCCCATGCCCGAGCCGATCTCCAGCACAACCGGCGCGGAACGGCCGAACCAGGAGTCGAAGTCCACCGGACCGGGCGGGATATCGGTCAGCCGGCGGCCGATGCGCGGCCAGATCTCGGTCCACGCCCGTTGCTGCCCAGCGGTCATCCGGGTGCTGCGCTGGACATGACTCACGACGTCAAGCCGCCGCCGCTCCTTCGTCTCCACCACCCCAGCGTATTTCGTACTCCGCCCTCCCTCCGAATCCGCCCGCGCCGAGGCCGGTCCAGGCAGTTGGCGGGTGAGGGGACGGGCGTAGCGGTTGGCGACTTCGTGGAAGGCGGCCTTGGGCTGCCACTGGCCCGGATCGTCCGGAGAAGTCTTGACCACGCCGAATCCCGCCATGTCCAGGTCGACGGCCGGATTGACGCGATGCGGGAATCCCGGCGAGGCGAAGGTGTAAACGAAGCACCCGTGCACGCCGGAGCGCGCGTACAACTCGATCAGCTCGCCCAGGTAGCCGGCCTGGGTCTGCTCGTCCCGGACAAAGCCGTCCTTGATCCGCGGCGGATCGCTGAACCAGTTCACGATCAGGAACGACCCCGGCCCACGGCGATCCGCCCCCACAAAGGCCCCACAACCGAACTCGGTCACCACGACAGGCCGCTCCGACTCCTTGACCAACCGGCGCAGACGATCCTCGTACGCCGTGTGGTCGTCACCCATCCGGTAGAGGTTCACGCCGACCAGGTCGAACCCCGACCAATCCACGTTCTCCCAGTACCCCGACGCGTAGGTGATCGGCCCGGTGAAGTGCTGCCTCGCCACGGTCAGAGCCGCACCCAGCAGGCGATTGAGCTTGCGCGTGATCCGCCGGTCGTACAGCCGCCGCAGCCGCGGCCGGATCAGCACCTGCAAGCGCAGGAACAACGCCGGCCCGGGAAGCATCCCCTTGCTGGTAAGGGAGAACTCGCTACCCACCAGCAGAGTGACCTGACCCGGATACGCCACCCGGAGGCGCTCCGCCACCAAGGCCACCCCACCAAGATGCGCCAGCACCTCCGAGGCCCGCGCGTTCTCCAGGTATGGCCGCACGTACACGTCGAGGCCGATCCCCAGTGCCACCTCGGCCGCTTCCGCCAGCCGGTTGGCGTCCGCGCCGAGCAGCATCACCGTCGTACAGTGCAGGTCGCCGGAAATGGCCCGCAGGTCGCGCCGGACGACGTCGGCCGGTTCGTCGCACAGCACGTACGAGATACCCCTGACGTCAAGCATGTCCCCGAGCCTAGGGCTGGCTTCGCGCGCAAGGTACCGACGAAAGTACCGCCCGACGGCACCTTGGTATCAGGCTGAGCGGGTGACGAAATGCCAGTGGCCCGAGCCAACCGTGTAGATGGCGTAACCGGCCTCGTAGCGCGGCGGACCCGCGTACGGCGCTGGGACCACCGAGACGTCGGCGGCCCGCGCGGCCGGGACGTGGATTTCGGCCGTCGCGCCAACCGGGATCTGCGCCTCCAGGTGCAAGACCCGTCCGGTCTGACGCCACGACGCCGCCACCCGCCCGCGAACCGTGTCCGTCTTGAGCGCGGCCCAGGTCACCTGGCTCCGCGCGTCCGGCCGGATCACCAGGCGTTGCCAACCGCCTGCGGCGTTCCGCACGCCCGCGACGTTCTCCAGCAGCCACTGCGCGACCGTGCCGTGGAAGTAGTGGTTCCGCGACCGGGTGGTGGTCTCCCACATCTCCCACATCGTGTCGGCGCCGCTGTCCAGCCAGTACCCCCAGCTCGGGTACGTCCGCTGCAGCGCGAGCTTCGCCGCCACGTCCGCATGCCCGTACCGCGTCAGCACCGGCAGCAAGGTCACGACGCCGAGGCACCCGGTGTTCAGGTGGTCACCGCGCGCGGTGATGTCGGCGACCAGGTTCTCCACCACTCGCGGTACGAACTCGTCCGGCACCAACCCAAAGGCGAGCGGTACGGCGTTCGAGGTCTGCCGGTAGCCGGGATCCCGAGCGGTCCGGTACAACCCGCGCGTGGTGTCGAGGAAGGCCGCGTTGAGTCCGGCCTTCAACCCCGCGGCGGCCTGCCGAAGGCGCGAGGCGTCATCTCCGCGCCCAGTCAGCTCGCCCACCTCGGCGATCGCGATCAACGCGCGATGCAGGTACGACGTGGCCGTGATCCGCGGGTCCTCCGGCGGCGGACCGTCGGAGCCGGGCGGAATCCAGTCGCCGAGCACGGTCGGGGACAACCCGTCCGTGACCCGGCCCAGTTCCCAGTCGAGGTACCGCAGGACCGGCTCCCAGTGCTCCGCGAGCAACCGCTCGTCGCCGTACCAGCGGTGCATCTCGCGCAGCACGAACGGATACACGGTGGTCCACTCGGTGGCCGGGGCGAGTTCGCGATAGCCCCAGCCGCCGCTCGGCACGATCACCGGCAGCTGGCCGGATTCCACCTGGCTGTCGCGTAGATCGCTCAGCCATTTGGTGAAGAACCGGGCCATGTCGAGCGTGGCTGCCATCGTCGGCGCACCAACCTGGGCATCGCCGGTCCAGCCGTTCTTCTCGTACGTCGGGGTGTCGGTCGGAATGCCGTGCAGGTTGTTCAGCACGGTCCGGCGCATCGTCTTCTCGAGCAGCTCGTACCGCGGCCGGCTCGCGCTGAACGACGTCACCTCCCGAACATCCGAGTGCGCCACTCGCATCACCAGGCCGGGTTGTTCGGTCACGCCCTCGACCTGGACATACCGGAATCCCTTGTAGGAGAAGCGCGGCTCCCACTCCTCGACGCCGTTGCCCGCGGCAATGAACTCGTCGAGCTGGAATCGTGCCACCTGCACGTGCGGGTTCTCGGCCGCGACGGTGCCGTCTTCGCGCAGGGTTTCGCCATACCGCAGGCTTACCTTCGTTCCAGCCGGTACGGCGACCCGCAGCCGGGTCCAACCGGCCGTGGTCCGCCCGAAGTCGACCACCCACACACCCGGTCGCAAGGCCGAAATCTTGCTCTGGGCAACAGTCTCGATCACGCGAATCGGCTCGTGCTGCTGGGCGGTCAACGTGCCTCGCGGAGCCGGCAGTGACGCCACCGTCGTCCAGGCCGCATCGTCGAAGCCCGCCGTATCCCATGCCTTCGGCAACAACCTCGCGTCGTACGTCTCGCCGGAGAACAGGGAGTTCGAGACGGTCGGGCCGTTTGTCACCCGCCATTGCTGGTCGGACCGGATCTCGGTGGTGGTCCCGTCCGGGTGGTCAACCACCAGCCGTGCGATCAGCCGGGGCTCGCCGTTCCAGGGCGCTTGGTGCCAGCGCCAGACGTTCGGCGTGGTGAGGCCGAAGAACCCGCGGCCGAGTTCGGCGCCGAGCGCGTTCTCGCCCTTGCGCAGCAGGCCTGTCACGTCGTGCGTCACGTACAGCAAGGTGTGGTCGTAGTCGGTGAAGCCCGGATCGAGTACGGCGTTGCCCACCCGCTTCCCGTTGATCCGCAGGTCCTGGTAGGCGAGTCCGCAGGCGTACAACCGGGCCCGGGTCACCGGCTTCGCCAAAGTGAATGCCCTGCGCAACAAAGGCGCGGGCTGCTCCCGGTTCACGGCGACATCTGAGCCCCACGGTCCCTGGCCGTACGGAGCGATGGCTGTCGCCGCGGGCCAACCGGAATCGTCGAAGTCCGCTGCGGTCCAACCTGGCACCTCGGTCTCGAACACACGCCAGTTGTTGTCCGTGGTAACCACCATCGGGCCGTCGGGGGTGTCGAGCACCAGCTTGACCAACAGCCCCGCGGGATTGACCGATGGGCCCGGGTGATTCGTAGCCGCCGCCGCGAAGGTGATCGCCGTACCGATCAAGTGGGTCACATCGGCCGTTTGGGCCACGCGCCAGCCGTCGGTTCGCTGGGGCGCGGACAACACCTGCTCGCCGTTCAGCCAGAGGGTGAAGTCGTCATCGGCCGTCGCGACCAGGCGCGCACTCGTCACTCCGGCAGGCACGCTCGCGCGATGCCGGAACCAGCGTGATCCGGCCGGCGCCGTGGCGGTCCAGATCCAGGATGCCCCGGCAAGGTCCCAGACCTCGGCGGGCGTGGCTCCGATCCAGGAGGCGCTGCCGAACCCCTCGTCGAGCAAACCGGTTTCGAACCACGCGGGCTTGCTCCAGGCGCCAACCCTGCCGCGGCCGTCCCAGAGACGCACGCGCCAGTGGTACCGCGTGCGGGCCGTCAGTGCGGGACCGCCGTACTGGACGCCGATCGACCGTGAGGTCTCGACCTTGCCCGAGTCCCATACGTCGGCCTGACCCGGCTTGAGCAGCTCGGGCCTCGACGCGACGATGACCTGGTACGCCGACTGGGTGGCGCCGTAGCCGGGCGCCGTCGCGATCCAGGCCAGGCGTGGCCGCTCGACGTCGATGCCGAGCGGCTCGTCGGCGTACTCGACGGTGAGCCGTTCAACCGACAATGGGCCGCCTGCGGGCCACTGGGCGGACTCGTCGGCGGCTTCGACCGGCGCGCTCACCACCGACGCGGAGGCGGCCGTGGCGGCTACCGAACCCAGGACCAGCCTGCGGCTCGGGCGGGCGTCATCGGTCATCTGGAACTCCTCAGCAGGCGCGGTAACAGCGAATTGACCACGTTGTCATCGTGATTCCGGCGACGCTACGCAGGGGTCTGCCGCGGGGCAACAAATGTGGCCTCAACCGGACAGTTCGACCACTGGAAAGCGCCGTCCAGTGTGGCTTCGGCATTTGCTGCCCGGTTGACCCTGGGTGCGCATAGCTTTCGGCGAAGATTGCAGACAAGCGCGTGGTTCCGACTTGCCGATTCGGGTCAATCTGTCTCGGATGACGAATTTCTGTCTCAGATGGCGATACCTGAGCATCTGAGTGGACTTTGTCGGTTTTCATGGACTCATGCGAATCGCCGCCAACCGTCCCGCCGACGCGCTCACGCGCCGTCGGCACGTGGACCTGTTGCGCGTCAATTCCGCAGGCTGTTGACCTTCGGCGCCTTACCTCGGACCCCAGTCGTCCCTCCGCCCGAAGGATCACTTCCGTGCGTCGTCTCGTCCTGATCACTTTGCTCGGCTCCATCGCCCAACTCGTCGACGGCACCCTCGGCATGGCCTACGGCGTCACCGCCACCACCGCCTTGCTGATCACCGGCATCACGCCGGCCGTCGCCTCCGCCTCGGTGCACCTGGCCGAGGTCGGCACCACGCTCGCCTCCGGCCTGTCGCACTGGCGCTTCGGCAACATCGACTGGCGGGTGGTCGCGCTGATCGGCCTGCCCGGCGGCGTGGGCGCCTTCGCCGGCGCCACCTTCCTGTCCGGGCTCTCCACCGAATCGGCCTCAGTCTGGGTGGCGTGCCTGCTCGCGTTGCTCGGCGTCTACCTGCTGGTCCGGTTCGCGACCGGCAAGGTGCGAGCCGTCGTACCAGGCAAGGTCGGTGGGCGCTTCCTCGGTCCGCTCGGCCTGTTCGCCGGGTTCATCGACGCTACCGGTGGCGGCGGCTGGGGTCCGGTCGCGACGTCGTCCCTGCTGGGTAGCGGCAAGCTCGAGCCGCGGAAGACGGTCGGTTCGGTCAGCGCGGCCGAGTTCGTGGTGGCGATCGCGGCCAGTGCCGGCTTCCTGATCGGCCTGCGGAATCAGAGCATTCCCTTCGGCATCGTCGGCGCCTTGCTGATCGGTGGCGTGATCGCCGCGCCGCTGGCGGCCTGGCTGGTGTCGCGGCTGCCCACGCGCTGGCTCGGCGTTGGCGTCGCGGGCGTGCTGATCCTCACCAACAGCCGCACGGTGCTCAGCGGCATCGAGGCGCCCGACGGCTTCCGCTACCTCGTGTACGCCGGAGTGCTGGCGGCCTGGACGGCAGTGGTCGTGCGTGGCTTCCGGACCGGGCGGGTGGCCGAGCCGGTCGCCGTCGAAACGCCGGTGGCCAAGGAACTGGAGACCGCGACTCCGCGCTGACCTCACACACCAGGTGGTTCTGCCACCTGGTGTGGTTTTCGGCCTCAAATAGCAGTAAATCCCCTGAATTTCACGTCTTTGTTCACCTGAAGGTAGATCCTCATGCGCAGCAAACTCCGCCTGACCGCAGCCTTGGCCGCCGTCTCCCTGCTCGCCGTCGGCTGCTCCCGCGCGGACGCCGGTGACGCGCCCGCCGCCGCGTCCGACCAAGGTCCGGCCGCCGAACTCCGCCTCGGCTATTTCCCGAACGTCACGCACGCCGCGGCTCTGGTCGGCCTCGACAAGGGCCTGTTCAGCAAGGCACTGGGCGATACCAAGCTGGTGCCGACCAAGTTCAACGCCGGGCCCGAGGCGGTTGGCGCCTTGCTCGGTGGTTCGCTCGACGCGACGTTCATCGGTTCCGGCCCGGCGATCAACGCCTACGCGAAGTCCAAGGGTGAGGCCGTACGTCTGATCGCCGGTGCCACCTCCGGCGGCGCGCAACTCGTCGTACGCGAAGGCATCACGAAGCCCGAGGACCTGACCGGCAAGACCGTGGTGACGCCGCAGCTCGGCAACACGCAGGACGTCTCGTTGAAGAAGTGGCTGGCCGAGAAGGGCCTGACCGGCAAGGTCAAGGTCACCAACCTGGAGAACGCCCAAACGCTCGACGCCTTCAAGAAGGGTGAGGTCGACGCCGCCTGGCTGCCCGAGCCGTGGTCGTCGCGGCTGGTCCTGGACGCCGGGGCGAAGGTGTTGCTGGACGAGAAGACCCTGTGGCCGGAAGGCAAGTTCCCGACAACCGTGCTGATCGTGCGCACGCAGTTCCTGCAGGAACACCCGCAGACGGTCCGGGCGTTGCTGGCCGGGCTGGTCGGTTCGATCGACGCGATCAACGCCGATCAGGCCGCCGCGAAAACCTCGGTCAACAAGCAGCTGAAGGACCTCACCGGTAAGGCGCTCAAGACGCCCGTGATCGACCGGGCCTTCGGCAACATCACCGTGACGGCCGATCCGGTCGCCGCGCAGTTCCCGCAGCTGGCCAAGGACCAGGTGACGGCCGAGATCGCCAAGGAGGCGCCGGTTGTTGCCGGGTTCGCGGATCTCGGCCCGCTCAACGACGTACTGACCAAGGCAGGTAAGCCCACCGTCGACGCGGCGGGCCTGGACAAGAAGTAGCTCCTTCGGTTTCCGCAGTTCGGTACGTCGACACAGAGGCAGGCGAGAGCGATGACCACGACGGTCGTTCGGAATGTGGTGGGGAGCCCGGTGCGGTTTCACCGGGTGGGCAAGGTGTTCGGGCGGGGGCGCCGGGCGGTGACAGCGCTGGACCAGGTGGATCTGGAAGTATCGGCGGGGGAGTTCGTCTGCCTGCTCGGGGCTTCCGGCTGCGGCAAGACCACCTTGCTGAACCTGGTCGCGGGCCTCGACGAGCCGACAAGTGGCACGATCGAGCTCAACTCGTCGCGTCCGGCGGTGGTGTTCCAGGAGCCCGCGCTGATGCCGTGGCTGACCGCCGCGGGCAACGTCGAACTGCCGTTGCGGCTGGCCGGCCAGTCCAGGGCGGATCGCCGGGCGAAGGCGCTCGAACTGCTGGAGCTGGTTCGCCTGACGGGGGTGGGCGATAAGCGGCCGCACGAACTGTCAGGTGGCATGCGGCAACGGGTGGCTCTCGCGCGGGCGCTGGCCTCGACCGCGGACAACCTCGGTTCTGCGCTGGAACGACCTTCGCTGTTGCTGATGGATGAGCCGTTTTCTGCGCTGGACGCGATCACTCGCGACGTACTGCAGTCCGAGTTGCTGCGGATCTGGCAGGCCACGGGTACGGCGATCTTGTTCGTGACGCATGACGTGCGCGAGGCAGTACGGCTCGGCCAGCGGGTCGTACTGCTCTCGTCCCGGCCTGGTCGCGTCGTACGGGAGTGGTTCGTCGATGGCCTGTCGGGGCCGGGCGAGGCCGCCGCGGTCGACGAGATCAACACCGCCCTGCGAAAGGTGATCAGCAGCCATGCCGCGGCCTGACCTCACACTGGATTCCGCGTATTCCTCCGCATATTCGGACTCTGCAGCGGTTGAGGCGGGGCTGGACGCGCTCGATGCGCCGACCGGCGAGCAGGACCAGTCGGCGCGCGACCGCTGGGTCCGCATCGCCGGCAAGGTGTTGCCGCCGGTGCTGGTGATCGTGCTGCTGATCCTCGTTTGGCAGGGACTTTGGGCGGCCGCGTTCTGGCCCGAGTTCAAACTGCCGGCGCCGTCGGCGGTTGGCGCCGAGATCTGGCAGCTGATCACCTCGGGGGAGATCCTCGGGCTGTTCTGGGTATCGGTGCATCGAGCGGTCATCGGCTTCGCGATCTCCCTGCTGATCGCGATCCCGCTCGGCCTGGCCATCGCCAACATCCAACTGGTACGACGCGGAGTCGGACCGCTCGTCTCGGGCCTGCAAAGCCTGCCGTCGGTGGCGTGGGTCCCGGCCGCGGTGCTGTGGTTCGGCCTGAACGACCGGGCCATCTACTGGGTGGTGCTACTCGGCGCGGTCCCGTCAATCGCCAACGGCCTGGTCTCCGGGCTGGACCAAGTACCCCCGATCCTGCCGCGCGTCGGCAAAGTCCTCGGCGCTGGTCGGATCAGCGGCATCCGGCACATCCTGCTGCCCGCGGCCCTACCGGGATTCCTAGGTGGACTCAAACAGGGCTGGGCGTTCTCGTGGCGCTCGCTGATGGCGGCCGAACTGATCGCGACCTCACCGGAATTGGGTGAAGGACTCGGCCAATACCTGCACAACGCGATGTCCCTCTCCGACATCTCCCTCGTCTTCACCGGCGTCCTACTCATCTTCATCGTCGGCGTCGGCATAGAACTAGCCATCTTCCGCCCCCTCGAAAACTCCGTCCTAAAATCCCGAGGCCTAACCGGCTCCACCACCTAGCTCACCTCCACCAGGCGCCCACCCACGGTCGGACGCGAAATGCGGCCCGGCCCTCGATCCCGCCCACGGTCGGACGCGGAATGCGGCCCGGCCCTCGATCCCGCCCACGGTCGGACGCGGAATGCGGTCCGGCCCTCGATCCCGGCCACGGTCGGACGCGGAAT
>NZ_JBHLTC010000021.1:0-33623 GCF_042434725.1 Kribbella deserti | reverse complement strand
ACCACCAACACCACAACCAACAAACCCACAACCAACCGCGACAACACCGACCCAACACCGAACCGCGCGCCGGCCTCTCGACCACGCCACCCCATCCTTCGGGCAGGACTGTGGAGCAAACCAGACATAGCCATCAAACTCTTCTGCAAAGTTGTGCGCACGGTTGTACTTCCTGTCGTTGCTGTTCGGATTCCCACCACACAGGCGCGACTGCACGGCCATACCGACACAGCCCGCGCCCGACGCCGCACCATTGCATGTCACTCTGATCCCGCACTGACCCAGAGTGGCGCCAACGATTCAGCGCTGGCTCAGCTTGAGCCGGGACTGTAATTTCCCGGTGTAACTCCTGAGGACTCGGAGACACCTGTGACTGCGGCTCAATGTGATGAAAGTTGACGCGATGGCTGGTTCGGCTGATGTTGTTGGCGCGGCGGGTCTGACGGTGATGAGCAGATCCAGCAGTTGGCTGATCGGTCTCGCGCCGAGGGGCTGCAGCTGACCGGTTAGGCGGTCCGCTGGGCCGGCTGACCAAACTGGTCGCCGAGGCGGCGCTGGCGGGCGCGATGGATGATCATCTCGGCTATTCCAGGCATGATCCGGCCGGCCGCGACGTGAGAACTCCCGCAACGGCACGCAGGCCAAGACGGTGCTGACCGAGGCCGGATCGGTCCAGATCGCCCGTGCCGCGGGATCGTGAGTCGAGTTTCGAGCCGATGATCATCAAGAAGCGGCAGCGTCGGCTGACCGGGATTGATGGTCTGGTGATCTCGTTGTCTACCAAGGGATTGACCCATGGTGAGATCTGCACGCATCTGGGCGGGATCTACAGTGCCGAGGCGCCCAAGCAGACGATCTCCACGATCACCGACCGGTTCGGCAACCTGGCCAAGACCCAGACCTCCCCAGTAGGCGGGTATACGTACTCGGTGCGGCAGGCCAGCGCCTACCGGACCTATTATCCGGGTCTTCGACCTATACGACCGCAGTCAATCCGGTACGATTGACCCTGTTACCAGCCGGTACTTGTCGCTTGACTCGATCAAACCATCAACGCCGACACCGGCGCGTTGACAGTGACGGGCCGCGTGTATCCGGTGCCGCGACGGGCACGGTTGTATGCCTACAGCGCCTTGGCACCGACCCGGATGTATGGACCAATTTCGCTACAGGCAAAATCTCCGGAAACACTGTGACCGTCAACGCCATCCGTCCCGGATCTGCCGGGTCGTGACGCCCTCGTCCTACACCTACGGCACCTCGACAACGAAAACCTCCGTCCACCACGTCTGGCGCCACGCGCAACCGAAGGGCCTGACCTTCAGCAACACCGTACTGGGGCCGGGGAGCATCAGGCTCGCTCACCAACTCTCAGCACTCCGGCCAGTCTGCCCTGCGCATCACACTTCTGGGCAACCCCGGCGCACATGCCATACCGTGCTTCGACATCGCGGGCGGTGTCGAGGCCCGACAGCAGCCCGGCAACTGGTCCGCCATCGCACCCACCGAAGCGCCAGCCGCGGTCAACTTGGAGACAAGCCTCATCAGCGGCGACATCAAGACCCTGCCGCGGGACACGAGCGAAATCACCTACGAGTGTCGGCTTGAAGAATGCAGGGCGCTTGAGCGCTCTGTCCCGGACACAGGACTGTGCCGGCATCGAAGATTTCGACCTCAGCATCCGAATGCAGCTGCGCTGGGTGAACTTACAGATATCAACCCTGCCCCTCGGTTGCCGCGCTCGAGGAACACTGGGCTAGGTCCCGCAGATCGGGCGCTGGTGAGGCCACCTGCGTGAACTAATGGTCGGAAGCCGCAGAACAGTCGCTGGTGATGGATGCCGGCCGGCCCTGCTTCGCTCCTTTGGTGAGCACCTCACTTCTCGGCGAAGTCGCGCATGCTCAGGTTTCTGGTTGCGCAGGTGCAGGCCCGCGGGCCGAGCCCTGGACGTCGTCGGGCAGCTCAAGGTAGCGGTGCAGATCGGTCACCACCATGTCGACGAAATTGCACCAACCCGGTCAGCTGCTCTGCTCCTCGATGCCCGGTCGATCAGCCGAGCCTGTTCTCCCGGACGTGCTTCCCACGCGGACGCGTACGTCGTGCGTAGGTGATCCACCAAGTCACACAAGCCATTCAAGGTACCGGGTTCGTCGGTGTTCGGCGCCTTCCTCGTCGAGGAGTTGGCGCTGCGAGAGCTCCGACTCGGCCAGCTGGCCGACGCCGCTCATCGGGCTTTCACCATCGCGGTCCCGGTTACCAAAGGCCTGACTAGCGACGGCATACCGCGCCAGCTGTCATACCGGACTTGATCGACGTTGAAATACCGACGAAGCAGGCTTTCGGTGTCACGATCACACCGACATCCCTGGGCGAGAACAGCCCAGGCATTGGATAGTCTGTCCTGGCGCCGTGCAAGCCGTCCATCGCTCGCCCGCACATGCTCCAAGAACAGTAGGCGTCCGCCCGGCTTCAAGATCCTCACGACCTCGGCCAGAACCGGCTCGACCAGCGGCACGGTGCACAGGACAAGCGTGGACACGACGGTATCCACCGTGCCCGACTCCACCGGAAGCGCATCGCCTGGAGCCTGTACGACTGCTGTCCGGGCGAGGCTGCCGGCACGCGTGGACAATAGGTCATACGTCGCTCCCACCGGCTCGGTGAGGATCAGCTGCTCCACTTCGTCTGAATAGTAGGGAAGATTCAAGCCAGTGCCAGCTCCGATCTCCAAGACATGTCCCCGAGCTTGGCCGATCAGCAACTGACGGCGCATGCGCATACCGCGGCGCTCGCCAAGCCACAGGAACGGGTCGTAGATCGCTGCAAAGAGGCGCTCAGTTGCGTTGTTCGACATACGTGCGCTCATGGCCGGGGACGCTCCGGCGAGTTAGCCCCCGAGGCCGACGAGACCATCACGATCAGCTCCGCGCCGCTCCTCGCGCTATCAGTCGCCATAGCCGCGACCATCTTGCGAAACTTCGACATCCAACTCCCTCTTCGAAACAGCCTGCGCCTGTCGTACAGCTTGCCAGCGACGATGGTCCCGAATGAGCATCGCAGGATCGCTGCAAGGGAGCCTGAAGGCCCGCTGAAGCAGCTCGGGATCGAATGCTGAGAAACCTTCGTCCCCGCCACGGCGATCAGTGTGGATTCAGAAGCGTTCCAGGATCGACTGTCAGGCTGCTTCGGATATGCCCATATCTTGTTCCGGTTCGATCTGCCACATGAGCTGCCGAGAGAACCCGTCGACGGAGGGAAGACATTGAGCGCGATCGAGATCAACGAGCAGTTCAAGGGAACACTCACAGACCGGATGGGTATCGAAATTCTCGAGACGACCGCGCAGCGGCTGGTCGCCACCATGCCGGTGAAGGGCAACGAGCAACCCTTCGGCCTATTGCATGGCGGCGCGTCCTGCGTGCTGGCCGAGACCCTCGCTTCCATCGGTTCGGCACTGCACGGCGCCCCGATGGGCAAGGTCGCCGTCGGCGTCGACATCAACGCGACCCACCACCGCGCCACCCGCGACGGAGCCGTCACCGCCGTCGCGACCGCGATCTACCTCGGCCGGACGACCACGACGTACGACGTGGTCATCACCGACGACCGGGACAAGCGGATCTGCACCGCCCGCATCACCTGCCAGCTGATCTCAGTCCCGCCGAGCTAGAGCAAGTCGATCGCGGTTTGCAAGGTGTCGCTGCCCTGGGACCACTCTGTGGTCCCAGGGCGCCGAGGTTAACCGGTGGTCCAGCTGATCTCGGTCCGATCCGCATTGCCAAGGTAGAAGCCGAAGACCACTTTGCCGACCTTCTGTCCCGCGGGCGCGAGGTAGACGCTGCACTGCGTGAAAGTTGCCCCCTGCGGGAGCTGCTCGGGGGGAATCCCACCACACGGCTTGAACTCGCCGAAAAGACTGAGTTTGCCGAGGTCTTCGCCGGCCGGATTCTGCGCCTTGATCAGTCCGAAGATGCCGGTGGGCTCCATCGACTTAGGTCCCACGTTGCGGAACTTCACCGTGACGTAGAACGGCACGGCCATCTTGGCGTGCGCATCGAGCTTGAAGTTCTTCAGATCGCCGATCGACCCCTTCTTCACTGAAAGCACGGTGGTCGCCAGCTTGGTGGACTGCTTGCTCTGAGGCTTGGTTTCAAACAGAACCGTCGCGGTCCGCCCCACCGGCAGCGTCGTCCCGCTCTCAGTGATCGACGAATTGCCGTCGGATGTCGGAGACGGCGGGCTTGCCGGTGCGCTGGAGACCGTGATAGTCGGTTCCGGCGCTTTCGCACTTTCCAATGCCTCCGCCGACTCTGGCCGGTCCACGCTTCCGCACCCGGCAATCAGCAGCGCCGTACCGCAGAACAGCGTGGCGATCTTTCTGTGATTCATTACCTCGACTCCATCTTCGCAATCTGATTCCGGCTCGCGCCGTTTCGCGGCCAGCCACCGGGCGCTCCCGGTTGCCCCGGCCCGGTGACCCCACCGCGCAGATCTCATCAGATGCTCCTCATGGCCGCCGCCCTCAGCGAGGCCATGACATGACGCGAGCGAACGCAACAGATCGCCCTCCATACAGCTGTGACACCACCCGCGGCAGATACCGCCCAGACCTAGCCGGACAACTATCCCGTTTGATGCTGAAGCCGCGCTGAAGCTTCAGGAGTCGCCGTCACCACACGCATTGGCCCTGGAGTTCCACAGCCTCGCCAGCTCGGCATTCTCCTTCACCTGAGCGTTCGCCTTCTGTACTTGGGTTCGCATCTCGCGGATACGGGTCTCACGCGCCCTCAACGCCTTGTCCCGGGAGCCCAAGGTCCGCTCCAGACCGAGTACGTGACCCCTCAGCTCCACGACCTCCCGCCGGGCCCGCTCGGCCTCCGCCAGCGCGGTCCGTACGTCGGGGGTCTGCGATGCGTCGGCGGAAATCCCCAGCGCAACAGCCAGGGCCGCAGCGAGCTCCTTGCCACGGGCAACCTGTGCGGCCGAGGTGGACCAGGTATCTGGCCCCGTCGCGGGCTCCGGCGCCTCGACAACGGACATCGCAAGCCAGACGGAGACCCAAGTCGTCGCCGACGATCCAGGGCGGCCACGGGTGCCGCCGGTGCCCCCCGATCAGGCGATCGTGGAACCGCTGCCATGCCGCGGCCAGAAGATCCGCCTTGCTCTCCTTGGCCGCGGTCACCCAGGGCGAGACACCCAAGGCGAAGCTTTCTCCGTCGACGATCACGTCGTCCCAGCGAGGCAGCACCTGGGAGGCGACCTGCGAACGGGTCCAATCGCCGAGCCGCCCGGCTAGGTCCCGGAAGCCCGGAACATCCTCGGCTGCGGCCAGACGAAATAGCAGAGTCTCCGCTGTGACACCACCAGGCACGGAACCAGGAACGGCCGCGACCTCGAACTTCAACTCTGCCGTGGCCACCTCGCCCGTAGCACCAGCGGTGACTTCCACAGACCAGCCGTTGCCGGCAGGATCTGCAGTCAATACTGACGGATGCCCCGGAGTCTGAGAGTAGATAGCGCGGCCCGAATGGCCGGTCCGGCGATCCATGCCGTCGAGGTCGCGCCGAGCAGCCCAGCACGCGCTGCGGCTCCGGCGCCTTCGGCAGGCGGTGCAAGCAGCGGTAGTGCGACCGCGCCGGCCTCCATGGCCTCCACAGCGAGCCGCGCGGGCAATTGCCCCGGCCGCGCGGCTGCGGCGACATTCGTGGCCAGCAAGGTGAATGGACTCTCGTCGACAAAAGTGGCCGCGTAGGTCCTGCCGATGGGTAGGCCGACCGATGACAGCTCCGCCACGAACTTATCGATGGAATAAGGCCGGGAGGGGTCGTGGTGCAGCGAACGCCACTCGTCGTCGCCGTGCGGCCGTCGGCGGCCCGACGGCCCAGCAGCCTCGTCAGGGAAAACTCGTTCTCCTGTCCGAGCACCACGACTGCCTCGGGAGTAACCACCGCGGCCAGAGCGTCCAGCCGCTGACGCCAGTTCAGGCCGTCACTGTCGTAGCCGAGCACCCGGTCCAGACCGTTGGCAGCGACCACAACGTCGAACGCAAGTGCGTCGATGGAGGTCAGGCTGTGCATCGCTCCCACGACGATCCGCAGCTTCTCGCGGAACTGGTCAGCGACCTCGCTGGCGTCCGAGACCGACGGGACTAGCATCGTGGTCTGCGCGGTTTTCGCGACGACCGCCCCGACCAAGTCCACGCCGTGCGGACCGACGATCAGCGTGCGCGCGCAGGTGGGAAGCACATCGTCCAGCAGCGCCTGCAACACCAGTTCACGGACGGCCGCTCGCTTTCCGGCGTGATCGCTCCGCGGCGGCGTCTGGCCGCGGAGCGTATTCGCGGCCAGCTGATTGTCAGACACATTCACTCCCATCGAATATGCACAGTTTCCTCGGCCGGCATCATCCACGGGACGCCCGAGTTCAGATCAGTGGTCGCCGCGGCTTCCAGGGTCCTCGCCAAGCAGCTCGATGGATGCGCCAACGTTGTTGAGGGGCGCAACGACACAGTCGCGCGGTCAGCAACACATCCCCCCCCCGTTACCTTTTTCGTGGCTCCTGATCAAGGAGACCTGGTCGCCAGGCCCGGCATGACTTATGCCCCCAGTCGAGGTTCATGATCCGGGGGGGGTGGTGTCACCGGGTTTGGCGGCATCGAGGGACCGCTGATAGGGACACGGCCGCCCGCCGAGGGTAGGTCTCGTCGTAACGTGGCTGTCGGCCGTCGATGCCTGACTGGTTGACCAGGAAGCGACGAGATGAAAGCTGCCTGAGTGAACGAGTACGGCGTGTTCCTTGGTCTGGACGTCGGCAAGAGCGACCATCACGCGGTCGGGCTGGACCCGACCGGCCGGCGGCTGCCCGACGCGCCGTTGCCGAACAGCGAACCAAAACTTCGGGCGATGTTCGACAAACTCGCCGCCGACGGGCCAGTGCTGGTCGTCGTCGATCAGCCGACCACGATCGGCGCGCTGCCGGTCACGGTCGCCCGGGCCTGCGGCCACGACGTCGCCTATCTGCCCGGTCTGGCGATGCGCCGGATCGCCGACCTGTATCCCGGCAACGCCAAAACCGACGCCCGGGACGCGTTCATCATCGCTGACGCTGCCCGCACCCTGCGGCACGCACTCCGGCGGCTCGATGTCGCAGACGAAACCCTGGCCGAGCTCGACGTGCTAGTCGGCTACGACGACGACCTCGCCGCCGAAGCCACCCGGGTCAGCAACCGCATCCGTGGCCTGCTCACCGGCATCCACCCCGCCCTTGAGCGAGTCCTCGGCCCCAAGGTCAGTCACCCTGCAGTACTGGAGATCCTGTCCCAGTGCGGCGGACCCGCCGGGATCCGCGCCGCCGGACGCCGCAAACTCACCACGATCGCCACCAAGCACGCACCCCGCATGGGCACCAAGCTCGTCACCAACATCCTCAAAGCACTCGACGAACAGACCGTCCTCGTGCCCGGCACCAACGCCGCCGACACCGTCCTGCCCAGGCTGGCCGAGACCCTGAAGACCGTGCTGGCGCAGCGGAAAACCGTCGCCGCCGAGGTCGAGGAGATCCTTGATGCGCACCCTCTTGCCCAGGTCCTGACCTCGATGCCCGGCATCGGCGTCAGGACCGCAGCCCGCATCCTCCTCGAAATCGGCGACGCCTCCGCCTTCAAGACCGCCGGCCATCTGGCCGCCTACGCCGGCATCGCACCGGTCACCCACCACTCCGGCAGCAGCATCCGCGGCGAACACCCCGCCCGCAGCGGCAACCGCAAACTCAAACGCGCCTTCTTCCTCGCCGCCTTCGCAGCCCTGTCCGACCCCACCAGCCGCGCCTACTACGACCGCAAACGAGCCGAAGGCAAGAAACACAACGCCGCCCTCATCTGCCTCGCCCGACGCCGCTGCGACGTCCTGTTCGCCATGCTCCGCAACAAGACCCCCTACCTAACACCCGGGCTCCGCGCGGCTTGACAACCCCATAGGGACACCCCCCGCACAGTTCTGAGGTCCACCGCGATGGCCACCGCCCCAGATCTGTCCCGGCAACTATCGCGCCTGAGGCTGGAGCCGCGCTGAGGCTTCGTGGTTCACCGTCACCGGATAGGGCCGGCACGCGAGAGGTCCGCCTAATCGCGCTCCAGCCGCCGCCAACATCAGAGGCATACCAGTGCGACGTCAGTTCGCAATCAAGGCACTACTTGATACTGATCCGCGATGGCCAAGGATCAGCGTAGGCAACTATTGATGACGAGGGACGAAGTAATGCGAATTCGTGGGGTGTTGGCCGCGATGGTCGGAGCAGCTGTGATCGGTACGGTGCTGATGGTGCCGTCGGCGCAGGGTGCTGGGTCGGTGCGGTCGTCGGTGAGCCTCTCCGCGCCGGCGTCAGGGACCTACGGCACGGCGGCCAGCCTGACCGGGACCGTTTGGCGGACGGGCACTGCGGCGAAGTTGCCGGGGGCAACTGTCTATTTGCAGCGGTCGCTGCGAGGGCAGAACAAGTTCGCCAACCTGACCAGTACGCGGACCGGCAGTACCGGCACGTTCGCGTTCTCCACGACGTTGGCTGGGTTCGACTATCGGGTCTACTACCCGGGGTCGGCGACGTATATGGCGGCCTACAGTCCCGTGCGTCAACCCGCCACGAACAGGTACGTCGCTTTGGACACGATGGCGACTACTGATGCAGAGTCCGGAAAGCTGCGTGCGGAGGGTCGCATCATTCCGGCGCCGCCGAATGGCACCCCCGTGTACCTTCAGCGATTTTCCACCGATGCCGGCGTGTGGGTGAACGTGGCATCCGCCGGGACGGCTGGGACGAACGTCGCGATCAACGCGACTCGGCCGGGCTCGGCAGTACAGTATCGGCTTACGATCGGGAGCCTGTTCCCCTACGGTCCCGGCGCGTCAACCGCGAAGCGGTTCACTCACCTCGTCTGGCGCGGAGCGTTCACGTCATATCCGCTCCGCAACACCGGCGCCACCGCCATCACGGCCGACAGGTCGCCGACCAGCACCAATGAAATCCGAGTCTTCTCGGGTGGTGGGCGCATCACCCAACGTCTGTCCGCGGAAGCCTGCGTCGAAGCCCACCTGGTCACCAAGACTATTAAATCGGCGAAAGCAATTACCCAGACCCTGGCAGCGGCGACCCAGGCAGAGACTGTTTCCGTGGGCGAAGGCGCGGAAGGGGTGCTCAAGCTGTCGTTGAGCGGAAGCGGCATCGTCGACCTGATCACCACCACAACAGACCCAGACCGTACCGCCTTCACACTGCAGCACACCTTGATGCTGCGCTGCGCGAACTGATGCCCTTAGCCCAAGCGCCCCGGCTCGACCACCGAGGTCGGGCAGGTAGCGCTGGCAGGGCATGACAGGCGAGCGTTATCTGGTGACGCTGGCCGACCTGATGGTCGGCCAGCGTCTTCGCGCGCCGGACTGAGCGACCTCGCCCGTCACCACGCCCGCGACCACATCGTCTGGCACCTGCTGCTCAAGCTGGCAGGACCGACTGGCGCGGCCACGCTCAGGCCGCTCTGTTGGGATTCTCAATGACAGGGCATTCTCTCGGTGATGCGCTGTGCGGCAAATGCGATTACTTTGGCTCTTCATTGTCGGATCATCCTGGTTTCAGCCCCACGGCCTAGCTTCGAATCAGCAAGGGCGACGGTAGATCATGGATCGCCACCCTGCTCACCGCTGGACTGCCCGGCGATGCACTTACTGAGTGAGGGTTGATCGAATGAGGAACTGGATAAATTCAGGTGGGTTTCGATTTGCTGCTGCGACAATCCTGGCGTCATTGTTCGCGGTGAGTGCCACGACATCGGCTGAGGCGCGCATGAACCAGTCACAGGTTACCGACGAAAGGTCGGCGAGCTGTTACCTCAGGCAGTTGGAACACGACGCCATCTGGGCCCAGGCCTGGCAGAAATGGAACGCCCGACCACCGTCCCAGACCCATAATCGAAGGTCGGACTACCTAACCGCCGCCCAGAACAGCCGCCTGGATCAATTGTGGATCGGCTGGAGTAAGAATTGCAATGATTTCGGGTGGATCTCACAGAGATCACAGTGGTCGCCGGACGCGACGGAATGGGCGCACAGCGCGAACGAGAATTGGTCGAGATTAAAGGGTGACTTCACCGGCGATGGCAAGACTGACATTATCTCGCTCGGCGAGTTCGACCTCGATCCGAATACACCCGGCAACCAGTGGGGCTTGAGGGCTCATGTAGCCTACCCGACCTTGGGAATTGCCGGACAGGCCGGACAGTTTGCAAGCAAAAGCATCGATAGCACGATCGGCTCCTTCCTGCTGAAAGAGGCCATGCGTGCAGATGTCGACGAGATCGCCGGCGACTTCAACGGTGACGGGCGTACCGACTTCTTGTTCACCTCGCAGGGCGTAGAGACGGTCTCGATGCTACTGAGCAACACGGCAGGCGGCTATACGTTCAATTCGACCAGGCTGGCCGGCATCGGTGACTGGCTGCAGTATCGCGGCAAGGTGGTCGCTGGTGACTTCAACGGCGACGGGAATGCTGACTTGGCACTGTTTTCCAGAACACCCAAACCGTCCTTCATTGTCGCGCAGTCCAATGGCAACGGCACTTTCCGAACATTGCTCCGCAGCTCTGGCACCCGGTTCTCGATCTGGGCGGCTGATCCCGAGGTACAGATCCTGGTGGGCAACTTCGATAACAGCACCGGCGATAGGGATGACCTACTGCTTTGGGGAAAGAACTGCTACGAAGCGCCCACCAGCACTGGTGGTACGGAGTGCCGAGCGGTCATGCCGCTGATGACCTCGGGCCTGCATTCGATGGGAGGCATCGACAAGCCTCAGAAGCCTGGCTATCTAGTGCCCTATTCCCCTAACGGTCCGGACGGCGCTGCGCCCAGGATGGGGCAGGCCAAGCCAGTTGTCGGCGACTTCAACCAGGACGGAAATGATGACCTGCTGAACTTCCAACGCTGGCCGCTTGGCTACGAGGAGGAGGCCGGCGATTTGGAGAAGTTCGCTTTCGTCTCTTTCGCCGGTGTTTCGACCATGAAATACGAGCACAATACGGCAATCGACCAACATCTCGTGAAGAGGGTGCTTTCACCGGGTGCAATGCCGGTCAGCGGTGACTTCAACGCCGATGGCTATGACGATGTGGCGGTCGTGGGCAGCTTCGACAAGGTGACCATGCCATTGCTCCGGATGGGCAGCACAACCAGCTTCTTCGAGAAACTGATCAGCAGCGGCACGAGTGATCCGTGCGGTTGCACCTCGCCCAGCACCGGCACTAACGGCTGACCCGAGGGGGTGGCGTCCAGAAGCGGACGCCACCCTCATCGACTGCTCGCGACCGATGGTCACGAGATGCCGGTCCACCGCGTGAGGACAGAAGTAGCCGGCCACGGTGTTCGTCGTGGCGTATCGCCAGTACCCCGACCCGCGGAATCTGTGTGTTGCGCGTCCCGAGTCGCGCTGGTTTAGCGTGTCGGCCGCTGGGTCCTAGTGGCGGTGATGATCCCGCGGGCGGTGTCACTGAAGGGTCGGCAGCGGCGTGTTTTCACGCCGGCGATGGCGATGGCGATCCGTCGAATGAGCCGTCGCCTTTGGACGATCCTCATACTCATCGCGGTGATGTCTGCATGCGACGGGCTATGGCCTGGCCGTGGACGCGATGCCCGGTCGAAGTACTGGCGCCGTTGGCGGCCTCACGAACCGCAGGATCTGGGCGGTCTTCTCGCGTGCAATGACCTGTATGGCACGATTGTCCTGCAACGTGGGGGTCTTGCCTTCCCGGACAGCGTGTTGGTGGAGTAGACCCACACCGCCCACCACAACCCGGGATGACCGGCGCCCCGGCCACCGGGAGCCGACGATGATCTCAGACTCACGTCGCGAGCTTGGCCAGGTTCGACGTGGACAGTATTCCGGCATCAAACACCACGATCGTGTCGCGACGTCATGCCGTTCAGCGAACTGCTTGACGATGCGGATGATCGTGGCGCGCCCAGCCTGGTCGCCCTCATAGCAGCCGAGCTCAAGCGGGAACCCGGCCCGGTCGACCAGGAGACCGACCACATCTGCAGCTCGACACGGGGCGCTTTGGAATACCCACCTTCCGCAGGGCGCCTTCCTCGGGTGCATTCCTGCGACGCGCCACGGCGACAACTGCCGCCAAATCGGCATCCGTACGAGCTGATCTATGGGGTGGCGTCCAGAAGCGGACGCCACCCCATATCGCCTGCTCGCGACCGGTCCTCACGCCATACTGACCCGCTAGGCGAGGATCAGAAGTAGCCGGTCACGGTATTCGTCGTGGCGTACCACCAGTACCCAGGCCCGAAGGAGTCTGTATACTGCACGGTGCAGTAGAGGCGATCCTGCCCATACTTGTTGGTATCGAAGAGGCCACCCTTTGGCTGGGTGAAGCTTGCCTTCACCAAGATTCCATTGTCGTGAGCGGTGAGCGGCATCGCGCTGTGTTTCGTGTGTTTGCTCTCGAAGAGGCGCCCGTTGTTGCCGTAGCACCAGGCGGTGACTAGTCCACCCCCGTCAATTCGCTGCTGCGCCTCCAGGTTGCTCCCCACGGTCACGTAGACGTCATAGGAGAACTTGACATTGGTGGTCGGTGGACTTGTCCGGTTATCGGTGGTGATCGTCACTCCCGCGCCTGCCCAGATTTCACTGACCACGGCATTGGCCGGAGCATTGCCGACCAGCCCTAGCAGGGCCAAGCTCGCTCCAACAACCATCACCATCCGGGCGAGGGGTCGGGCCAAGTAGTTCAACTTCCTCACTGCTTCTTCTCCTTCGATAGTCAGCGCTATGCGCTGAGAAATGGAGCGCCGTAGGTCCGCACGCCCCGAGCGAAAGGTCCCTTGCTGTTTCGTCGACCCACGGAGCCAACTCAGCCGCAGCAGGCTGACTGCCCCGTGGCCTCGACTGTTTTGACCGCAGTCGCCAATCCACCGCTTAGGCCTGTCGCCAATCCACGCCCGACGGTCTGGCTCCGCGCAGATTCGTCACCGGCACGCTTAGACGAGCAGACACCGGTCTTCGGCAGGTTCAACTGGACATCGCGAGCAGCCTCCCAATCGCCCGCCAGCGCCGCGGCCACGGAGCGAGCTTGCTCGTAGCCTGTCGCCAGCAGGAACGTCGGGGCCCTGCCATAGGCCTTGGCGCCTACCGCGTAGTACCCCGGCTCGGGGTGACTGAGCTCATCGACGCCATGCGGCGGGACGGTGCCACAGGAGTGCTTGTTCGGGTCGATCAACGGCGCCAGCGCGCGGGTGGAACCCAGAATCGGGTCAAGGTCCAGACGCAGCTCCGAGACCATGTCATGGTCGGGCCGGAAGCCGGTCGACTTCACCACCGTGTCCACGATCACCTGTCGATCTGCTGCCGATAACACGACGCGTCCGTCACCGGTTCTGTGGACAGACTCGATCCGGAAGCTGCTGACCAATTTGATCCGCCCGGACTGGACCAGATCCTTCAAGCGGGATCCAAGGGCACCGCGCGCGGGGAGACCGTCGCCCGCACCGCCGCCGTAGGTCCTGGCCTGGTCTGTGCCACGCACGACCCAAACCACCTCCGTACCCGGAACCTGCTCGGCCAGCCGCCCCAGGTCCAGCAGCGTTGTGGCAGCCGAGTGCCCCGCGCCGACCACGGCGTTACGTCGACCTGCAAACCTGCTCCGCTCCCTGCCGAGCACATCGGGCAATGGGGATGAGACTTGACTGGCGATCTCGCTCTCCCCGCGGGCGGGGATACCAAAGGCGCCGAGCACGTTCGGCTTGCGCCAGGTCCCGGCGGCGTCGATCACCGCGCCGGCGAGAATCTCGCTGCCGTCAGCGAGCCTGACCAGGAACGGCGCGTCCGCCCGCCCCGCCGTGCGGATCCGGTCGAACCCGAGACGAGTCACGGCGACGACTTCTGCGCCGTACTGGATGCGGTCTGCGAGCTCCGGGACCTTGGCCAGCGGGCCGAGATAGGAGTCGATCAGATCTCCACCAGTCGGCAGCGCGTCCAAGTCGGGAGCAATCCAGCCAGACCGCTTCAGCAGCCGTTGCGCCGCGAGATCCGTGGCATAGCGCCACGGGCTGAACAACCTCACGTGCCGCCACTCCTCGATCGCGGCCGCGACGCTCGGCCCCGCCTCCATGATGACGAACTCCAGGCCGCGCTCGGCTAGGTGCGCTGCCGCGGCCAGGCCGACGGGGCCGCCGCCGATCACGACGACCGGGTACTTTTCCGAGACGTAGTTCATTGGTCCTCCAGGCTTCGACCATGTTGATTCGATCTTCATCAATATAGACGGGCATCGAATCAAGAGGACGCACAACTCGGAGAGATCAGTTCAAGAATCGGCCGCCTCGAGTCCACCCGCGCCGACCGCAGTCCGACCATGATCGTCCTTGATTGGTGATTCGACAGCTGTCAAGATAGATCCATGTCGAAACAGCCACGCGCGATGCGCCATAGTGGAGGAGAGGCCATGCCCCTGCCAGTCGCCAGCCTCGATTCGGCTACCGCCGCCGAGGGGGCGATTCTATTCAGAGCGCTTGCGGATCCAATCCGCCTGAGACTGTTGTCGATCATCGCCTCGGCCACCACTGAGCTCTGCGTTTGCGATCTCAGCGGCGACTTCGAGGTGAGCGCGCCGACAATCTCGCATCACCTCAAAGTTCTCCGCGAAGCCGGGCTGGTGGAGTTCAATCGCCGCAGCACGTGGGTCTACTACCGGACGGTGCCCGAGCGCCTTCAACGGATCTCGGCCCTGCTCCCGGCGCCCAGTCCAGCCGCCGCTGCCATCCGCTGAGTCAGAGGTAGCGGACGGCAGCGCACCATACTCTTGGTCAGCTACTCCACCAGCCGATGAGTCTGAGGAGCGATTCTGTCCGGCCTCGAGCCTGCTCAATCCTGCTCGGGCTGCCCGCAGCACCGGGTCCTCTGGATCGGCCTTCGCTTCCACGGTGGCGATGATTCTGCGGTACGCATCGGCGGCAGACCGGAATCGCCCGGTCGATGCCTGGAGATAGGCGAGGTTGTTGAGGGTGCGCATGATCACCGGGTGCTCGCGCCCGAACAGAATCGCACTGCAGGTCGAGGGCCTCGTCGTACGTCGCGACCGCTTCGGCGTGGCGTTCGGCCGTTCCGCAACGGCTGCCAGGTTGCCCAGATTGATCGCCACCTCGTGCCGCCGCTGTCAATGTTCGGAGTCGTCTGCACAACGCCAGTGCTCCGGAGTGGGCGGTTTGCAGGCGAGTGCGAGTCGTCGCGGTGTACCGGAGTCGCCATGAAGTCGCCCCAGCTGGTGCGGTGTGGGGCGAGCCGGTCACCGCGGTAGACGTACTGGAGTTGGAATGGCTGGATCGCGGATCCGAGCCGCAGCGATGATCTTGCCCCGGGAGGCGAGATCGAGCACTGCCGCGGCCATCAGGCCGGTGGTCTTCCAGATCTTCTTCAAGGTCGCCTGGGGCCGGGTGTGCCGGGAAGATGCTGCGAGACTAACTTCACTGCCCGGGCGGCGGATGCAGCGGCCACCGGGTCGCCGCCACCGTTTCCGCTGCTGGGCTGGTCATGTGAGTTCGCGCTCGAACAGGCGGCGCCGCTCGGTCGGGCCGGCGCACGCTGCCTGCTGCAGCGTGGCCTGGTTGATCGACTCGTCACCGGTGGCGATAGCGACCGTCGCGGCTTCGGTGAGCAGCATGGCGAGCTCGCCGATCGTGCCCTCACAGCGGGTCAGCAGGTATGACGTCATCTTCGTAGTGACGATCGGCGACGGACGGCGCAGCGGGTACGACGCAGCCAAGCTGGCCATCAGCGAGCACGCGTCGCCGGTCGGCTCCCACCGCGAGAGCGTCAGCGGCGCGAACCGGTTCTCCCGCTGGACGACCACCACAACCCCGAGAAGTTTCGCTGACCACGGTAGGAGTTGGTCCTCCGGACCGGCAGCGCTGTCTCGACGGCACCGACCAACACGACAGCGACTCGTCACACTCGAGACCATCCGAACCGACGAAACGCGGCCCGAAGTCCGCAACGGGCGCCGTACGACCCAGCGCCAGAAAACCACCAACGCAGCAACCCCACCCAAGACCAACCCGCCAACACGAACTGGCTCAGATTAGTGAGAGAAGTCAGTGAATGGATCAGACTCGGCGAGAATGGCTCAGATCAACTGAGAGGGGACATGCCCATTGTGCAAGGAGCCTCGAAGGGGCTAGCAGCTGACATAAGAACTGTTCTCGCCAGTAGATGCGAGCCAGGGATCGCACTTCGACCAGTCCCCTCAACACCATTGTCCTGCGAGGCGATTGCAGAGGTCGTATTTGTTGTTCCAATGCAGCACTTGAGTCGCATAGCCCTCGCCCGCGACCGCGTCCGGGCCGGAATGAGGGTCAGGGCTTTGCCGCGAGTAGCTCAGTTACCTTCGATGAGGCGGCGATGTGCTGGGCCAGCTCAGGCGAGATCAGGTCGGCCAGCTCCGCCAGTTGCTGTTGAGTCTTGACGAGGTCCCAGGTGAGCAGTGGCTCGTGGTGGGCGACGCGGTTCCGAAGCTCGTGCAGGTCGCCCATCCGGACGTCGACGTCGGGGCGACTCGTGCCTGCTGCGAACGCATGGTGCAGGTACGGGCGCCAGAGCGACACCTCATGAGCGGCCGAACTCAGATAGCGCCAGAAGCCGAACATCAGCTGGGCGACGATCTTTCCAGGCGGGGCGTTCGTTCCGCCTGCCTCGCCGATAGCACGTTCAAGCGTCTGCCGCGGCTTTTGATTCACATCGACACGGCGGGGGACGCGGCGCCCCGCGCTTGGGTCGTAGACCCGCTTCGTCCTGTATACCGGTGCGAAGACCTGGTGGGGATTCGTGGTCCAGTGCGAGGTGAAGTGCGCATGCTGGGTGAGCGCCGCGTCGTAGGCGTTCCGGATCCCGACCTCGAGGTGTGCCAGGTCGTGCAGGACGGCAGAGCTGATCTGGGTATTCCACTCATACAGATCCAGCGAGCGCTGGCGGTCACCGAGGGCGGCCGCCAGGTATACCGAGAAGCGTGGTGCGCTGAGCCACGCTTCGACCCAGGCGCCAGGGTGGGGAGTTGTCACTTGTTAACCTGTCCCGTATTCTAGATATCGAAAAGCCCCGGAGGACCTCTGACCTTGGTCATGTCGCCGGGGCTAAGCATTTTCCAGGGTACTTTGCCCGGCTGCCAGGTGCCCGGGGTCCAACCGCTCAGGCTGGCGTCGCCGCGCCGCGTTCATCGTCGGTAGGCGCTCCCGCAACAGATTGCACCCAGCCAAGCGCTCCTCCTCGGGCAGATCGCCTCCCAGCGTCATCGGCAATGCCTCCAGGAACTCGGCCACCGTCATGCGTGGCAGTCCGTTGGCCACGTCTTGGCTCTAGATCGTGCCAGGGTGTCGGACGCGAACTACGCGAACATCGCGCGATGCCCGTTCATCCACAACGCGACGGCAACGAACGGCCACGGGTCACCGAGTTGGTAGACCTTCTGGTTCGGCTCCCGTCGCCGGCCCTCGGCGACGAGCTTTCCTGTCTCCCCCGCCATTGCGCTGAGCAGCTGCGGGAATAGCCGGACGAGATCGGGCGCAACCAGAACCGCACCCGGTTCACGGTAGCGGCCGATGACAGGAAAACACCCTTGCTTAGTTGTGGCGATCAGCTCGGTCAGTTTGTCGCGCGCTTCGGTCACCGGGATGACGGTGCCGGAGTCGGCGAACATGAAAGTGCCGCCGAGGTCCATGGGGTAAGCATGGGCCCGACCGTAGCAAGTCGGGGAGGTTTTCCCCAGCATCCCCGACACGCCGCCTCGGATGATGAAGCTTCCTCTGTGCAGCCGGGCCAGGGAAGGTCGTGGCTAATCACCAGACTTGTCCACTGATTAGACATCCTCTGACGTATGGATGCGATTGAGACGGCCCCTGAAGGACTCCGACGCTGGTCTCACCTGGGCGGCGGGCGGACCTGGTGGCAGCCGCGTGGAGGAGCCTCGAAACGAACGTGAGCACGCTCGCCGAAGCCGCACGAGCGACCCGGCAGACGGTCTACACCGATCTGGACTCGGTCGGGATCGACCCGAATGGTGAACGTCCGGAGGCTCAAGAGCCACCGTAGCTCGAACCGTTCAATGCTGAATTACCGCCGAGACCGAGGTAGAGGCGTGGGAGCTGCTGATCGGCATGGTCACCAAGGCAGCCGATCGTGCTGGCATAAAGGGGTTCACGACGCATAACGGGGTTCACGACGGACTACCAGTCGCCGAACCCACCGGTCGACACGATTGATGTCCTCCTTTTCAGCGGGATCAGGCAGTGGCGGTGTTCGCGGTATCACCGGTCGGTACTGCCTGTCGTGCGGGAGGACCATGAATGCCGGTTGTGGGCATCGAGGGCCAGGCCTCTGGCCGAATCGAAGTGGGAGGCGCTGCGGAGTGCGAAGCACTGGCCGGCGGCCCATCATCAGTGGGTTGCGCCTGTTGTTGATGCGCGCCAGGCGATCGCGGCCTGGGTATCAGCGGCCGCAGCGCGTAGCAGTTTGGAGAGTGACCCGGTCCTGGCTGCGTTGTGCAGCGGGGGCTAGACGGGATGCCCGAGGCTCTTCTGATCCCAGCCTGCGACGTCGACGAGGCGAAGCTTGTCGCTACCGATTTGGAAGAGACGTATCGGCACCGACGTGCATTGGCGAGCGAGACCCTCAGCGCTCAACAGTCGTAGCTGGTCTGCCGCCGAGGAACCTAGAACGACTGGTCAATGTCGAGCTGGACCGGCGTTGCCCGGTGGCGGGATCCGAAGATCCCGCCACGCCGGTCTCGGGACTACATGCGACGTCCTCGCCGCTCAGATTCCAGCAGCATGTGCAGGGTCTCACGGTGGTGATCCTGCGCCCGTGGAGGCGCCTTCATCGTGCGAACCACAGCAAAGTGCCGGGTAACCGCAGAAACAGCTGAACCAGTACGTACAGCGTTGCGGCCAGTTCGAGAATCGTGTTGGGCATGCTGGTGCTACATCCTCGAAGCGAAGGCCCGTGATGGTACGGATCGTCTGCCGAGTCAGCGTTCCTTGTTCGTAGGCAGCGAGTGCCAACTCGCGAACCGCGATGAGGCCCTGTCACGGCGGATGTGATCGGCCGCGGTGCTGGATTGGGAGGACTTCCACGGCCGAGCCCAACGCAGTTCGTTATGGGCGAAGGTGAGATCGTCGATGGTGACGGTTTCCACCCACTGCTCTGGGGTGAGTGCCTGGTATGGACGGGGATCGTCGCGCTGGCTGTCGCGGCCGAGGTGCCAGGGGCGCCGCTCGGCGAGCTGGCTTCGATCGGCAGGTTCGGGTCCTGCAACGCGAAGCACTTGACCAGCCGGACAAGGTCGTTGCGTACGACGTCGAGGGGGTTGGTACCGGGACGGACTGGGATCGGGTAGAAGCGGTCGTGGGCGAGGTTGTCTCGCGCGATGAAGACGTGAGTGGCGCTGGCGCCTTGTCCTGTTTTGACCATCCGTGCAAGTTCGTAAGGCGTGGGCATATGAGCTCCCGAGCTGTCTTTGGGTGGTGGCCTGTTAGCCGTCGGCAGCCCATTTGGGGCCTGCCGGCTCCTGCCGGTGCCCGTGCCGACGGAGGCTCGGGATCAAGGAGGTCCCGTAAAACCAGGAACGGTCTCGATGCGGCCCGGACCCGTGGCCGCGTCGGCGGCCGGCCAACCGTCGTGGACGACAACAAGCGTCGGGCGATCCTCGCGCGCCGGGGCCGAGGGGAAAGCCTGCGGGCTATCGCCGCCGACACCAAAATGAGTCTGGCCTTCGTACACCGCGTCCTCAGTCAAGCCGACGCCGTCACCACCGAGATCAACTGAGCCCGGCCTCTTTGGCATCGACGGTTCCGGCAGCAGTCGGTGGAACTGGCCACTTTGCATCAGCGGACGACTCCGGTCGCGATCTGCCTTAGAGCGCGCCTTCGAGGCGCGCGGCGACCTGCCGGTAGCGACTCACCGGGATCAGGTGGACTCCCTGGAAGGCACCGCTGTCGCGGATCTTCAGGACCTGCTCGCATGCCGCCTCGACACCGGCGTCACGATCCCGCTCCACCGCCTCGACCAGCGCGTCGGGGATCGTCAACTGCGGTAGTTTCGCCAGGTCAGCAGCCATCTTGGCACTCGCGAGCACCATCACCCCGGCGTACACCGGGATTTCGAGCGCGACACTGTCCCGCCAGCGAAGTAGCGCGTCGAGGTCGTAGCTGACCTGGACGAAGAGGAAGTCGGCCTCAGACTTCCACGCCGGCACTGCGCGCAGCCGCGTAGTCGCGCCGACCTGGAACGGCTCGATCCCGGGGAAAATGGTCGCGCGGGTCTCCTCGATCATCGTGCGCACAGTCAACTGGCTCGTCCGGGCGCCCGCGGTCGGGTCGTCGCCGTGCACGAAGAGGAACTGCTCCACGCCGTACGCCGCCGCCGTCAGCAGGTCCCGCCGGAAGCCGAGCAGGTTGCGATCCCGTGAGTTCAGGCAGGCGATGCCCCGGGCACCCATCGCCTGAACCTCGTTGGCGACGGCGACGCTCGAGACAGTCGCTCGCCCGATGTGGTTGTCCGGGATCAGGAACGCGTCCGCGATCGGGCTCATCACCCCGATCTGGTGCCGGACCTTCTTCAGTTCCGGCCGCGTCGGCGGCTCTACCTCACACACCAGTTCGAATCCGTCGGTCATGGACGGGAGCCTAGATGGCGTGCAGAAGGACAGGCGGCAGTGGCCACCTGTCGATATTCCCGGTCGTGAGCGTACGTGCCGAGGCTCGGAGACGGCCGTCCAGCGTCGGGTTCACAACGGCGCGGATCGCGTTGAGGGCCAGGTCGGGCTGCTCGATCTATTGGATCGTCGGAGCGGCGCGGCAGCGAGAACCATGCCGAATGAGCCGAGCTGAGCCACCCGTTGCAGGCGAGTGCGGTCATCCGTGCAGGCGACTTCGAACATTGACAGCCGCCGACCGTAGCAGCGTTGGAGAATCTCGACGGCCGCGCGGAAGCAAGCCTCTGCGGCGATGTGTCACAGCGCTGGCCATAACCGAAGGTGTGCCCGCCGGCCTTCATGGTGAACAAAGGAAACAGCACAGCGCGTTCACCCTCATCTTCATCATCAGCAGTCTGTTCGCGGGCGCGGCCACCATTCTGCTGGGCAAGCGGATGCCCGCCGAAACAGCGTTTGCGACGCGAGCAACTGATGAAAGCGGTGGGTTCTCCGAAGTGTTCGGAGAACCCACCGCCGATGAATGATCCTGCAATCGCCTTCAGCGTGTCCAAAGTCGGCGGTACGGCAACAGCCGACATCCGCGCCCGTTCTGCTGACGACCGTGAACTTATTTAGTCTTGATTTCGATACCGCAAGCGTCCTTCGCGTGCTTCGCGATCGCCTCGCTCGCCTTGCGAACCGCTCCGGTGTCCGCGACGATCTCAGCGGCCTTCGCCTGGTCGTCCCGCGCATCGTAGAGCTTTTGCATGTATCCGCTCAGCTTGTCCCACTCCTTCTGCTGAGCGGTCGGCGCTCCTTCCCGCACGGTCTTGATCCTGGCGATGAGGCCAGGCATATCACCGTCGGCAGAGTCCGCGGCATCGAACTCCTTGACCAGGGTGCAGTAGTCCTTGCCGGTCTTGTTGTCACTGTTCCCGGTCTCGGAACAGGCAGCTACCGCCCCTAGGCAGATCGTCGCCGCGGTGACGATGCCGAAGGCCCTGGTCCAATGCATTTTCCCTACTTTCTGTCTGTGTGGGCGCCGGAGACCAAATTCATGTCGGCGGCCCGGACAACGTGACAGACGGTCCTGAATTCCGGCTGAAGGCGGCAGCGGCGATCGCCGGCACCGGAGGCGGTCAGCGAACCAAGTGGTTGGCGTTGGCGTCCATCACCTGCTGCAGCAGTGGCGAACTGCCGAACACATTCTGAGAGCTCGAAGTGGTCGCAACGCTCTGGTCTACTGGTCCAGCGACCGGGTAGACGACCGCATCGCCGGGCAGCGGCACCGTGCCGCAGACCACGTCCGCGTTCGGCAGTTCACCGTTGAACAGGAAGCTGTCACCTACATCCTGAATGCAGGAAGCCGGTACGCCGAAGTACAGCGAATGATGTCCCTCGTCGTCTAC
Organism: Kribbella deserti; assembly: GCF_042434725.1. Classification (NCBI taxonomy): domain Bacteria; kingdom Bacillati; phylum Actinomycetota; class Actinomycetes; order Propionibacteriales; family Kribbellaceae; genus Kribbella; species Kribbella deserti. Next base: position 11,486 of record NZ_JBHLTC010000021.1, on the reverse strand, counting down.
GGCGACGAATCTGCTGTGCGGGCTGATCGCGCGGTGCGTCCGGAGCCCGCCTTCGTAGGCCGTAGCGGGGTCCAGCTCACTTTGCAGCATGAGCACCTGCGGGGCATTCTGCAGATCGGCGACGCGATCCTGCGGTTCGTGGTTCCAGAATGCGCACATGGGAACACCGTTGAGATAGCCGGCGAACGGATATGCCGACGTCATGCGATCTGCCTCATCGAGGTAGTACTGCACGTTCTTCGACCACCGCGAGTCATTGCATCGCACGGTCATTCCGAAGGAGCCGAGATTGATCTGCTGGCTTGGAGCGACCGCCTTCGCAGCCTGTTCCCGAGCCTTGGTGAGAAGGGTGTTCCGAGTAGTCAGCTGACTGGCCGCTGCGGTTTCGGCGTTCACCGGTACGACGCCATAGCGGGCACGGATCGCCGACAGGCTGTCATAGCGCTGCAGCGTCCGGCCGATGCGCGACCAGGCGTTGTCGACGTGGATCAGTGCGACCTTGCCGGTGGTGCCCGGCCCCTTGACGTACTCGTCATGAACCAGAATGTCGATGGCGGCACGCACAAAGCGGACGTTGCCGTAGGTATCGCCGTAGATCATCATGTCCAGGCTGTCGCCACGGACCGAACTGGTGCCTGCATCAACCATCTGCACTAGCCGAGCCCGGATCGTTTCGTACTTCGCCGACACCTCGGCCGGCGTGGCGCCCAAGCCCTCGATGTCATCCGCATGACGAGCGAGCCACGGCAGCAACTGGCTGTCCCGGCGACGCTGCCCGGACATCGGGTCCATCGACATGTTCTCCCAGTGGGTATGGGTCCAGTCCATGTTCGAGTCGAGAATGAAACGGCCGACCTTGGTGGGATACGTGTCGGCGTACCAGCCACCGAGCCAGGTCCCATAGCTGACTCCGATGAAGCTGAGCTTCGGTTTGGCGACGAGCGCTCGCAGGAACTCCATGTCGTACACAGTCTGCTGGCTGGACACGAACTGGCCGAACTCCGTCGCCGCGCATGCCTCGGCCAATAGCTCCGCCTCAGCGACCTCAGCCAGATGGGTCTGCTGGTCGCGTCGCTTGTAGTCGGCGGTGACTGGCAGGTTGTTGAGTTTCTCCGCCGTCGTGAGGCACCTGAGCCGCTCGCTACCCCCAAAACCGCGCGGATCGAAGCCTACGAGATCGAAGTCGTGGAACATCTGTGGCTTGTACGACGCGAGATAGGCAGGCATGAACACGCCGGCGCTGCCAGGCCCGCCCGGATTCGCGGTCAGCAGCCCCTTCGAGGCGCCGAGAGCCTGGCTGTGGGCGATCGACAGCCTGATGTCGGAGTGCGCATCCGGGTTGTGCCAGTCCATCGGCACCTTCACCGTCGCGCACATCGTTGTCGGGGCCTGTGGGTAGGTTTGCTTGACGTCCCCATCAAAGGCACAGACAGACCAGGTGATCGGCTGATCGAGGTACCGCTGCAAGATGCCCGGCGGCGCCGGATCCGCATCCACCGTCATGACCGCTGAGCGATCGTGCGGACTCGTGGGTGCAGCCGTCGCTGCCCCGGTTGGGACGATGAAGGCAAAGGCGAGCGCCCCGATGATCGCGGCTCGTGACCGACGAATCAATGTCTTATCTCCTTATACGTAACCGATTTCTGCCTGGGCCATCCCACCCGGGACAATTGCGGGAGCCTGACGTCGAACTGAAACCGACACACCGAGCAGGGAGCAGTACACGTCAGCGCCCTCGGTCCTCATTCCAGGGATGACCTTGGTAGTAGTGCGAATTCCGGCCTCACAAGGCCCTAACGCCCCCATCGGAAGACAAGGCTCGACCAGGTCTCACCGAGCCCACCACCGAACGTGGCGACAACGGCCCCTTCTGGGATCGATTCCTCGCGCTCACCTAAGGCAAGGACGTACGGCACACAGGCGCTGCTCATGTTTCCCGCCGAGGAGAACGTGGTGACCGTTCGGGCCAGCTCCAGCCCGGAATGCCGCCGAGTCACTTCAGCGAGCCAGGCGGTGCCTTGATGCGAGGCATAGAAGTCGACGTCCGATGGCAGGAGGCCGGCTTCTGCCAGCGCCCGGTGGATCGCATCACGTGCTCGGTCCACGAGACTGAGCAGCATCGCACCTGTGTGCGCACGATTTGCGGGATATGTCGTGATCGCGCCGTCTTCCCACCACGGTTTTCCGGGGACACCGAGGACTAGCGCGTCACTGTTCGCACTGTCCACGTCGTGAGTGGCCGCGAGCAATCCGCGGCCCGCGGATACAGGCCCGAAGACCGCTGCGGCCGCACCATCGCCCCACCAGGCCGAGTCGGGCTGCTCCGCATCGAGCAGACGAGTGATCGCCGATGAGTGGATGGAGAGCACATGCCGTGCGGCACCACTCAGGATCATTGAGCGGGCCAGCGTCGCGTGCATCGCGAACCCATTGGACGCCGCTTGGGTTGACAGCGCCACACAATCCCGACGCAATCCCAGCACGCCATGCGTCACCGCGGCCTGATTGACCATCAATTGGTCAGGCACAGGCGTCTGCACCAAGACGGCATCGATCGAGTCGAGGGTGACATCTGCTCGCATAATGGCCTCCCGAGCGGCGGCGGTCTCCATGTCTACCGCCGACATATCTGAAGGCATGATCCGTCTCTCGCGCGCTCCGCGAAAGGGATCGTCGGCATACGCCTCGAAGGCCTCAAGGGTCCTGCGGGCGCCCGCCGACAACGACGTCGGTGCTTCCGGATTCGTACCGCGGTGTGCCGAACGATCCTGCCATCGATCCACCGTTGCCTGTGGCCACCAGTCATTCGTACGGATCTCGGGAGGAAGAAAATACCCCATGCCGAGAACTCCGACTGCGCCCATGCCATCTTCCCCTTGATCTTCTATCGCGAGCCGGTGTCCATCCGAACCCGCTGCGGTGCGGTCTCCGATGCTTTCAGGAGACCGGCATTACGGCCGGCCGTCGGAGCAGGCACCCGTGGGTCGATTCGCACGTCCACAACGGCCGGTCCGTCGGCCCTGATGGCCCATTCGAGGGCCGGCACTAGTTCGGCTACGTCACTCACTGCGAGGCCACTCGCCCCCAGCGCACGCGCTAGGCCGGCGAAGTCGGTTCGAGGAATCGAGCAATCGACTTGTTCCAGGCCCAACACCGCGGCGCCCTGCTCACACATGTTGTATCGGGAATCGTTGAGCACGATCCAGATGGCGGGTGCCCGGCGGTGTACGGCGGTGCTCACCTCACTGGTCATCAGCATCGAGCCGTCGCCGACCAGTGCTGCCACTTTCTGGGAGGTGGCGATCGCCACTCCGACCACTCCGGCGGTGAAGTGTCCCATCGCACCGACCATTCCTGCGGGGGCTCGCCATCCGGCCGCACGATCAATCCGCAACCGGTTGATAGCCCAGGCCAGACCATTACCGGTCTCAGCCATGACAGGAATCCCATGATCGACAAGAACGGCTTGGACGGCATCCATCAAGGTTCGAGGGTCGATCAACTCGTCTGTCGCCGTGATCGGCCGACGGTCGAACGGCGAAACGCCTGCACCGGCGAGCGACCCCTCTGGCGCACCGTCAAGGAGATCCGCCAGCTCCTCACAGAATGGACCGATGTCTGCCACGACAGGCACCGTTTCCACGGCAGGGTACGCACGTCGATGCTTGTCACTATCTAGGTCGACGTGGATGAACGCTACCCCCGGCTCATACGAGCGGTTGTAGCCGGAGGCGAAGTCACCCAGGCCTGAGCCCAGCACGAGAATGTAATCCGGGCGGTTGCTCTCGAGGTAAGCGACAGCTGACAGATGGCCTGCGAATCCGGTGACGCCGATATAGGTTTCATCCGATTCTGCGATGACTCCCTTGCCGCGTGGCGTCGCCATCGTCGGGACGCCCGCCGTGGAGGCGAGTCTCCGGATCGCATCGGTGCTTCCACGGGCGCCGCCTCCAACCCAGATCAGCCAGGAACTATCCCGAAGCCGTTCGTAGACCTCCTCGGCATGGCTGATTGACGAGGCTCGTGTAAAGACGCCGTTTTGCTGAGCTGAGGCAGCTGCGTGAGGTGAGTCCAGCCGAAAGGCGCTAGCTTGCGGCGGCAAAACCTGTCGTTGAGAAGACAAAGACAGGCTTATGTGCGCTACCAATCCAGTAGGTTTTCTGGCCGCGTCATTCAGACCGGACAAGACTTCGGGAAGCTGATCCGCAGCCGACACGACCGCCGCGTAGTCGAACCACGGCCCTTCGGTGAAGATCCCACTCTGTGGGAACGTTCGCGGCCCGGTCTCCTGGATGGGCTGACGTCCGTGCATAGCCGCGTCCGTATGCGCACTCACCAGGATCACTCGACCGGCCTCATGCCGCGCTGCGTAGGCTCCCGTCAGTGCGTTGGTGAGTCCCGGCCCGCTCGTGACAAACACGACCACCGGCATCTCGGTCGCAATGCTGGCTTCGCAGGCCGCGAAGGCAGCCCCGCTCTCATGTCGAAAGTGTGTTACGTCGATGCCCGCCGTCGCCAAGGCAGACCAGAAGAAGGAGATCGCACCTCCCGACACGCCGAACGCATACCGCACGCCGAGCAATTTGAGTCCGGCGGCCAGACATTCTGCTCCGGTCTGAGTCATCTATCCATTCGCTTTCGGTCGCGATCGATCGCAGGCAACTTCAGGTCCAGTTGGCGCAAGACTTCGCCGGTGAACTGATCGGTGGTACCGATGCCGCCCAGGTCTGGAGTTGTCACCTCGGTCCGAACGGCGTCGGACAAGCTTTGCTCCAAGGCATCGGCCGGTATATCGAAGCCACAGTGGCGCAAGAGAAGGACCACACACATCAGCACTGCGTACGGGTTCGCGATCCCCAGGCCCGCTATGTCAGGGGCGCTGCCGTGCACTGGCTCGAACAGCGCGAATCCGGTGTCCGGGCTGATGCTCGCGCTGGCCGCGAGCCCCAGACCGCCCATCAGGGCAGCTCCGATGTCGCTGACCACATCACCAAACAAGTTCGAGGTCACTACACCATCGAATTGAGTAGGATTCCGCACCAGGTGGTAACAGAAGGCATCGACATACTGCTCGTTGCCGGCCAAATCAGGAAACTCGCGAAGCTCTCGGCGGAACACATCCTGCCAGAGGCTGCCCGTGTTCGGCACGGCGTTGGATTTGTGAACCAACGTGACGCGTCGGCTGCCTCTTCGCTGCAGATCACTGAGGCTATACCGCAGGAACCGCTCGACGGTCTCCCGCGTATAGACACATTCATCGATCGCCACCTCGGCGATCCCGCCTCGCCGAATGGCTCCGCCCACCCCGGCGTACAAGCCCTGTGTGTTCTCTCGGTACAGGTGGACAGTGCCGCCAGGCAGCACGACAGGTCGATAATTCACGCAAAGGTCCAGCCCCTGCCGCAACCCCAGCAGAATCTCTCGACCGTGGGCCATGTCCGGAATCCGTGGGTCACCCAAGGCTCCCAGCAAGACAGCGTCATAGTTGGCTCTCAGTAGATGAGGCGCGCCATCGGGTAAGCCGACACCGTCGGTAAGCCACCTCTCGGCCCCCCAGTCGAAGACATCCCAGCTGATCCCGGAATCGATCACGCGGCTCGTCCTTCTCAGTACGCGGAGGGCCGAATCGATGACTTCGCTCCCGATGCCATCACCTGGGATCACCGCGAGCTTCATGGCAGGCCCTCGCTCCCGAGCATCGCTTCGACGGAGCTGAGGCGACCGGCCACCGCGGTCGCCGCGACGACGTACGGCGAGGCGAGATAGACGTTGCCCGGCCCTGATCGGCCAGGGAAGTTCCGGTTCTGGGCGCTCACCGTGACTTCACCCTCGCGGGTCGACACCCCGGGCCCGGCATTGATACAGGCGCCGCAAGACGGCGGCAGCACCACCACGCCGGCCTGCTCGAAGAGCTTGATGTATCCCTGCTCCTCGGCGTAGCGCATCACCGCTTCGCTTCCCATCTGGATATAGGCGCGCACGCCTTCGGCCACGCCGAATCCGCTCTCCTGGGCCGTTGAGAAGACGCTCGCGTACATATCCATGTCCGCGGCCTTGCCGCCGGTGCACGACCCCCCGTAGACGGTGTCGACCTGTACGACCTCCTTGACGGTCGAGAGGGGAATGGCGTTTCTCGGATCTCCGGGCAGAGCCACCATCGGCTCCACGGAGTCCAGTGAGATCGTCAGGACGGCGTCGTAGGTCGCGCCCACGTCTCCCTTCCATTGGTCACGGTGATCAGGACGCTTGTCACGTCCAGCGAGGTGGCTATCGGTGACCTCGTCCCGCTCGAACAAGGCGGTCGTTGCGCCGGCCTCCACCGCCATGTTGCACAGCGTCGCTCGCTCGTCCATACCTATCGAAGCGCTGGACGGACCGGAGAAGAGCAGGACCTTACCCAGGGTTTGCTTTCCCTGCATGGCAGGGTGCGCCAGCAGCGTCAGCATCAGGTCCTTGGCGCACACGCCGGGCCGGAGCCGGCCCTGGAGGTCAAGTCTGATCACCGGCGGCACCTTGAGGAGGACCTCGCGGTTGTACCAGGCGTTGGCGATATCGGTGGCACCAACACCGAACGCCAAGGCACCAACCGCCCCGCTGGTACAAGTGTGGCTGTCGGTTCCGATGATGATGTCGCCTGGCCACGCGACGTTCTCCACGATGTAGTTGTGGCAGATCGCCCGGCTGCCGCCCGATGCTGCCGGACCGATGAAGTGCCCGCCGGTCGCCGCCGCGAAGGAGTGCTGCCGGGTGTTAAGCAACTCGACCCGGCTGATCAGCGCCGTCCCGCCAGTACGGCCTGCCAACACCGAGGGGGCCAAAGACAGATGATCCTGGAAGAAGTACGCGGAACTCGCATCCGCTAGGGCTGCATCCGGGCCGAACTCGCGAAGGAACATCTCGGCAGCCATCGGCGTCACGTACTCATGGGAGAATCGCACGTCAACGTCCACGAAGTACGACTCACCGACGTGGACGGTCGCCCCTTCAGGACACCTGTTCCGGGCCGAGAGGCGAGCCTGGATCATCTTCTCCACGGTGTTCAGCGGCCGTGCTTCCCCGAAGGCAACGGCAACCGCAGATTCTTCGGTAGCGGACCGATTGAACCTGAAGAGACCCCCGCTGCTGATGACAGCGCGTTCGACGCTGTTACGTCCCCTGAGGAAGGCGGCGAGCGGGACCTCCTCACCAGCGAGTAGAGCATCCAGCAAATCGAAGTCGTCAGATGTGAGGATGCCGACGTTCCGGCAGTTCGCCTCGTAGATGCGTTCGAAGGATCTGGCGAAGACGACCTCGACACCGGCGTACTTCTCCGCGTACACCGCGTGCTCGCGCGACGATCCACAGCCCTTCGCTTCGCCGCTGACGATGATCTGCGGCGCGAACGTGCGGATGGCTCCCTCCCCGACCGCCTTGCCACGCAAGCCCAGGTAGACGTAGTCCCCCAGACGATCGTCGTAGACGTAGCAGCACCGCCCCGGGATGATCTCGTCCGTGGAGATATTGTCCAGCAGCGGCATTCGGACAAGCTCGTGCACGGTCGCGCCGGCATTCCCAGCAAGCTGCGCGGAGATCAAGGTGGTGTCCGCGGTCATGATCAGGGCACTCCCGCGCAGGCGGATGCCGCGTTTCTGCGGTGTCGTTTCATCAGAGGTTCTCAAGCAACTGCCTAACGTCGTTGTCGTCCATGGGCTGACGCCGAGACTTGGCCACCCTCAGCACCTCCAATACCGCAGCATCATCAGCTTCGAGGCCCCGAGTAGCCAGCCAGTAGCGGACGTTGCTGACCCCCGCGGAGGCGTCGATCACAATCTCCTGCTCGCGTCCCAGAAATCTGGCCGGGACGCTCGAGTAGACCAGGTCTTTTATCTCGGCATCCTCCTTCTCGTGTGCCTTGAGAATCGCCGCGGCGTGGACGCCGGCACTCGTCTTGAAGACATCCCGCCCCATCGCCGGATAGTTGGGCGGTATCTCGATGGCCAGCGAAGCTGACACATAGTCGCAGTAGGCACTCAGCGCCATTAGGTCGTAATCCGTCGCGGCATCGTCTAACCAGGTGTTCAAGATCAACTGGTCGATCGAGGCGTTGCCTGCCCGCTCCCCAACACCTAGGACCGTTCCATGCACACGATCGCAACCAGTTGCTAGAGCGACGAGTGAGTTGGCCAGCGCAAGGCCACGATCGTTGTGGCCGTGCCAGTCCAGCGCCACCACATGCTCCCGGGTCGCGAAGTACTCTGCCGTCCAGCGAATCAAGGCGGCGGTTCCGCTCGGGACCGCCGCACCGACTGTGTCGCACAGGGCCAGGCGTCTGACACCAACATCGAGCGCGGTGTCGTACAGCGCCGCCAGAACCTCCGGCGAGCATCGAACCGCGTCCTCGAGCACCAGGACGAAGTCTGCTCCGCCGCGCTGGCACTCCTCGCCCGCCGCGCGAATGCTTCGGACGAGGAAGTTCGTATCCCAATCCTCCACGTACTGCCTGATCGGACTGACACCGATGAAAACGTACGCCTCAACCGGCGTGCCCACGCGCTGACCGATCTCGCAGATCGCCCGCACATCCGAGGGATGTGTCCGTCCCGCGAACGCCTGTGTGATGGCCGGGTAACCGGCCGCATGACTCGAGAGCTCGAGACACTCGGCCAATGCAGCGGGCCCCGAGCCAGGAAAACCCAAATCGGCTGAGCGGATGCCAGACTGATACATGAGGTCGATGATCTCGAGCTTCTGATCGAGGGTGGGAAGCTGGACGCCGGGCGCTTGAATCCCGTCCCGGAGCGTCTCGTCAAAGAAGGTCCCCGACAATGACCGAGACGTCCTCAGTTCGTTCCAGTCGTACAACACAAGACACCTCGAATCGGAATCAAGAACTGCGCGACGGTCGTCGCCTACCCTCGGGAAGCAGAGGCTCGATCCATCGCTAACTGAGTGGCTGATGAGGCTGATGAGGCTGAGCCGAGGAGCCACTTGAACCTCTAGAGCAAGCCGCACCCCTAATGATGGTGACCGCTCTGATTCTCGGCTGGCTCGCGGCTGAACCACCGCTACTGCTTCGCGGCGTCAAGACGTGCCACTCGCGGTGTTTCCGCCACCGTCCGCGATGCCTATTTCTCCCTGATCGAGTTGCCAGTCACTGGCTCGGGAGTTGGTACAGAGCATTCTCGATCCGGGCCAGGATGCCGACCGCGCCATCCGACCGAACGGCTGGGCCTGGCCTGTGCTGTGGAGGGTGATGATCTCCGACGCCCCCAGAGAAAGGCTCGGCGTTCAGCATGAACTGCTTAGACCCTCGCTGAAGTGTGGCGTGGAGGTCTGGGAACGCACCTGCCTGGCTCAGAGGCGTCGTCTTTCGGCGAGGTGAAACGTGAACTGGCCGCCGCTTTCAGCTCAGCTCAAGGTCTGTTCGGGAGGATCGCGGGACTCTGATCCCACATCACCATGCTCTCACCGCATCATCAGGCGCTACCCCGCTCGCCTGCCCGAATGCGCTTGAAGCGCTGCTACTCCTGGAGAGACGGAACCGACGGTGTTCGGGCGGACAGGGACCTGGGTGTGAAGATGAATTTCCGCGCCGAGATCCGTGCCGGCGAAGTCGAGGCTTTCGGCAAGCTGTTCGATGACTTCGGCCGTAGTGTCTACAACCATGCGTTCCGGCTCACCGGCAATTGGTCGACCGCCGAGGACGTGATGTCACTGACGTTCCTCGAGGCGTGGCGACTTCGCGCCAAGATTGATCCCGAGGGCGAGTCGTTGCGGCCGTGGCTGCTTGGGATCGCGACCAATGTGGCGCGCAACACCACCCGCACGTCTCGTCGGCACGCAGCCATGGTCGCGAGGCTTCCAGCGCCGATCGATCAAGCCGACTTCAGCGACGAGGTCGCCGGCCGGCTCGATGATGCCCAGCAGCTTGCGGCGATCCGGGGCGCGCTTGGCCGATTGCGGCGTCCCGAACAGGAGGTCTTCGCGCTCTGCGTATGGGCCGGCCTAGACTACGCAACCGCGGCAGACGCGCTCGGCATCCCCATCGGCACGGTGCGGTCTCGCCTGTCCCGTGCGCGCAAGAAGCTCTCCAACGCCCTGTCGAACCAGTTACCGGCTGAGCCGGAACCCCCTGACCAGAGCGGACAGGTACTAGGTGATTGCGGAAGTACCGCAGTCCGGCCTTCTCAGGAGATACCACGATGAACGGCAGTCGCCACATTGGCCCCGATCCGGTCCTTCGTGAGCAGCTCGCTCGACTGGCGCCCCCGCCTGCCGAGCGCGATATTCCCGCGGGTCGCCACGACACTGTCAGGGAGCTCCTCATGCAAGAACTCCGCACCACACCCACTGACCAACCACACCAGCCGAAACGGGCAGTGGTGGGGTCAAGACAGCGGGTCAGGTTCGCATACGTTGCCGCCATCGCCGCGACGAGTGCTGTAGCTGTGTCCGTGCTGACCAGCCTCACCAGCAATTCCCCCGCATGGGCCGTTGAAGATGGCCCAGGCGACACGGTCACCGTCCGGATCAACGAATTCCGCGATCCTCAAGGACTCGAACGACGGCTGCACGCGGAAGGCATCCCCGCGATCGTCGACTACATCCCGCCCGGCAAAGCCTGCTCACGCGACGGCCGGACCTGGAACGCGGGTCCCAACGGGAAGCCCAGCGCAGGACGAAACGACACGAAGTTCCAGATCAGAAAAAGCGATATCGGGACCGGCCAAGCACTGAGTATCTTCGCTGTCACAGTCACCGGCCAGCACAAACCGGCATTGTTCACGACCGAAGTGGTCCGGGCCAACACTTCCCGCTGTGAGCTCACCGACGCTACGCTCCCCACCGTCCCGCCTAGCTCCAGCCCAAGCTCGCCCCAGTCATCGAGCAACCCGACAGCCTCATCAAGCCGGTAGACGGCAACATCGGCTGAATTCACCTGCGATGCCGTGCCAACCTATGCGAGGGCCACCGGCTGATGGCACCGCTGATGCCAAAGCTGCAGCGGTGCCCCGCCGACGTCCTGACGCTGTGATGGCCCACCCGGCGACGTATCGAGGCTAGTAGAACACCGTTGATCGGGGACCGTGTGACCCGCCACATAGCTGCCTGGTCCGTCGCGTTGCTGCCGCCGTATCAGTTTGGGCAAAGCAGGGTGAGCATTGCGCCCAACTGAAACGGTGCTGTCGAGAGGGCCGTGAACCGCAGATAGTCAACCTCGATGAGGTCGACAGTCACGGTCTGGGGCTTGGCCTGGTCCGTGATGACCTTCTCATCCGAGTCGGTATTGGTTTCGAGCTTGACCGAGATCGACTGAGCGATGGCACCGAAGACTACGCCGGTCGCTCTGGCATGCATGCAGCCGGCATAGTTCGGTGAGACAACGACCGATGCGTTTGCACCCGACGCGGCGACTGTCAGGAACCGATCCGGGTCTGAACCGTTCAGTGCGATGTTCGCTGCTGTGTTGGAAATGGTTCCTGTCAGTGGTTTGGTGAGTGCTCCGC
>NZ_JBHLTC010000020.1:0-78202 GCF_042434725.1 Kribbella deserti | reverse complement strand
CCTGTCCACCTACCTCTACACCGACGCCAACCCCATCAACCTCACCGACCCCGACGGCCGCAACCCCGACGCCTCGGGAGCGTCGGCCAAACGCACGCCTATCGCAGCTGGCGGCGGCAGTTCGCCGACCGCGGGCAAAATCACGGTCAAGGTGTACGTGCACGCAGACAATCGCGGTCGGTATTTCGATCCTGTTGATCAGGGGTTCTACTCAGTCAATACAAACGTGAATGGCAAGGTAGTAGCCACTACGGTGGACGGCGGCGTCGTCAGGTCGATGTCTCCCGATACCCCAGCTATTTTCGAAACCCAGGTTGATGTGCCAGATGTGGAAGCGGCGCAGCGGAGCCAGTCCGGCCAGATTGGCCGTACTACGGGCCGTTCCAACCCTGGGCATGTCGCGGAAATCCTTCATGCAGGAGGAGCGAAGCAGGTTCCCAGCACGGGTGGAGGGATGGTTGGCTACCTGAAGAAGCTGGATGACGCAAATTGGGCAGCTCAGTCTGCCCAGGTAAAGCAATCGATTGTTGCGTCTCGGTCGCAAGGCGGCACTCCTGGTGGTCGCACTCCACAAGGCGGTTTTGCTACTCCGGAGATGAAGTTATCCATAGCGTTTCTAGCCATTGCGATCTATGTGTCGTATGGGCCCGTGAAGGATGGGTTCGAGAATCCGTCGCCGAGATTTGGCCATGCGGAGGGGATATTGAACGCTGCGGGTGCGGTTATAGGCTCGCCGAGTATTGGCACTGCTGTGATTAGAGGCAGCGCCCCGCAACGGGCTCTCGCAAATGGTTCAAGCCCGTCGAGCATAGGAATGTGCGCCATGTTCCGTTGCTCTGGCCTGCGCTGAGGCCAAGTGTCCCCCCGGAGCGTCTGGAGGCGTCAGTCCCTCCAACAAATGAAGTCTCCAGGCACTCCGAGGGCTCATAGCCCCAGCTTCGCAGTTTGGGGGTTGTAACCGTGTCGGGTTGACCGGTCTGGTGGTGGGTCTGGATGGTTCCTGGCGGAGGTGGTGATGGCTCGACAGCCTGAGGTGTTCGTGCGCTCGTTGGAGCCCCGAGGAAGCACGGCGTCTGGTGAAGATCACTCGGAGCACCAGAGATCGGGTTCGGCTTCGCCGGGCTGGGATCGTGGCCGATACCGCGGAAGAAGTATCCGCCCCGCCGTTGAAGCTGGATCCGTTCAAGGCTGTGATCGACGCGATCCTGCTGGCCGATATGGACGCATCACGCAAGCAGCGACACACGGTGAAGCGGATCTTCGACAGGCTCGTCGACGAGCACGCGATGACGAAGGTGTCCTATCAAGTGGTCCGCAGCTACGTCGCCGCGCGGAAGCCGGAGGTGCGGGACAACGTGGACCGGTCGACGTCCTCATCGTTCAGTCGCATCTGCCCGGAATGGAGGCCGAGGTCGACTTCGGGGAGGTGATGATCCGGCTGCGCGGTGAGCTGGTGGAGTGTCTGTTCTGTCTGCGGATGTCTTACTCGGGTAAGGCCGTGCACCGCGCTTTCGCCTCCGGTGGTCAGGAGGCCTTCATTGAGGGCCAAGCCCACGCCTTCACGGTGCTGGGTGGCGTGCCGGCAGGCAAGGTGAAGTACGACAACCTGAAAGCCGCGGTCGCCCGGTGCTCGGGTTCACCGGGCACGCGTCGAGACTGACCGGCGGAACGGGGTCCGTTCCCACTGTGATCTGGAGGCCCTCCTACTGTCAGCCCGGGCTGACAGGCGCGCCCGAGAAGGGCGGCGTCGAGGGACAGATCGGCTGGTTTCGCCGCAATCATCTTATGCTGGTCCCCGAGGTCGACAGCCTGGCCGAGCTGAACCGACTCGTGGACAGCTGGGACGTTGATGACGATGCTCGCCCGATTGGGTCCAGACCGCGCACTATCGGGTGTACTTCGCGGTCGAGAAGCCGTTGCTGAAACCGCCGCCGTCGAGGACTTTCGAGACCGGGCGATGGTTCACGCCACGAGTCGAGTTAGTGGGCGCCGCTCTCGCTCGGGACCGGCACGTCCAGATCACCGTCAGGACGAATTGGTACTCGGTGCCGGTCCGCTTAATGAACCGAATCGTGCGGGTTCTGCTACAAGCCTCCGACCTGGTGTCTGTGATGGCAACACCGTCGTGGCCCGCCACGAGCGGCTACTCACCACGAGCGGCTCGCGCCTCGAGCTGGACCACTATCTAGAGGCCCCTGATCCGCAAACCCGGCGCCTTGTCCGGTGCGACCGCACTCGAGCAGGCCAGGGCGGCCGGGAAGTTCACCACCGTGTATGACGCCTGGTGGGTCGCGGCCTGCAAGGCCCACGGCGACACCGCCCGTGCCCGCGCACTGATCGAGGTGCTGCTGCACAACCACATGGGCCACGAGGGGGTCGTCGCCGACCTGACAATCGCCCGGCAGGCAGGCGCGCTCACCGCCGACGCGGTCGCCCTGGAAGCCCGCAAAGCCGCCGACACCGACCTGCCAGGCACACCTCGTACGACGCCGGCGAGGAGAACGACAGTACCGTGAACTCGCCGACTCCTCGCTGATTAGCGCCAGACACTGACAGCCCTGACCGAACCGCGCAGCAGCTGGCATGGGGACGAGACCGGCCGCCTCAACGATATCGCCACCCTGCCCGCCCAGCAGCCCCGACGAGGCCAGGATCCCCTCGATCCCGGCTCACCCATCGCCGACAAGGTGGCCACACGACACGACCAACTGAGGCACCACCTAGTGACGTCATCTTTCACCAACATCCGGACCCCGGACCAGCAGCCAAGCACCGTCCCAATTGACGAACGAACGACGTCGATCTTCACGGTCGAAACCACCGGGCTGCGTGGGAAGTATCGGCAAGCTGCCGGGGAAGGGTCCGGCGTCGCTGGTGACGTCCAGTTCCCGAATGGTGCGGCCGGTCTGTTCGATCTGAGCTGCAAGGTTGCGGCCGGTCGGGGGATCGTCACCGTCATGGCGCGAGATCCGTCGACATCCGTCAACTCGATCAGATCTCGGTCAGCAAAGGCCGGCACCGGGCGGCGGAGTTCAGGAACTTCCTGATCAAGACCAACCAGGAAGTTCCTGCTCATCTCCAGATCTACTTGATCGGCGACAACTACGGCACCCACAAGACTCGAGCGATCTGGGCCTGGATGGCCAAGCAGCCCGTTCCATCTGCACTTATCCCGACCGAATCATCGTGGATCAACCCCGATTGAGCGATCGGTTCGGCTTTTTCTGGTCCACTAGGTGATCCGCCGCCGAGCACACAAAAGCGTCCACGCACTCGAAGTTGATATCCGCACCTGAATCAAGAACTAGAACCATGACATCCGTCCCTTCATCTGGACCAAACAGCCGAAGAAATCCTCTACTCTCTGGTCAGCTTCTGTCGACGAATTTTCGGCGCACGGCAACTAGAAATAGCCGTACCGAACCGGAGTTTTGCGCTGAATGGTACCGCCACCGCCATCTCGCCAAGTCATACGGCAGTAGACCTCATCGCGGTGGTCGGCGGTATCTGTGTCCTCATCCCAGATCGTGCCGAGGTCGCCGCCCACCCGTCCGGTCAGGTAGATGCCCTTCTCATCGGCCGTGAGAGGCTGGAAACTGGAAATCGTGTGGGTTCGAGAGAACAAAAAATCGTCCGAGAAGAGGTCGTCACCGTAGCAATCTACCCGGATCGATCCTCCATTGTAGAGATAGCCCCAACCGCTGTCTGTAGGCAGAAAGGCAGTATAGGTTCCAAAAGCTTGATTGGGAGTAACGGGATGTGTTTGCATCGTGAGATTTACCGACATGTCCGTGATCGCCTCAGCGAGAGGAGTGGTGGCGCCGAGGATAACGGTGGCGGAAACTGCAACAGCTCCAACCACCCGGGCGAACCGGCTCACGGCTGACCCCTTGGTCCTTCTCAACACAATCCCCTTATCTGCACCTACGTGCACAGTTGATCCAAACTAGCGACATAGGCTATTTCCGGTGAATGATGCAGGTCTGAAGCGCGGCTGAGTCGAGCCGTCGATGAGATCGCGTTTCATCGCAGAGTCTCTTGGTTAACTGCCCTTGCCGTGGTTTTTAGTTTGGCCATGTTGGTGCGCATGGTTGGTCAGGCGATCGGAGCGAGGGCATCGCGTAGGTTGGCGGGAATGGGACTTCGGCGGTGACGCGGTACTGGCCGACGCGGATCTGGACGGTGCGGTAGCGGCGTGCGGTGCAGCAACTTCTTCATCGACCAGCCGGTGCGGTTCTCGATGAATCCTGTTGACGCCCTGCGCGCCGACACGATCGTGACCGCTCGCGCTCCTGCGAATACCGCGAGTAGCTGCCCGATTCCCCAAGGATTTCGTAGATGGAGTTTGGACACGCCGTGGCTAATCACCCTGATGGACGGCGGTGACGGCTGATGCGGTGCTGGGTGAGTCCGAGCGGCTGAAAGTTGATCCGGTTTGCGGGAGCAGGTCCCAAAGTGACGGCTTTCGATCTTGACCGGGCCGATGGAGCACGATTCCAGTGGCTTTCTCCAACGGCGACGGCAGCTTCACGGAAATCACCAGGTACGTATCGACACCGGTGGGCTGGGGTTGGATGCCCATGGCCGACTTCCTGGGTGGAGACTTCGACGGAGATGGCCGTTTCGACGTGATGGTCACGGACATTTGATCAACCCGGCGGTACTGCCGATCGCCTATTCCAAGGGCGATGGCAGCTTCCGGATGACCACGCACGAGACCCGCAGGTACCACCGGCCGGCTTCGCCGGGATCCTCGGTGGCGATGGCGCGAGACCACCTCGGCCGACTGAATCTGTTCGGCGTCCGGCGCAACGAGGATTTGATGGTCCGCCGTCAGACCGAGGCGAATGCGGAGACGTGGTCGGCCTGGGGTAAGTCGTCAATGACGGCGTCGGTGATCCACGACTGCGGACCGTAGCGGCCGAGACCGACGCTGCAGGGCAGATGCAGGTGTTCGGCCTGAACGTCCGCGGGCAGCTCTTCCACCGTCGGCAGACGGCGCCGGGTTCGGACAGCTGGTCCGGCTGGTCCCAGTTGCCAGTGCCGCATGAGCGGCTGGTGTCCATCGCGGTGGCGCGCGGTGGCGATGGGCGGCTGCTCGTCTATGGCGGGACCGATCAGGAGTTCCGCGATTCCTTCCGCTGGTGGCAATCAGCGCCAGGTTCTGCTATCTGGTCCAGCTACAGTGGGTTTGCAAACCCATCAGGCGGAGTTGGTTCGGTGGCTGCGGAGACGAACGGCGACGGCAGGATCGACCTCTTCGGTACCGGCGGTGATCACAACCAAACCTGGATCGGCTGGCAGACCGCGCCTGACGATGACACCTGGTCGCACTGGTCCTGGCTCAACGGCAGCGGCCCCGGCTTGAGTGCGGCGGCGGCTCGTAATCAGGATGGACGACTGGACCTGGTCGGTTCTAATGGCTACGGCCACTTCTGGATCAACTGGCAGACGGAGGCGGGACAGGCCTGGGCGAATTGGACCCGGCTGACCGATACGGGGACGGGGGTGGCCTCGGTGGCGGCGGACGCCAACGCCGACGGTCGGCTCCAGGTAGTCGCCGTCGATTGGAGCGGCAAGGTCTATCAGCGCAGGCAACACAATCCAGGCGGCGGTTGGAGCGGCTGGACCAGTGTGGACCTGACGACTGACGCGCTGCGACCCTGACCAGGGCGAGGTACCAGAGTTGGACCGGACGGCTGGGCGCGTCATTGGCGCCCAGCCGTCCTGCCGCTTGCTCAGACGCCTCCGGATTCAGGATCGTTTCAGGCGTGGTGCAGGTCGTGGCACCAGGCTACAGAGGGATTTCTGTCCGGTGTCACGAGATAGCGGGGAACGGGATGATGAAGGTCCGAGTTGTCGCGGCGATGCTTGTGGCAGGAATCGCAGGCACGATGGGTGTGCCGTCGGGTGTCGCCGCAACGGGCGCGATCTCATCCGGAGGGCGCACGGATGCGGGGGCGGCAACCACCGGCAGCGTGGCGACGGTCACGCTGGTCACGGGTGATCAGGTTGTTGTTCGCCGAAACCACGGCAGCGATCAGGTCTTGACGATTCGCCCGGCAAAGGGCCGCGAAGGGATGCAGTTCATCCGTCGCAAGGAGAACGGTGGGCTACAGATCATCCCGGTCGACGCGGCTGCTCTGGTCGCCACACAGCGCGTTGACAGGCGGCTGTTCAACGTGACGAAGCTGCTGACCCTCGGTTACGGCGATAGTTCCCGAACCGATATCCCACTCATCACCAAGTACCAGCCCGGTACTGAGCGCAACCAGGGGCGACTTACGCTGAGGTCGACGAAGTTGCTGCGCGAGCTGCACCCCGTCAGCGCGGACGTACGGAGCTTGCCAAAGGCAACGGCCGCCGAGTTCTGGAAGTCCGTAAAGGCTAGCCCGGCACATGGAGCGCTCGCGCCCGGGATCAGCAAGATCTGGCTTGACGGCAAGGTATCCGCAACCCTCGACCAAAGCGTCGCCCAGATCGGTGCACCTCTTGCCTGGCAGAGCGGACATCGCGGTCAAGGCGTCAAAGTCGCTGTTCTCGACAGCGGTGTTGACAGCAGCCATCCCGATCTGGCGGCGGCGGTCGTCGCCGAGAAAGACTTCACCGAAAGCCCGTCAGGTGCCGCAGATCGCGTTGGTCATGGGACGCACGTGGCGGGCATCATCACGGGAAGTGGCGGCGCCTTCAACGGCAAGTATCAGGGCGTCGCGCCGGACGCCGTACTGCTGAATGGCAAGGTGCTCGACGACAGCGGAACGGGGAGCGATTCGGGAATCATCGCCGGCATGGAGTGGGCAGTTGCCCAAGGTGCGGATGTCGTCAACCTGAGTTTGGCGTCCGACTTCTTCAGCGATGGCATCGGTCCGATGGACCTGGCCGTGAACGAGCTGACTGAGAAATCCGGGACCCTCTTCGTTGTGGCGGCTGGTAACAACGGTCCAGTCGAGGGGTCGATCACGAGTCCGGGCGCGGCCGACTCGGCGCTGACCGTCGGGGCGGTTGACGCTCAAGACGAGCTGGCGGACTTCTCCGGGCGCGGTCCGCGTGTTGGTGATCTGGCGCTCAAGCCCGACATCACCGCGCCGGGAGTGTCCATCGCGGCAGCGCTGGCCAAAGACTCGCTGATGGGCGAGAGTAGTCCGGTCGTCGACGGAGCCTATGTCCGTCTCAGCGGTACGTCGATGGCCGCGCCGCACGTGGCTGGTGCGGCCGCCATCCTGGCCGCACTTCGGCCGACCTGGAAGGCCGGAGAGCTGAAGGCCGCGTTGATGGGCAGCGCGACGCCGCACCGGGACCAGACGACGTACGAGCAGGGTGCCGGCCGTCTTCAGGTATCCCGCGCGGTGTTGCAGGAATCGTTCGCGTTACCGGCGAGCATCAGTAAAGGGATCACACGATGGCCACACCACGACGACGAGCGGTCCACCGACACGATCACCTACGTCAACAAGGGCACGACCCCGTTGGTGCTGACCTTGACCGTGGAGAGCCGGGGCCCAGACGGCAAGGTCGCACCGAGCGGCATGTTCGCGCTCAGCGCCGGCGAGGTCACGGTTCCGGCAGGCGGCTCAGCCTCGGTCACCCTGGTAACGGACACCTCGGTGGGCGCCATTGACGGCGTCTACACGGGACGGGTGAAGGCGACTGGCGGAACGGTCTCCATCCAGACACCATTCGGTGTGACGAGAGAGCCCGAGAGCTATGACCTGACGCTGGTCATGCTGGACCGGAACGGGCATCCCGCCGCCGACCACTTCGCACGACTCGTCGGTATCGAGCGGCCGCAGATCATCCACGGCTACGATCCATCAGGACGCGTCACCTTACGGGTGGCCAAGGGGGAGTACTACTTCGAAGGGCTTGTCGCTACTCCCGATCAAGACCCGGACTCCATCGATCCGACCCTGTCGGTGCTCGTAGAACCTGGGCTACAAGTGGATTCCGATGCCACTGTCGTGATCGACGCCCGGCGCGCCAAGTCAAGCGGCTTCAGTGTCGATCAGCCCGACGCGGCAGCGATTCAGCGCGAGTATGGATTCCGGCGTACGACGGATTATGGCGAGGCAGGGAGTGACTTCGTCAGCGGGCAGGAGGAGATCTTCGTGGCGCCCTCGCTTACGTCCGCCGATCCCTCGAGCTTCAGCTACCGAGTCGATGGGCACTACGCCAGGCCTGATGGCGCAGAGGGTTTCACCGAGAGTCCATACCTTTACCATCTGAGCCGGACCGATCGTGGTCGTGTTCCAGTCGGCCTGGTTCGCCACGTCCGGGATGCCGAACTCCACGCGGTGCATACGCAGATCGCGGCGACCTCGGCAGAGCAGATCGTGTCGAAGGACTTCATGGTGGAGCTGAGCGCGCCCGCGACATTCGTGGAGTACTACAGCCCAGCCGTGCCGTTCCTGTCATCCGCCTTCGTGCTTCCCGAGTGGGGCTCTGCCGAGCCCAGCATGGAAACCATCGCCCCCGTGGTGAACCACCCGCTTCCCGGTAAGAGCAAGAAGCGGTGGCATGTCGGGCCGTTCGCTCCTGCTCTCGCGCCTAATCCGCTCCTCGGTGTCCTTGCAGGGCGGGTGGGCAATTCCATTGAGGTGGTGCTGCCATTCTTCAGCGATCAGCAGCACAGCCACCTCGGCTTCATTCAGGAAGACTCGGCGGTGATGACGCTCCGCCGCGGCGGAAAGGTGATCGGTGAAACCTCGAACCGTAATGCGGTATTCGAGGTGCCGGCGAAGTCCGGGCGCTATCAGCTCGCTTTCCGGGCCACCCAATCCGTCTCGTCGGTGTCTACCTCCATAAGCACGGCCTGGAACTTCAAGTCCGGTGCGGTGCCGGACGATGGCATGGTTCCACTGCCCTTGATGACCATCCGTTTTTCACCGGACCTCGATGAGCACAACCGCGCGACCACCGGTCGTTTCCTCTTACCGCTGACTATCCAACGGCAGACCGGTATAGCGGACCGGGAGGTGCGCCGGCTGCGAGTTCAGGTCTCGTACGACGATGGCCGCACGTGGAGGCCGGTCACAGTTGTGCGCAGCGGTCTGCGGCGTGCTGTGCTGCTGGATCACCCGAACCGTGGTGAATTCGTATCGCTCCGCACCGAGGCGGCTGACGCGGACGGCAACACGGTCCACCAGACCCTCATCCGCGCCTACGCGCTCAAGGCACAGTCTTAGCCTGGATCCGTGGACGGACAATCGACCCTTCGGCCGGACGAAGCGTCGACCCGACCGCCGCGTTCTGCGGCGAATGTCGCGTCTGGCACTTCCGGCGAGCGGTCAGGCCAAGCGTGAGCGTCGCGAGAATTCCCTCAAGCACGAGTGGTCGGGGGCGCAGACGTGACGACTCGCAGAAAAGGGGGAAAGGGTCCACTGGGGGCGGGGTGCGCGTCGTGGTTCGCTGGGATGAAAAGTTATGTGCATGTCGGCGTGGCAGCTCCACAAGGCGGACCCGGAGGCCGTGCAGAGGCACTCCCGGATTACCGTCTTTGACGATCCGCACGGCGTGGCGCCTCTGCCTGCCGCGGACTCCTCGACATCCGCCACCAAAGCTCGAGCACACGACTGCCACCACCGCCGTTAACAGCCCAACTCCCATGATCGCGAACTACTGCTGGAGTGCTAGACAGCGCAGCCGACCGGCGTCGGCCACCGGCCTGGCCCGACGTGGGTGAAGTGCCTCTTGGCTGCGTGGGTGTCCGGGCCGGGCTGCCACGCAGGCACTACCCCGCGCTTGCCGACGGCCAGCGGACCCGCAGCGGCAGTAGCTGGCGGTTTACCAAGCCACGGAAAGACAGCTGAGCAGGATTTGGAGAGGGCATGGTTGAGCGGGCCATCGCAGTGCGATGGCCCGCTAGGGTGGAAAGTCAGGCAGTGCAGGTGCCGGTGCCGGCGGCATCGATCACGAAGGTGATCGTGTTCTCGAAGAGCACGGTGCCGCTCGCGTTGGTGACTCGACCATGCAGGCTGTGGCTGCCTACGGTCAGCTCGTGTGGTGCCAGGACCTTGCCCCATTGGCTGTACCAGGCCTTCTCGAAGCCGAACGGCTCGGGGTTGAGGAACCTGGCAACGGGAATTCGGGTCAGGGGCACATCGCTGCCGTCCAGCGTGAGCTGAACCTTCAGCCCGTTGATGATGGTGGTCGCTGCCGCTTCCGTGTACGACTTGCCGCCGCCCTCGATATCGGCCAGCAGGATCGTGTGCCAATCAAGCTGGCAATAGTGACGTCCGTTGAAGGGCGTGAAGGGTCTGATCTGGACCTTGGGTGCCTGCGGACTGTCTGCTGGTGCGGCCACAACCGTAGTGCCGCGCAAGAGCGCAGCCCAGCCTCCGCTGCCGAAAGCGGACAGGACGGCCTCGGCATCGCCTTGAGTGGCATTTGTGCGCTGCAAATCGTTCGAGTCCGCCCGGCTGGTACCAGCGAAGGCCAGCAGAACCATAAGTGCGCTCACGACTGTGGCGGCGGCTTTGAGTAGGACGCTCGTCTTGGTGAAGCCTTTCGGCCGCGTGGGATGGAGTTGCCGCACGACACCCTCGTCCTGGACAGCGTCATCGACGCTGTGTGCCCCGGTGACGGCGCGGCCTGGTGGGGAACTTCGCATGATTGTTGCCTTTCTAATGACGTTGGCGTGCATGCGGTGGGCAACCATGGACGCCGCGATCGGCGTCAGAGGTCGCCGCGAGCGCCTGGATGCTGGACGACGTGCACCGAGACTCGCGAACCGATGACCAGCTGGTGACGGATACCGTGGACATCGATGTGGGATGGGTAGATCCTGCCGTCGATAGCAGCCCGCCAGGCTCGCGCTTCGTAGTGCGCGCCGTCGACCTCCACGGCCACGTGGCCGTCGATCTCCTTCACTCGATGCCGCATCAGGGCAAGGTCGGTACGACGAGCTATCAATGCCTTCACCCAGGCATAGTCCGCGACCATCTGCTCCGTGTCGCTCATGATCGATCCACCTCACGGCTCTTCAGCCAAGGCCGCCGAGCTCAGTTCTGAAGGCTCGTGACGATTCCTCGACAAAACCATCGTGCGACGTCAGGCTGACCTGGATCTGGAGGCGATCTGATCCCGCGATCGAAGCACGACGCCTCTCGCGATCCGTCGACCGTTGTCGGACCAACCCTGCTTCTCGCCCTGACACCTCAGAGCCACGTCAGGGCGGGTTCAGTCGGCACCGAAAGGCTGGGCCGTCGATCGAGCCGTTGAGCCTGCAGAGGCGGCGTTCAACAGGCTCTGGGAAGCAAGACTCCGGCCTACCGTGCCGGGATGGGAGGCAACGCGACGTGCCGATGGCGCCGAGGGAACTGACCGGGGGATCGTTCGTCTTCGATCCCGACGATCCGGACTTCGACCGGGACCCCAATCCCACCTACGACCACCTTCGGGCCGAGGCTCCTGTCTATTGGTGGCCCAAGGCCCATGGCTGGGTAGTCAGCCGGTACGACGACGTGGTGACCCTGCTGACCGACAGCCGGTTCAGCGCCGAGTTGCGCCATTACCCGGGTGTTCCGGAAGGCTTGCCCGACAGCCAGCTGACCTTGCATCAGCGCCTTGCCAAGCACGGGCTGTTCTGGATGGTGGACGTCGACCATGCCCGGGTTCGCAGGGTTTCCGGTCCGTTGTTCTCGCCTCGGGTGGCCGAACGATTCAGGCCGTCGCTACGCCGTCTGGCCGATGACGTCCTGGATGGCATCGAGGTGACCTCGACGCTTGACGTCGCCGCGCAGGTGGCCGCTAAGTATCCCCTCGAAGCCATCATCCATGTGCTGGGCATTCCCCGGTCGCGGCATGCCGAGTTCCGGCTCTTCGGTAGTGCGGTCATCGACTCGTTCTATCCGAGCATCAGCAGCGACGCATTGCAGGTGAACCTGAGCTATCTGCCGGATGGCGTGGCGATGGTCGAGGAACTTCTGACCGAACGCGAAGGCCGGTCGGGGCGGGATTTTCTCAGCCAGTTGGTCAACGCGGAGCGTCACGGCGAACGACTGACCAGGGCCGAACTGCTGAGCATGGTGGCTCTGATGATCTCGGCGGGATCGGAACCACCGCGCCATCTCATCAACTTCACCCTGCTCAATCTGTTGCGACGCCCGGGTCAGCTCGCGGAGGTACGGCGTGATCCGGCCCTGGTGAAGGCGGCGATCGAGGAGTCGTACCGGTTCGACGGATTCGGCAAGCTGAACTTGCCGAGGTTCCCGCTGGAGGACGTTCGGCTCGGCGGGGTCGACATCGCCAAGGGCGACCAGGTCTTCGGGATCTTCGCCAGCGCGCTGCGGGATGCTCGCGTCTTCCCCCAGGCTGACCGTTTCGATTTGCGGCGCGATCTGAGCAAGAACCTGATGTACGGCGACGGGCCCCATGTCTGCCTGGGCAGGTGGATCGCTCAGGTGATGGTCGAGGTGATGGTGCAGGCGCTGCTCGAGCGCTTCCCCACCCTGGAACTCGCCGGCGAGCCCCAATACGTACGGGACACGTTCTTCCGCAAGATGGTCTCGCTGCCGACGAAAGCGGACGGAGTATCGCAGTCTGACCAGCGGCACCCTGCCCCGCAAGGCGAAAGCCGCGAGCATGCGTAAGGCCGTCGTCATTGGTGCTGGTCCCGTCGGTTGCCTCGCGGCGCAGACGCTTGCCGACCTCGGGTACGCCGTGGAGGTCTACGAAAAGCGGCCTGAGTACGGCGGCAGGCCCGCGGCGAGCGTTGGTCGTACCATCAACCTCTCTGTCTCCCCACGAGGGCTGCGAGCTCTTGCCGCTGTGGGCGCCGACAAGGAGGTCGTCGACTCGGCGGTCGCCATGGATCGCCGTGTCGTCCACCAACTCCAGGCGTCCGTCGAAACCCGGTATGGCGATCCGTCCTGGTGCAACTACTCCGTCGGACGTAACGACCTGAACAAGACCCTCTACCGGCAAGCGCGGTACCACCCCGGCATCCGGTTCGAGTTCGGCGCCAGCTGTCACGCCATCGACTTCGAACGCCGCAGGGTGGTGCTCGACCGATCGGATGGTCGTCGGCTGACCGCCGGATACGACCTCCTCATCGGGGCGGATGGCACCCACTCGTCGGTCCGGTCGGCGATGGCTCAAACCGGCCTGACCACGGTCTGGAGAACACCGACCGGTTCGGGCTACACGGAACTCACTCTCCGACCCGCTGACACTCTTGAACTTCAGCGATCAGCGATTCACGTTTGGCCGCGTGGTGGCTTCTTTCTCGTCGGTCTTCCGAATCAGGACGAGACTTTCCGCTGTACGCTCGTGCTGCCCGATGTGGGTGAGCCGACCTTCACCGAGCTTGCCGATCCGGTGCGCAGGCACGCTGTGATGGCGGAGAACTTCCCCGACGTGTACGCCGGCCTCGGTGACCTCGACCGGGCCATCGAAGGCCGTCGGCCCGCCAAGATCTGGACGGTTCGTGCCGATCGGCTGGTGTACAGGTCGTCGGTCGCGCTGGTCGGCGACGCCGCGCACACAATCGCACCGTTTCTTGGACAGGGCATCAACCTGGGCTTCGAGGACTGCCTTATGTTGGGGCGGGCACTGGCTGCGGCCCCAGACGATCCCAAGACGGCCTTGTTCGAGTATGCAGCGGATCGCGTGGTCAACGGCGATGCCGCCGCCCAGCTGTCGATGCTCAACTTCGACAGCCTGGCCGGTGCGAGCGCGGCGTCCTCGAACCGTCGAACGGTTCGGGATCGTGTCGTGCCGATCGACTCGTTCATGGTCACCGCCGTGAACTTCTCCCAGCTGACTTACGGCGAGGTGCTGAATCAGCTTGACGCCCACCCGGTGGAGACGCCGCTGGAGCTCATCAACATTAGGAGTGGAACATGACCCGGCTTC
Organism: Kribbella deserti; assembly: GCF_042434725.1. NCBI lineage: Bacteria > Bacillati > Actinomycetota > Actinomycetes > Propionibacteriales > Kribbellaceae > Kribbella > Kribbella deserti. The sequence continues at coordinate 64,351 of NZ_JBHLTC010000020.1, read as the reverse complement.
GGCCAAACCAGACCTTGCGGCTGCTGCGCGATGGCGCGCCCGCCGTAGGCACGTGGCTTCAGTTACACAGTATTCATGCCACCCGATTACTGGCCGCGCAGGGTTGTTTCGACTGGATGCTGGTGGATTTCGAGCACACGCCGGTGGGGCATGACACGGCCGCCCATATATTCTCGACCATCTCCGACCTCACCCAGGGCCGGATCACGCCACTTGCGAGGGTCGCCACCGGGTCGATCGATCACATCAAGCAGGCGCTGGATGCCGGTAGCCAGGGTGTGATCGTTCCGATGATCGAGACCGCCGCCGACGCCGAGGCGGCCGTGCGCTATGCCCGCTTCCCACCCTTGGGCGAGCGAGGCGCCGGCGGACTGGCACCACACCTCGGCTTTGGTGTGAGCCGACCGGAGTACATCGCCTCGGTGAACGGCGAAATCCTTGTCGGCGTACAGATCGAGACGATCGCCGGATTCGAAAACGTCGAGAAGATCCTCGAGGTACCAGGTATCGACCTGGTCCTCATCGGGCCGAATGACCTGCACGTTTCGCTCGGCCTGCCGGCGAAGTTCTGGAGCGATGAGCCGGAGTTCCGCTCCGCCGTCGACCGGGTGGTGGCGGCCTGCCGCGAGGCTGCCGTCCCGGTCGGCATGGTCTGCCGGGACGCGGCCGCGGCCAAGGACCGGATCGAGGACGGATTCACCTTCCTCGGACTCGGCAGTGACGCGCATTTCATGCTGACGCTTGCCGGTCAGCAGTTCGGCGAGCTGTACGACCTCGAAGAGCCGGCAGAGACGTGGTGCAACCTGGTTCGCCTCACCACGGACGCCACCAACGATCCAGCCAGGTGAGCTGCAAATTCAGTGTGGCTCCAGTGCGGGAGCCGACGATGGAAGGGGGTGCGGCAGCTGGCTGTGAGGCGCTGGCCTGCCGCACCCCTTCCACGTCCGGACCGTGCGAACCGGACCGGAGCGAGCGGCCAAGTAGTGCGGAGTCTCACACAATCGGTACGCAGCCCGTTCCAGTGCTGAACCAGCAAGGTCAGCGAGCCGAAAGGTGTGTCAGTGAAGCGAGTCATCGAACCCAAGGTTCTGTACTTCGGGACCCCCGTGATCCTCGTCAGTTCACTGAACGGCGACGGATCGACAAACCTTGCCCCGATGTCGTCGGCATGGTGGCTGGGCGATAGTGCGATGCTCGGGCTCAGCGCCAATTCGCAGACGGTCAGAAATCTGGAGAGGCACCCTGACTGTGTGCTCAACCTGACAGACAAGAGTCTGGTAGCGGCCGTCGACCGGATCGCGCTGCTGACCGGGCGGCGCGATGTGCCGGCCTACAAGGAGGAGCGGGGCTACCGCTACGAAGCGGACAAGTTCGCTGCGGCCGGTCTCACCTCGATTCCCTGCGATCTTGTGACCCCTCAAGCCGTTGCTGAGAGCCCTATTCATCTCGAGGGAAGGGTCCGGGCAATTCACCAGATCGATGCAGCCGACTCGATGCTGCGGGCCTTAGAGGTCACGATCCTTCGTACCCACGTCGATCCGGAACTGGTAATGGCACACAAGGAGCACTACATCGACCCGCTTCGGTGGGACCCCTTGATCATGAAGTTCACCGAGTACTTCGCCGGCGGCACGGTGGCACAACCTTCATCACTGGCCCGCGGCTGGGGAATGCCGCCGTTGCCGCCAGAGGCGCTGCAGGGCGAACGCGCGTCCTGATCACCCGCATCGCACCATGTCGCCGCCAGTGACAGTCGGCATGCGGCGACGGCTATTGGCATTCCCTTAGCGTGCGCCGAGGGAATGCCAGTAGGCATTTAGGGCGTTGTTGGTCTTGACGAACCAGACGATCGGACCGACCCCGATCAGGCTGCCGAGCAGGTACCACAGGCCGGTGACGCCGCTGACCGGAGGACGCTCCCCCCGCCGTTGATAAAGCTGTCCGACTTCCCCGGCCACCACGAAGGGGCTCACCACTCCGAAGAGCATTGCCAGCAGGAGACCGATGCCTCCACCGACGCCCTGATTCGAATGCCGCTTCATCTCCTCGTGCACTTGAAACGTCCAGACGAACAAGTAGATGCCGAACGTGACAAGGATCAGGAAGAGCGATCGCTTGGTGCCGCGCGGTCGACCGACGAATTGCCGACCGTACGGCTGGTACATCATCGGGGCCTGCTGACCAGGGAATTGCCGATAGGCGGACTGGTGCGGTATTGGCTGCTGGTCGGGGATCGGCGGCGAGATCGGTGCCGTGGGCAACTGTCCAGGCAAGGCGGCAGGACGTGTGCCCTTCTGGATATGTTGCGGTATTGGCGGATGGGAGTCAGGTCCCTTGGCTGTCGTCATCGGAGTCTCCGTTTGTAGTCGCTGTGGTGCGGAATAGGCGAGGCCGGGCCCGTCGGAAGGGGGTCCGACGAGCCCGGCGACCGGGTACCGGTGGTCGATCAGGAGCGACCGGCCGGCTGGCGTTCTTTCCCCTCGTCGGGCTCGCTGGCAGATTTGCCGCCAAGTCGGGAGGTGAGGTAGATCAATGCGAGCGGTGCCGCGTAGGAGCTGGCTCGTTCGAGGACTTCGAAACCGGCGCCATAGGCGCCCATCGTGACGTAGAGCATCTCCGTCGCCAGCTTCCAAACAAGGACACCGGCGAGGATCGCCTTGTGCGGGTAGGAGAGAACGAGCAGACCGAGCACGATCTCGAACGAACCGATCGCGGTGTTGAGTGTCGCCGGGTCATCCACCAGGTTGTTCAGGCCGATCGATGCGTATCCCTTGAGCAACAAGCCCTTGTGGGCGATGAGGCCGAGGGCGCCGTGCCCGATCAGATAGAGCCCGATGACGACCCGGAGCAGCATGGCGAACTTCTTCTTCTGGGCCGTGGTGATCACCGGTACCTCACGGACGACCGTGAGCCAGTGCCGCAGGCTGCGGCGCTCGGTGGCGGTGCCAATGCCGTACACGAGCAGAAGCAGGAGCGGGACGCCATAGTTGTAAGACCGTTCGACGACCTCCCAGATGCTCTCGCCGGCGAGCGGCCGCAGGGTAGCGGTGAAGAGTCCCCAGAAGGCCATCCAGGCGACGGGCAGGCGCATCGGCCAGGCAAGGACGAGAAGACCGAGGATGATATCGACGCCACCAGTGATGGGCATGAGAACCCACGCAGCCGACTCCGGGATACCGAGAGCCGCGTAGTACGCGACCCAGCCTTCCTTGCCGAAGATGCCGAAGGCGCCGTGGCCGATGAATTCCGCGGCGACCGCGACCCGCAGAATCAGCTCCAAACCGCCCTCTCGGCCGCGGCCTGGAAGCAGCGTTCGGGTGCGGGTGTTCTGACCGGTTTCCATGATGTCTCCGATGTGTTCGAGAGCATGATTGGCCAGGCCGTTCGAGGGCTGCGCGGTCTTCGACGCGCGCGATTGCTCCGTACCCGAGTTGGGAGCGGTTACCGTCCGCAGGCCCGTGCTCACTTTTTCCAATGGCCGATTCGACACCTGAGAATTGAAAGCGGGCTGAAACCCTGCTGACGTGCTTGGTGACGACTTGGCGCTTTTCCTTGTGATTGCGCGCGTTCAGCGCGGATTCAGGTCGGTGTCAAGGGCTGGTGACATGGTGAGAATGAAGTTGCTTCGGTAGAGACCTTCCGGCGATCGGCCCGGTCTCTGCCGCGCCGCGCGGACGGCCCCCCTCCCGTCCGCGCACGGCGGCTCGGGGTCCCCACACCACGCTCCGAGCCGCCGTCCCGCGGCACCGCCGCGATCAGGTTGAGGGCCTTGAAGGTGACTTCCCCGCAGCCGTTGGGTTCCACCAGATTTGCACGGATTCTCCACACGATCGGTGGAGGTGGAGGTGGAGGTGGGGTGCGGACAGCGGTGAGGACCGGGCGAGGGAAATGGTGGCGATTTGACGATCGGCGAGCAGTACGACGCGGTGGTGGTAGGCGCCCGGTGCGCTGGCTCCGTGCTCGCCGCCCGACTAGCGGCGGGCGGCGGGCGGATTCTGCTCATCGATCGTGACCGGTTCCCGAGCGACACGGTCTCGACGCATGTGATGTTCCCCAACACGCTCGACCGGCTTGACCGGCTTGGCGTGATGGATCGCCTGCGTGCGGCACACGACCTCAGCTTCACCGGCTTCAGTTGGCGCGTCCTCGGCCATGAGGTGGCGGGTGACTTCACGCCGATCGGGGGGTACGACCGCGCGTGTTCGGTTCGTCGGGTCGTCCTCGACGCGGCCCTCGCGACGACGGCGGTCGAGGCCGGCGCGGAGCTGCGCACCGAGACCACGGTGACCCAGCTGATTGGTGCCGGCACCGCCGACGATCCGGTCCGGGGTGTGGTGCTGAACACTGGCGAGCGGGTCGGGGCACGCTGGGTCTTCGGCGCCGACGGCCGGTTGTCGACGGTCGCGCGGCGCCTCGGGGTGGCGATGGCTCGCCGGCGGAAGGGGGAGATGGCGTTCTTGCTGGCCTACTGGCGAGGCCTACCCTCCTCGGAATGGTGTCATATCGACCTGCACGAGCAGTCGGCGCTGATGTCGGTGCCGTGCGAGGACGGCATCCATTTGCTCTCGCTGGCCGCTGGTCCGGATGTGACCCGCGGCACGGCGGCGGATCGCGAGCGGCGTTACCGGGAAGGGATCCGGCGGTTTCCCGCCGTTCTCAACCCCAGATTGCTCGACTTGGCCGAACGGGTTTCCGGCCTGATCGCAGTGCCGGAAACGATGCTGCGTGGGCACTATCGTAAAGCGGCCGGAGCCGGCTGGGCGTTGCTCGGCGATGCCGGTCACTTCAAGCACCCGGCGACGGCGCAAGGTATCGGCGACGCTGTCGAGCAGGCACTGTACATCGCGGACCATGTGACCTCGGATGACGATCTGACGGGCTACAACGACTGGCGCGATGCTCAGACCGGCGAACAGTACGAGTGGTCGTTCGGCTTGGCGCGATTCAATTCGCCGCGGGCCGCGGCGGTGTACGCCGGTCTGGCCGCCGACGAGGTGGCGGGGCAGGATTTCAGGGATGTCTTCACCAAGAGCCGACGCCCCTCGCAGATCAGTACTCCACAGCGCCTTAGCCGTTGGAATCTGGCCTGGGCCTATCAGGATGGTTTGTGCCGGCTCCGCAGCTTAATGGAGGACGACGGGGCGGAGGCATTCCTGAAGGTTCCCGCCTGCCCTGACTGGACCGTCGGCGACCTCCTGGCACACCTGGTGGGAATGGCCGAGGACGTGATGGCCAACGGCGCTGCAGAGGACGCCGCGCTGGCGGGCTTCGCGGTCGGCGCTTGGCGTAGCCCGGCGCTGGCCCGGCAGCGGGATCGCTGGACCGCCGAGCAGGTGGCCCGGCGAGCGGGCTGGGACCTGGCCCCGCTTCTTCGGGACCTGGACGAACGCACCAGCCGATTGCTGTCGATGCTGCGGCGCGGCGTCGGTCTGCCGTTCGAAGGGCCGGAATGGTTGCCGGTGGCACCGGTAGCCGATCTTGCCGTCCATCTGGAAGATCTACGGGAAGTACTCGGCGTGGAGGGTGCGGGGGACGAGGGCGCAGTGACAAGACTCGGATTCGCGATCTACCGGAACTGGCTGAGCACGCGGATCGTGGAGTGCGGGCTGCCGCCGCTCCAGCTTTCCGACGGTGCTGACGAGTGGCTGCTGGGCGCCGACGGCATGCCGGCCGCGGCAGTGGTCGCCGACCGGAACGACCTGTTCCGCATGATCACGGGCCGGCGTACGGCTGCTCAAATCCGTGGATTCCAGTGGCAAGGTGATCCCTCGCGCTACTTGTCCGTGATCTCGCCTTATGGATTGCGATCGGCCGGGGAATCACAGCGGACTGTGCCTGCGATGGCGACCGGCGAAGGACAAGGAGTGGTCTGAATGACGCTGCACAACGGGGGACGTGGCCGGCAGGTGGTGGACGGAGAGTCCGGACCGAACCTGACGGCGCTGAACCGCCAGTGGGGTGGCAAAGCGAGCATCGATGCGCCGGTGAGGACTGTCAGGATTCGTCTGCTCGGCACGGTCGACCTGCTGGTGGACGGGGTCCATGCCGAGATCTCTGGTTTCCGGCGCAAGGCGGTGCTGGCCGCGTTGGCGATCAACAGCGGCAAGGTGGTCAGCAGCGACCTACTGATCGATGTCGTCTGGGCCGGTAACTCTCCAGCCACTGTCAACAACACGCTGCAGAGTCATGTCTCGTACCTGCGTCGGCTGCTACGGATTCCGGGCGGCATCGTTTCGGCGGTACCGGGCTATCGCCTGGATTTGGGCGAGGACAGCACGGACGTACAGGTGGCCGAGCGCCTACTGGCTGAGGCCGACGCCACGGCTGACCCGGCGATCGCCGGGGAGCGGCTGCGGGCGGCGCTGGAGCTCTGGCGATCCCGCCCACTCGCTGACGTCCGTGGGCATCCTTGGTTCGAGCAGCACGCAGATCGATTCGAGCGTACCCGCCAGGTCGCGCTGAAGTCCCTCACCAATGCAAGGCTGGTGCTCGGTGAGCACGCAGAGCTGATTCCGCTGCTGGAGGATCTCACCGACGAGCATCCCTATGACGAAGAGCTCAGCGGACAACTAATGCTTGCGCTGTACCGAGCGGGGCGGCAGGCGGACGCATTGACCGTGTTCCGGAGAGTGCGTACGCGTCTCGGCGAGGAGCTTGGCATTGATCCGGCGCGGTCACTGCGTGATCTGGAGGCAGCTATCCTGCGGCAGGATCCGGCACTGGATTCGACTGCGTCACCCGGCCGGATTTCGCTGTCCGACGCGCGGATCGAGCGGGCGCGGCTTCCCTCGGTCGCCTCAGTGGTGGTCGGACGCTCCGAGGAGCTCGGCTTCATCAATGCAGTACGCGACAGTGCCGGTGCGGAGGCCACAACGTCCGCGGTGGCGATCACCGGCATGGCAGGCGTCGGCAAGTCGACCTTGGCACTGCGTTGGGCTCATGATGCCTCGGCAGGCTTTCCAGATGGTCAACTTTACCTCGACCTTCAGGGCTTCAGCAGTGTGACGATGCCGCTCGGTTCGGAGGAAGCGCTGAGGAAGCTTGTCAGCGCGCTGGGAACAGCGCCGGATCTGCAGCCGGCAGACCCAAGCGCTCTTGACAATCTCTACCGGACACTGCTCGCGGGCCGTCGCGTGCTGATCGTTCTCGACAATGCCGGGAGTGCTGAGCAGGTCCGGCCCTTACTGCCGAGCTCACCGGGATGTATGGCCGTCATCACCAGCAGAGTGGACTTAAGCCCGTTGGCGGTCACCAACAGTGCCCATCAATTGCGCTTGAAGCCGTTAAGCGCGATGCACGGCCGTGAATTGTTCCGCAGTCGGCTGGGCATGAACCTGGCGGCCGATGGTGGTGCTGACCTCCAGGAAGACATCCTGCGCCTGTGTGCCGGTCTGCCGCTCGCACTGGCGATCGCGGCCAGCCGGTGGCCGAACCTGCCCTTCGGCTGGTTCGGCAAGCCGTGCCTACTCTCAGGAGCGGATGTGCTCGACGCGCTAAGCGGGGGCGACGTGACGACCGATCTGCGAGCTGTCTTCTCGGCGTCCTACAAGGCGCTGAGTGAGTCGGCCGCCGCACTCTTCCGGCAATTGGCCACAGGCCATCAGAACGGCTCGGTGGTCTTCGCGGATCCTTCCCGGAAGACCGAGTTCGGTGAGCTCGTCCGGGCGAATCTGATCGAGGTCGACGAGCGCGGCTGGCTGACGATTCATCCTTTGCTCCGCCGCTACGGTGAGGAGATGGCTGCCGAGGCGGAGAAACGCGCCGAAGGTAGCCGCGCCGGCGAGCGCGGCTACCTGGATGGCTGTCAGCTGCCGGAATGGACTTGGCTCACGGGCCAGGAACGACGTTCAGACAATTCGAGTTGAGGAGCACATCCGTGCTGTCCACCACCACCGTGTCGAGTCGAGGCTCGCCAGTGCCGTTGCCGCAGGACACCTTGTCCCGGACTCCCGGATCGTTGAACACGTAGATGTAATCCACCCCGCCATCGGCATAGATCGTCTTTGTCCCGGTACCACCGTAGAAGGTGTCATTGCCGTTTCCGAGAGAGATGATCGTCGAGTTGCCACCGGCTGTTCCCACCTCGCGGGAGTGCGGAATCCGGACTGTGTCGTTGCCACTTCCCACATCCACGTGGGCAGCCAACGTGGGAATGTCCATTGTGATGTCGTTGTCCGCAGCCGAGGCGTTGGTGACGCTCACCTGGGCAACCGGGTAGCCGTTGAAGGTCGTCGGGCAGACGGCTGTGTCGACCGCGGTCTGCTGGCACGGCGCGGAGATGACCAGACCGCCCGCGGCCGCGCTGGTCAGCTTGACCGTGACACTGCTCGAATCGGCTGCCTCAGTAGCCGTCACCGTGATCGGATCCGCGGGGTTGCCTACGAAACGCACCCCGCCGATCTTGATGAAGCTTGCCCCGATGAAAGGGATCGAGCTCATTTGCACGTAGTCGCTGTTCACTCCGGCCGCCTGCGCGGTGACGGGCGGCATCAGTGCGGCACTGACGACGATCAGCGCCGCTGCGGCCGCGGCCATCAGGCGGGATCGAACTCGCGTTCTAAGGGTCAAAATCAAAGCCTTTCTTCATGCGACCTCCACGCCCTGAAGCAACGCTGCTGTTCCAGCCGATAAGGCTTCAGTCGCTGGGCACAGAGAATCGTGGACCGGGTGACACCGTGGGCGAGAATGGTCAGCCGAGGTGCTGACGGCTCGCTGAATTCGAGCTGACTCGCAATGAGCTGGGGTGTACGACGGTCTTCAATTGATCCGTGCTTGGACCGTGAGGGTTCGCTGGATGCTTTGCCCGCCGCCAGTGGCGGTCAGCAGGTACCGGTGCACTTGGCTGGAGCCGGGAGTTCCGGCACAGCCGAAGGGCAATTCAGCGGAATGTGTGCTCGGATAGCTTTCGTAGACGCCGGGGCCATCGATCGAGATCGTCACCTTGTCGGTATCGACGGTCTGCCATTCCAGTACCACGGGGCTGCCCGGCGTTGACGCGTTCGGTCCGCTGCTGGGACAACTCGGGCGGGTCTTGATGATGAAGGTGTTGATCACCGGCCGGTTGAGGCTGGGCGATGGCGACCCGGCTCCCTTGCTTGTGGGGCTGCTCTTCGGGCTTGTCGGGCTGCCCTTCGTGGGCCGTGCCCGCGATGGCGTCGGGACACCGGTCACTGTGCCGGTGGGCTTGTGAGTGGGCGACTGCTCGACTGGCCTCTCACTCAGAACCGGCGGCGACGCCTCGCCACCAGTGCTCGAATCGGCGCAGCCGGTGGCCAGGACAGCCATGGCGATGACACCCGGAATGACAGACCGACGGAGCATGTGGATTCCTTCCCAGCCAGCTGTGGACAACCTTGACAGCATCTCGCTTCAGCCTGATGCCGGGCTGGAGTTTCACTTCAGCGATCCTTCAGTTACGCATCAGTTTTCGCTGGACCCTGATCGTGCTGACCGACCGAAGGGGTAGGCATGGCACCGGACTTCATGCGGGTGAGATCTACTGGCCGTCGCGGACGGGCAGAGATCTGGTATACGACCATCACGGACCCGATCACCGGTGCGGGGGTCTGGCTCCATCACGAGTTGATCGCTCCGCTTGACGGGGCGGCACCGTTCACACAAGGCCACGTCGCGGTGTTCCTGCCGGGCGAAGATGTCGTCTTCGAGCGCTTCGGCCCGGAACCCTGGACCGGAGCGCCCGCCTTCGCCAGTGGCCCGGTCTCTTTCGATCGGGAACGCGCCGCCGGATCCGCTGGCGGTATCAAGTGGGATCTGACCTGCGCGACCGCAGGCCCGCCGCTGTTCACCTTCCCAGTTTGGGCCTGGCGCACACCCGTACTGCCCGCTGCACACATGGTTCCCGTTCCGGCCGGCAGCTACACAGGTGTCGTGCAGGTCGGCACCTATCAGCTGACGTTGCGTGACGCACCTGGAGCCACTGGGCGGATCTACGGACACGGCATGGCTCAGCGGTGGGCCTGGTTACACGCGGATCTTGGTGGCGGTGACGTGCTGGAAGTGGTGGCTGCGATCGCTCGCCGGCCGCCGCTGAATAAGCTGCCTGCGCTGGCTTTCGTGCGGATGAGGCTCGACGGCACCGAGTGGCCGAAGGGCGACCAGCTGCTGGCCACCAGGCTCTTCCGTACGGAGCTGTCCTTGCCGGTTTGGCGGGTCGTCGGCGGGACCTCGCAGCGTCGGCTCGACGTACAGGTGACACTGCCGCCGGAACGGGTGGTCGCGGCGCCGTTCACCGATCCCGACGGAAGCCAGGGGACGTGTCACAACAGCGAACGCGCTGACGCGGAGGTACGGCTCGAACGGCGGCTGAACCGGTGCTGGTCGGTCGAGCGGCAATGGGCCCTGCAGGGGACCGCTCATGCGGAGGTGGGGGTCAGGTAACACCATCCATCGGTTGACGAGGAGGACCCGGATGCGTATTCCAGCTCTGATCTGTGCCTGGCTGACCGCGCTCGCGGTGCCGTTCATGACGGCCCCCGCAAGAGCGCACGCGGTACCCGACGGCTACCTCGATCCACCCTTCGGCGCGACTTGCGAGATCCACCGCTTCGGTGAGGGGGAGTGGCCGCCACTGGAGCTGTGGACCCGGAACCCACTGTGTGTGGAGTACTCCAAGCGTGACATCACGGCCGACAACGGTGGTGCCCTTCGCTTCCTGCTCGCCGAGCCGTCTCGCTTCGCGATCGCCATACCCTCTTGCCGCTACTGGCAGCAGGACCACTGGAGCGTACAGACCACAACTGGTGCGGTCGCGATCGTCAGCTGGGACGGCAGCTACTGGTTCGACAAGCGCGATCGGATCGCCGCCGCACGGTTGACGAACTTCCGGATCAACGGAACAACGGTGGGGATCGGTGACGTGGTGCTCGCCTTGCGGGCCGACTTCCCCGAACTCGCGGCGGCCCTGTCGGTCTACGGGACCGAACACGGTGAGACCGGGCTGGCAGCCGCTTTGCCGTACTCCCTGTGGTGTGGCTCGAGGTGAAGGCGTGTACCGGCGTAGCTTCCTGACCGCCGCCCTTGGCGCGGCCGTCGCCGCCGCGGTGCCGACTCCCGCCATGTCCTTGACCACGACCTGGTCATGGACCGTTCAGACTCTCGAAGCCTTCACCGACACCCTCATCCCAGGCGCCAAGCGATATCCCGGTGACATCGCGGTGGCAGGATCGGCACCCGGGCCAGGTGGTGCCGATGCGGGTTATCTGGCCTTGCTCACAGACCCCGCCGTCGGCACCTCTCACTTGCTCGGTACGGTGGCGGGTTTGCTCAACGTTCGCGCGACGGCTTACGCACTGAACAAGGGCATCATTCTGCCGTCACTGTACCCGCCGTTCGTCGGCCTCGCCTTCCGTCATCGCACGGCCGTGGTGCACGCGGCGTTCGGCCTTTCCGATCCGGACCGGGATCTGTGGGTCATCATGGCGCTGCTCTCGAGCCTTTCTTTCGATGCCGCAGTCCATCTGCACACACGCACCGCGCTCCAGCAGCATCATCCGGGACTGCGCTGGCTCGGGTTCCCCGATCCCGGTGCGGATGGGCTCTGGCGCTATCCGGAGCACTCCTATCGCCGGGTGCTGGCCGATCTTCACCCTGGCACGTCGAGTGGAGGGAACCCCGCATGAGCAGCGCATCCGCACCTGACTTGTACGACGTCGCGGTCATCGGCTCAGGCTTCGGCGGTGCCATCCCGGCGTACCGTCTGGCCGCAGCCGGTCAGCGGGTGGTGATCCTGGAACGTGGCCCGCACCTCACGGCCGCCGACTTTAGCCATGATCTCCGGTTGGGGACCTTCAGCCGAATCGTCGACGCGATCAAAGGCGACGGCATGACCGTTGTCGCAGGCAACTGTGTCGGTGGCTCCAGTGTGGTCTACTTCGCCGCCTCGCTGCGGGCTCCCGCCTTCGCTTTCGAACGGATGGGTGGAACCGGACGTCGATTGTGGCCTGTCGCGATCACGCGTCAGTCCCTCGACCCCTACTACGACCTCGTCGAGCAGACCCTTCCTGTCGCGACGCAGACCTGGAACGACGTGAGTTACGCAGGTGGCTTGTTCGCCGCGGCTTGCCGTCATACCGGGCATACCGCCAATCCCATACCGGTGGCGGTGGATCTCGCGACCTGTACCAACTGCAATTGGATGCTCTCCGGCTGCCGCTTCGACGCGAAGCGATCTCTGCTGCTGAACTATCTCCCCGCGGCCACCGCGCACGGTGCCGAGATCCGGGCGCTGCACGAAGTCCAGGTGATCACGCCAGCCACCACGCCGGGCTACCGCTACCGGGTCGCCTACACCACGGTCGACTCCACCGACTACCGACAGCCGACCGGCGCCGGGTGTGTGGAGGCACGCACGATCGTGCTGGCCGCGGGTGCTGTCGGCACACCGGTGATCTTGCGGCGCTCGGCACCGTTCCTCGGCCCGATGCCGGCCGCCGTCGGCAGATACCTGTCCGGCAACGGAGATCGCGTCTATCTGGCCACGGTGAACGAGCGGAACGCCGAGGCTGTGCTGGGCCTACGGCGCTCCGCAACCACGGCGTACGAGGCACACCACATTGGTAAGGCCATCAACACGATGACGTACGACTACCTCGACCCTACGCTGACCGAGCATCATCGAGCCGGCTTCCAGCAGATCGCGCTGCCGGCGGTGACGAATCTGCTCGCGGCGGCGCCTGCGTGGTACGGCGTGGAGAAGAAGACGCTCCGGGCTCGCTGGCGGTCGTGGTTGACGCTGCTGGCGATGACTGAGGAGAACGGCACCGGCGTGTTCGGCGAGCCGCCCTTGAGCGGATCATTCACCCGCATTGGGCCGGGTCTAGGGCTGGGGCACTTCGGTTATCGTCCGGACGTCGCTACGACGGCGGGTTGGCGGCAGGCGGACCAGCGGCTTGGCTCCATCCTCGAGCCGGACGGGGTGGCGACGGTTGAGCCATGGAGCAGTGATCCAGGTGGGGTGGTCACAGCTCATCCCCTGGGGAGCTGCCGGTTGGGCGAGGACCCCTTGACCTCAGCGCTCACGGCCGAGCATGAGCTGCGTGGACATCCGAACCTGTTCGTCACCGACGGCTCGGCGGTGCCGACGGCATTGACCGTCAATCCGTCGCTGACCATCGCCGCCCTAGCCGAGCGGGCGAGTGGACATCTTGTACGGCGCTTACGGCGCCCGCCGCCGCCGTTGGTTCAGGGAGAGATCAGTACGCCTTCAGGCGCAGTAGTCACGGTTCGGTAGGTATCCGCCTGCCTGTGAGTCCTCGCAGCGGATCGACTACCAGCCGAGGGGGACGGGTGACGGATCAGCTCATGGTGCGAGTGCTGGGGCCGATCGACGTCGTCAACGGCGGTGCGATCCATCCAGTGGCAGGCGTACGGCGCAGCGCCGTCTTGGCCATCCTCGCGCTGCAGCCCGGACAGGTGGTCAGTGCCGAGCGTCTGATCGATCTGGTGTGGGCTGACGATGCGCCCGCCACCGCTCTCAACACCCTGCAGAGCACGGTCTCATTTCTGCGCCGCACTCTCGGGCTCCGTGACACGCTGTTGGCCAGGTCGTCGGGCTACGTGCTGTCGGTCGGCGGTGAGGGGGTGGACGCCGTGCTGGCCGAGCGGCTGATCCGCGAAAGCCGGCATCTGGAGGATCCGGCGCAGATCGTCAAGCAGCTCGGCTCGGCGCTGGCGATGTGGCGCGGCGAGCCGCTCGGAGGGCTGGCCGGCCAGTCCTGGTTCGACGATCACGTGGGCCGGCTCCAGATGCTCCGGCGGAGCGCGCTCCAGTCGCTCACCGATGCGAGGCTTGCACTGGGGGAGCACGCGCTGCTGGTCGGCGATCTGGAGCAGGCTTGTGGGCGAGAGCCCTTGAACGAGGAACTGCACGCGCAACTGATGCTCGCCCTTTATCGTTGTGGCAGGCAGGCGGAGGCTCTGGCCGCCTTCCACCGTTTGCGCCGCAGGTTGGCCGACGACCTCGGCCTGAGCCCCGCTCTGAGCGTGCAAGACCTGCACACGGCGATCCTGCGACAGGATCGGGCTCTCGATCTGAGCGTCGGTGAACCGGTCGAGGTCAGTGTGACGCGCCCTATCGTGCCCGCGCAGCTCCCGGCCGTGACCGGGTCGTTCGTGGCCAGGGAACAGGAGCTCCAGCAGCTCGATCAGTACCTCGACGGCCGCGCGACGGGCACCGTGGTGCAGGCGATCTCCGGACCGGCCGGCGTGGGGAAGACCACGTTGGCCCTGCATTGGGCGCATTGGGTCGCGGCCCGCTTTCCCGATGGCCAGCTATTCGCGAATCTGCACGGTTATGACCGCCAAGGCCGTGGCCGTGATCCCTACGACGTGATGGCCGGCTTCCTCGAAGCTCTTGGGATACCGCCAGCTCGGATACCGGCGGAGCGTGATACCCGTGCCGGGCTGTATCGCAGCGTGATGGCAGGGAAGGAGATCTTGATCGTCCTGGACAATGCCCACGATGCCGAGCAAGTCCTTCCGCTGCTGCCGGGGGCGGCGGAGGGCATGGTCATGGTCACCAGCCGGGACCGGCTCATTCCGGTCATGGTCGCCGTCGATGCCCGGTCACTTGTCCTGGAACCGCTGAATGAGCAGGATTCGCGTGCCTTGTTGTCGGCCCGTCTAGGGGAGGCACGGCTGACGGCAGACCCACGTGCCGGCGAGACAATGGTGTCGCTGTGTGGTGGATTGCCGCTCGCTCTAGCGATCGTCGCTGCTCGCGCTGCCACCGAGAACAGATCATCGCTGACGGCCCTCGCACACGAGCTGGTCGAGAGGCCGTCCCTGCTCGACGCGCTGACGGTCGGCGATCGCAGGACCGACGTGCGCTCGGTACTCTCCTGGTCCTACCAGTCGTTGGATCGCTCCAGCGGTGACTTGTTCCGGCGGCTTGGGGCCCATCCGGCCGGGGACTTTTCGGCGCGGACGGCGGCGAGCGCCAACGGGAAGCCGCTGTCGCAAACCGAGGAAGCGCTATCCGAGCTGACGCGGCGCCACCTGATCCTGCAGGATCTGAAGGGCCGCTATCGATTTCACGATCTCGTACGCAGCTACGCCATGGAACTGCTGGATCAGCGGGCTGAGGACCGGGCCAGAACGATCCGCCGCGTCATCGATCACTATCTGCGGTCCGCGTTCGAAGCCACCCTGCTGCACACACCGCAGCGACACCCGATCATCGTGGTGGAGTCGGCGGAGGGTGTTTCGCCATACCATCCCGCGAGCCTGGGGGAGGCGCTCAGTTGGTTCAGCGCGGAACGAACGGCCTTGGTCTCCTGCGTGGAGCTCGCCCTCCAGCACGGCTTTCTCGAACATTGCTGGCAACTCGCGTGGTGTACGACCACCTTTCTCGATTGGGTCGGTGCCTGGCGGGAGCTGGCCATCGTGCATCGAATGGCGTTCAAGGCAGCGGAGACCCTCGGTGATGAGGCCGCGCGAGCGCACGCGGTGCGGGGATTGGCCTTCGCCTGCCGGGCCAACGGTCAGTACGACGAGGCTGCTCATCACCTCGATGACGCCATCGAGGTTTTCGCCCGACTCGGCGACTTGAAGAACGAGGCGCGGCTACATCTCAACTACGCGAACCTGCATGATCGCCGCAGCGATCCGAGTGCCGCGCTCGAGGAGGCGTTGGAGGGCCTGCGGTTGTACCGGCGGGCCGACGACGTCGTCGGGGAGGCACATGCGCTGAACGCCGTGGGCTGGAGCCGCCTTCGGCTCGGCGATCCCGAACTCGCGCTCCAGCACTGCGAGGCCGCTCTGCGGATCCTGCGTCAGGACGGCCATCCGGATGGCCAAGCCGTCACGCTGGACAGCATCGGCTACATCCATCATCTGGCCGGTGCGGCACCGCGAGCGATCACCTATTTCCGCCAGGCGATTGAGATGCATCGCGCCCTTGGAGATCGCTTCAACCAGGCCGATTCCCTGGACCACTTGGGGGACGCGCACTGGGAGGTCGGTGACGCCGCTGCCGCTACCGAGGCCTGGGTCGCAGCACTGGCCATCCTGGACGAGCTCAAGCATCCCGCGGCGGAGAGGATCCGGGCAAAGCTGTGAACTTCAGCGTCGCATCAGCGCTCGGTCAGGGCGGGCCGTCAAGGTGAAGGGCGGTCGTATGTCTGCGGCCCATTTACCCCTGACATCTAGGAGAAACGTTGAGCCAGCCGAACGGGATGGTTACCCCCATGCCAGCCGAGGACCGCAGCCGCCCAGGTGCCTTGAAAGCCGCGCGTATTCTCGCGCTGCTGGCGGCCGCGTCCGGGATCACCGCCGGTGTCGCCGCGATCGCCGGCGGCAAGGAGGCGATCAGGCAGTTCGTGACCGATACGGTCGGCGGATCGCTGAGCGGCGAGCTGTTCCAGACTTTCATCGAGAAGGAACTCGAGTCCGCCTATTCGCTCGTCGTCACCAAGTCCTCTATCGCGATTGCCGTCGCGGCCCTGGTGGCTGTACTCGCGCTGGCGGTTGGCAGCGCTAAGCGGTCGGTGCGTGTTCTGCTGGCAGTTCTTCTCATCGTCAACATGGTGACGAGCGGCCTGCTCGGTACCGAGACCGAGGTGCTGCCCGACTTGGCACTCTTCGGTGCCTTTCTCGCGGTCGTACTGAGCATCGCCACCGTTCCCTTTCTGTTTACCCGGGCAGTGGGGCGCTACGGCTCCCGGCGTGCTTGGAAGGCGAAGGCTTAGCCCACCGGCACGAGCCGGCCGCGGTTCCCCGGGGGCGCCGCAGCCGGCTCATCAGAACGCGGTCATAGGTCGAAGGGCGCCGGTACCATTAGCCGGGTATTGCGGTCAGCCAGGGCGCCGCGTCGGTCAACCGGGTGGCGCGCCTGCCAATCGTTGGCGGCCAACTCGCGGCCGAGGGAGGCCAGCATCCTGGGATCGCCAAGATCGCCATTGTGGGAGAGTTCCGCGTCGAGGTCGACCATCGTGGTATGAATCGAAACCACGCCGCTGCCTGCGCTCAGCTCGATAATCCGGCTTTGCTGAGGCCAGTCGATATGCGACGCGGTGTTCACCTCCCAGAAGCCTCCGGCGGCTGCCCAGGCGGACGGCCTTGCGTGCGGTGTGATGGTGTTGCGATGGGTGTGGCCGTTCACCAGCAGTACAACGTTCGGATAACGCAGCAGGAGTTTGCGGACCTCCGCGCCCGAGTAGCGCTTCGACCAGTCGAGCCAGCCGTTGTCGGTGTTGTCCATGGTGTTGAGCGTGTGATGGGCGAAGAGCACGAACAATCGGTCGTGGACGTCCTGCGTCACGGCAACACCGTCCGGCCGCAGATACCGCGAGCTGCCGGCCCGTAGTTGTCGCTCGAGCCAGGCGTACTGAACCTCGTCGAGTGAGCCGGCCCGGCCGCCGTGCAGGTTGGTGGTATCGAGCACCAGGCACCGGACCCGGTCCCGATCGAAGGCGTAGTACGCCGTTCCGCTCGACGCCGAGCCAAATCCATGGCCGTTCGGAGTGCCCGTGGTGTCGAAGTGCGCGTTGATGAACTGGCTGCGTGACAACAGACGCCTGGCAGGGTCCGGTGTCACCGTCCGAATTGTCGACGAGGTGAGGGCGTCGTAGATCTCCGCGGCGCTGATGCCGTCGCCGCCGTCGGGCACGGGGAAGGCCACCGGTTTACGCGAGCCGACGGCCAAGGCTTTCAGGGGGTCGCCGGGCAGAAAGTCCGGTGCGATATTGCCCTGGACAAGACCGTCGTGATTACCGTACGCGGCATACCAATCCATCCCGAGTCCATGGCTTTGGAAGGGACGCCGGGCGTACATCAGCAGACCGTTCAACTGTGGGTACCCGAAGGTTGCGGTCGGCCGGTCCAAGGGATGCAAGGGGGGCCGGTTGCCATGTGGATGCCAATAGTGGGTGTCGTAGCCGAGCGAGTAGCCGGACACACTCTCGTCGCGCGTCAGGTCCCCGGAGTCAGGACGAACGAGTCGCCCGTCGAGGAGGTCGATGTACCAGCGGACCTCGTTGTACTGACAGTTGTCAGCGCTGTCGCCGGTGACCACGGTGAAGCCGAGTGGCAGCCCGGTGCCGGGACCGGCGGTGATCCCGGCCAGCGCTCGGCACATCGCATCCACCGTGTGCAGCGACAGCATTTCCTGCGGGCGATACGCCGCGTCAAAGGGGAATCGCCGGTAATAGGGGAAGCCGTCGTCAGCGCCGCGGTCAAGGAACTCGACCCTGAGCGGTGACTGGTGGTCGACGACGTGCAGATCGGTCATTTGGGCGAACGCCAGAACCGGGCGAGGCGTCGCCGCGTTGATGGCGAGGTCGGTACGGACCAAGTGCGGTTCGGGCGGTCCGGTCACGAGCGGTCGGTAGCCGCCAGGGCCCGCCGGTCCGCGCAGAAGGGTGCGATCGAGAGTTGTGATGGACGGCAAGTTGATCGTTCGGTGTGTGGTAGCCGCTGATCGATCGAGCGAGATGACGTTTGATAGGCCGCTGAGGCTGAGGCTGAGGAGAAGGGTTCGCCGGGACAGGTGCATCGGGCCTCCTTGGTGAGGCGGAGTCGCCCGGAAGCGACTCGGCGGGCGGATCCGGCCTCCCACCGTCCCGGTGGCGCTGATGTGTCGCTGATGTCCCACTGACGCCAGAGTGCCGTGCCGGTGCGGCACTGTGGCCATTGCCGGTAACTCGGCGTAATCACGCTGGCTGCTTCAGTGACACTCCAGTGGCGCGCCAGCCAGCCAGCTCATGCTCATCGAGTCGACGCGTTACTGCTCCGTAGCCGGAGCGACGGGGGTTCTGCTCACGACTTGCCTAGGAGAAGGTGTTCCCCTTGACCAGCGCTCAACTGACATTTCAACGCATCCCGGCCGGACTTGGTCCGGCGACGAACCGCATTCCCTTCCCCGTAACACCCATCGTCGGTCTTCGCTCGTTGGCGCTGTTCGCGGCAGGTGCGATGCCGGTCTTGTCCATTCCGCTGCACGTCGCCGGGCTGCTACAGCTGCGAGTCGCCGCGCTCATCCTCGTCATACCGCTGGCGATGGTTACCGTCTTGCTGATCCGCGCCGGCTCGCGGGAGGCGAACTGGGCGGGCCGTGGTCTGCTCGCGGGACTGGTGGCGGTCGCCATGTACGACGCCGTCCGGATGCCGATGGTCTGGACCGGCATCTGGCCGGACTTCATTCCCGCCCTCGGCGGTTGGATCACCGGTGCTGGAGGGGAGAACGCATCGGTGGGCTACCTATGGCGATACCTAGGCGACGGTGGCGGCATCGGCATGGCGTACTTCGTGTTCTGCGCAGCCGTGTACAGCCTTCGCCCGACCTGGGTTTCACGCCGCCCGTTGCTGCTGTCGGTGTCGTACGGTGTTTTCATCTGGACCGGTCTGGTCGGCACCGTTGCCGTGCTGCCCAGGGGCGAAGAGATGATGTTCAGCTTGACGCCCGCAAGTCTGGGACTCAGTCTGCTCGGTCATCTCATCTACGGCATGACACTCGGCCTCTTCCTCCGGCGGATCTGCCAGGAGTCCCCTCGTGACCTCCCCCTCTCGCTTCATTTCCTTCCGTTCGCCGTTCGCCGTGCTTTGGGCAGCGCGAGGCGACCCGAGTGATCACCATCATGCCTGTGATCGCTGAAACCGACCTGGAATCGCCCTGAGAGCAACAGTTGGCGGTATCCGCCCCGCCGCGGAGGCGCCGCCAACCAGGTCAGCAAAGTCTGGAGGCCGGCATGGTCCGTACGCGGTGGTTGATCGGGCTTTATCGCACTCTCGCAGTTCGCAGAGGCATGCTCGCCCTGGTGGCGGTGTGTCTGGCCGTGACCGGGGCGACGCCGGCCACCGCCGCTCAGTCCGGCAGGTTCGCGGCCGGATCTGCGATGGAAACGCCGGCTACATCGGTCGCGTACGGTCGGCAGACGGTCCGGATCGATCAAGCTACGCAGGTGCAGGTCTTCGTGGACGCCCTGGCGACACCCAACACGACGATTCTGCTGGCCGACCACGTCGAGCTCGACTTGAGCGGCCGCCAGTATCTGGATGTCATGCCGGGGGTGCATATCATCGGCCGGCGCTCATCGACCAACTCTGGTCCCAGGCTTTTCACCACGACGAAACCGGCCGTCCTGCTGAGGATCGGGTCCGGCTATGAGTATCACCATGCCGATGGCGTGCGGATCAGCGGTATCCGCCTCGACGGCGGCAATCTGGGCATCGCCGGCGCGAGCGCGCCCGGGCCGATCGGGATCTCGGTCAACTCCAGTGTGAATATCGAGATCGCGAACAACGAGATCTACGGCTGGGCGGGCATCGGTGTCCAGGTCCTCGATGACCAGCAGCGCATCAGCCTCGCGAATGCGACCGCGGTCCGCATCCATGACAACTACATCCATCACAATCGGCACTGGCGCCAGCAGGGTTATGGAGTCCAGGCCAATAGTGGCGCGTACGTTCTGATCGAACGGAACGTCTTCGATTACAACCGGCACGCTATCGAGGCCTCCAATACCGATGGCATCGGATATCTGGCGTACGCCAATCTCGTGCTGGAGAACGGCGGCGAGAACTGCTGCTACGGCGTGCCAATCCAGTACACGCACCAGTTCGATGTTCACGGCACCGATACCTGCGGCTTCAAGACGTACTACTGTGGCGAGGCGGGTGAGTATTTCGACTACCGGTACAACGGACTGGCCTACACCTCCGGGGACGCGCTGAAGATCCGCGGCGAGCCCGACATCGGCGCCGATGTCGCCAGCAACGTGTTCGCCAAGTGTGCGTACGGCGAGGCAATCGTGCAGACCGACGGCAATAACCTCAAGGACCACGGCAACAACCAGCTCTGCCGCTTCAGCGAGCTGCGAGAGGTCGAGGCCCGAGCCTGCGACTTCGACGCCGACGGGTATCCCGACGATTTCCGGTCGACCGGCTCGACCTGGTGGTTCAGGGGTGCCACCCGGCAATGGCAGCACCTCAACACCGAGTTCGGCAGCAACTGGGACAGCCAGGCCGAGGATCTCCTCGAGTTCCGTGACGTAGACGGCGATGGGCATTGCGACGTACGACATCGTCTTACTGGCAAGGTGTTCGGCGGTGGCCGTTCGAACTGGCTGGTGAATGGTACTGAGGCCGCGCTCAAGCGAACCGACCTGGTCTGGCAGGCGGCCGAGGGGGGTGGCGCCACGGTCTGGGAGCTGAATTCCACTCTGAGCGGTGTCGCCAGAACCAGAAACCTGGCGATCCTCTCTGGCCAGCGAATTGTCGCGACCGGTGACTTCAACGCGGACGGCAACGCAGACGTGCTGACTCGAAGTGCCGCCGGGCAGATCGCCGTCGTACTCCTGGATCAGCGCGGGACGGCCATCGCACCGATAGGCGACAGGTCTCCGATCAAGGGCAGCGTGCCGTCGGCCACCTCGCTGGCTGGGACGGGCGATTTCAACGATGACGGCAGATCCGACCTGCTCTGGCGGCATGGCAACGGCCAGCTCGTGATCTGGTTCGCGGGCGAGAGCGGCAATAGCGCGAAGGTGAGCTGGAACAACGAGACCGACACGAACGGTGCACCGGCCGATGACCCCGCGCCCAACCTGGCCTGGCAGGTGAAGGGCGTCGCGGACTTCGACGGTGACGGTTTCAGCGACATCCTCTGGCGGCACGAAGGCGGCCAGGTCGCGATTTGGTTCATGGTCCACGGCATGCACGTCGGTGACGCCTATCCGGGTACCAGCGATCCGCAGCGGCTGTGGGCCATCCAAGGCATCGGTGACTTCGATGGAGACCAGCACAGTGACGTTCTTTGGCGCCACAACGGCGGCGCGCTGGCGATTTGGCGTGATGGTCAGTACGACACCGGCTGGCGGCCCAGCTGGGAGAACCGGCCGGGCTGGGTGGTCGGCCAGGACTGGACGATCAAGTCGGTCGGCGACTTCAGTGCCGACGGCAAGGCCGACATCCTGTGGCGCCACGACGACGGAACCGTGTCCATTTGGCGGATGAACGGTGGTTCGTACCTAGGCGAGTCGGCCCGTCTGCCCATGGACAACGAGTGGAGCCTGCGTGCCCTTGGCAGTCAGCGAATTCGGACCTTGTTCCTGCAATAGGCGGCGGCTTCAGGCGTTCTTCAGCCTGAGGCATGGCATCGATGTGACGATGCCGTGATCAGATCGGCGCCCGTGCCTCACTGCCCTGGCAACGCGACGCCGTGGTTTGGTCACGGCTCGTGAGCAGCGCTTCGGATGGAAGGATCTCGGATGAACCGATGGCTGAGTAAGTCTGCCGCAGTGGCCTCGTCACTGGCATTGCTGATCACAGGAGCAGCGGCGGTAGACGCCCCTGAAGCGGTCGCGTTACCGACTGCACCACCCCAACCGATGAGCAGTTGCTTGCCAGGTGTCGCTCCGAAGGCAGCCGGAGCCGTGTCGCCGGATCGCGAGGAATTCGTGAGCCCGGCGGCACCGAAGGCCCAAACCATTGGCTTCGGTGGCGCTCAGGTTGTCGTGCGTCCGGCCGCAGTGTCCGAGCCGGTCAGGATCGGGATCTCGGCGCTGACCGGCACCGAGGTTCCCAGCATTCCCTCCGCAATGACCAATGTCACCGGGCGGGCACACCGCAGCGGTTTCCGTTTCACGCCGCACCCGCACAAGTTCAAAGCCCCGGTCGAGGTGACCTTGCCGTATGACCCTGCGCTGCTGGAGCCTGGGTTCTCGGGGGCGGACATCCGCACGTACTTTTTCAATGACGTGGCGCAGTGCTGGCAGGCGCTCGAGCTTGTGACAGTCGACCAGACGAAGCACACGGTCACCTCCCGAACCGATCACTTCACCGACATGGTCAACGCGACCGTCACGGTGCCTGAGCATCCGGAGAACACGTCATTCAACCCGAACCAGATCAAGGGCATTCAGGCCGCCGACCCGGGATCCAAGGTCAATCTGATCGCGCCACCGACCGCCAACAACGCCGGTGACAACCGGCTCAGCTACCCGGTTGAACTGCCGCCCGGCCGGCTCGGGGTACAGCCGCAAGTCCGCCTCTCGTACTCTTCCGCGGCGAGCAACGGCTGGCTCGGCGTGGGCTGGGACCTGGCCGTACCGAGCGTCACGATCGATACCCGCTGGGGTGTCCCGCGGTACGACGCGACGAAGGAGACCGAGACGTATCTGGTCGACGGTGAGCAGGTGACGCCGGTGGCACATCGTGGTACGCCGGTGGCTCGCACCGCAGAGAAGGTCTTCCACAGCCGCGTCGAAGGTGGCTTCGCCAAGATCGTTCGGCACGGCAGCAGTCCGAAGACGTACTCGTGGGAGATCACCGACAAGTCGGGTACCCGTTGGATCTATGGCGGCGCCGGTGCCACCTTGTCGGACGACGACGGCAACGGATTCCTGTGGGCACTGCGCGAGCGGCGTGACCGCCACGACAACCTGGTTCGGTACCACTACGCGCTGGTCGAGGACGCGGGCATCGACGGCAGCACTCAACTCGGCCGGAACCTGTACCCGCGGAAGATCACCTACACCGGACAGGGCGGGACCGAGGGACGCTATTCGGTCACATTCATTCGCGATCGCGAGCTGAATGAAGCAGCCCGGGTCGACAAGATCATCGATGCCCGGGGCAGGTTCAAGCGCGTGACGGCGGACCGATTGCGCCGGATCGAGGTGAAGCTGGACGACGAGCTGATTCGTCGTTATGAGCTGACCTACACGACCGGGGCGTTCCACAAGACCTTGTTGCGTGAGGTCGCTCAGCAGGACGACAAAGGTGCCTTGTTCAACAAGCACGAATTCAGCTACTTCGACGACATCCGTGACGCCAGTGGCAAGTACCAGGCGTTCCAGTCGGCACAGTGGACCGTACCAGGCGACGGGCTGACCAACGGCAAGCTGAACTTGACGCCGGACAACGGCGGCGATGCGAGCGCGCTGCAGGCGAACCGGGGCAGGGACGCCGGTGGCCATCTCTACGTGGGTGCTGGCCTGTCGCCGACCAAGTCGGGGTCGATCGGAGTGAAGGTCGGGGGCAGTCACGCGTCGCACGACGGCGTACTGGCCTTGATCGATGTCGACGGAGACGGGCTGTCCGACAAGGTCTTCCGCAACGGCGGTGTCGTGAAGTACCGCAAGAACCTGTCCGGACCGAACGGCCAGGCGCGGTTCGCCGAGACGGCTCAGACGCTGCCCTTGCCGGGGATCATGAGTGAGTCGAACGAATCCATGACGTTCGGTATTGAAGGCTACAAAAGTGGCGTCGCGGCTCAGCTGAACTACGTCAACGCCTTCGCCACCACGGACCGGTACTTCCATGACGTGAACAACGACGGAATCACAGACCTCGTAAATGGGACCAGTGTGTTGTTCGGCCGTCTCGGCGGCAACGGTGTTCCGGTG
Organism: Kribbella deserti; assembly: GCF_042434725.1. Classification (NCBI taxonomy): domain Bacteria; kingdom Bacillati; phylum Actinomycetota; class Actinomycetes; order Propionibacteriales; family Kribbellaceae; genus Kribbella; species Kribbella deserti. The sequence continues at coordinate 39,989 of NZ_JBHLTC010000020.1, read as the reverse complement.
TACGGCGTGAGCGCTGATACGCCCGTCGAGATCAAACACGGCACCCTCGACACCAGCAAGCTATTCGGCGATTTCGCGCAGGACCGCAATCGCCTGACCGAGTCGTTCCCGCTGCTCGACACGGTTCGCCGCTGGGTCGCGCCGTTCGACGGCAAGGTACGGATCGACGGTGCCGTGCGGCTTGCTCCGGAAACGGAGGACGAGCGTGCGACGTCGAAGACCGCCGACGGCATCAAGGTGTCGATCCAGCGCGAGGACAGCGTGCTGTGGTCGCAGGCCATCGGTCCTCGCGACAATGCGGAGTACCAGCCTGAAGATGTCGCCGAGGTCACCGTTAAGCGTGGCCAGCGGTTGTACTTCCGGGTGCAGTCGGTTTTCGACGGCAGCCTGGACGCGGTGTCGTGGAATCCCAGGGTCAGTTACGTGGGTGTACCGGACCGCGCCGATGTGAACAACCTGCCGTCGTACCGGTATGAGGCGTCCCGTGACTTCACGCTGGGCGGGCGCAGTTCGGAGCTCAAGGCTCCACTCACCGGCACGCTGCGTCTCAGCGGTGACCTGAAGAAGATGAAGCCCACCACGGACGACGTGACGGTTCTAGTCACTCGGGACGGCCAGCCGGTGTTCCAGCAGACGCTGGCCGCGGGCGTCGCCGGTACGGTGCCGATGAACACCGACGTCGTAGTGCACAAGGGACAGACCCTGAAGTTGCGCGTGAAGGTCGATTCGCCCATCGATCTGGGCGTTCTCGAGTGGATTCCGCGCGCCCATTACACCGTCGCGGAGGGAGTGGACCGGGTAACGGACCAGGACAGCAAACCACTCATCGAGGTCCTCCCGCCTTTTGACGTGGACATGTACCCCGTGAATGGGCTGGAGCAGCCGCAAACGCCATGGATCGTGGACACCGCCGACGGCGCTCCGATCACCGTTCGCCCCAAGCTGGCATTCAACTTTGAGGGTCAGAAGCCGTCCGGACGGGTGACGTTCACGGTCAAGCGTGCGGGCGCTGAGTATGGTGAACTGCTGGCCAAGTCGCACTTCGACATCGTCAATGGCGTCGTCACGGCACCAGACCCGGTGCATCCGTTCGTGTGGCCGGGCGACAAGCTTTACTTCGACTTCAGCACGACGAATCCCAAGCTGCGGCTCTTTCTTTCCAACCAAACGGTGGCGGTGGACGAGGCCGTCAACCCGGTGCACAGCACGTTCCACAGCGCGGACGAGGAGGGCGCGTTCGCCCAGGCCTACCGCGGCTGGGCGGCGATCGGCTACAACGGCAACCGCGACCGTGCGACCAAGCCGATCATCCAGAGCGACCTGGTGATCGACGAGAGCTACACCTCGGACCTGCCCGATGAGGTGGACCCGCAGGCGCAGAAGGATGACTTCGGCAAGGACCCTCGAGTCACTCCACCACGGATGGTGATGTTCGTCCCCTCACCACAGCAGCGTCGCTGGGGTGTTGGCGACCACTCGTGGGTCGCGGCAGGGCAGGCCAGTAGTTCACGGATGGGCGCACCATCCATTTCACTGCCCGGGACCGGTGACCTGGCCGGCGCCATCGCCGTACCGCGGGTCGCGCGCTCGGAGCAGATCTCGCTGACCGGTTCACTGGGTGGTCCGGTCGGTTCGGTCGGAGGAAGTATCGCCACCGGCAAGTCGCAAGGACTGGTTGACTTCCTTGACATGAACGGCGATGGCTTTCCTGACGTCGTCGGTTCTCGCGGCATCCAATACACCGATCCCACGGGAGGCCTCGGCACTACGAGCGGCCTGACACCCGATGGCGCCGTACGTCGCAGCAAGAACATTGCGGGCAATGCGAGTGCCGGTAGTGCCGCGCGCACCATCAGCACCGGTCGTGGCGCCGGTTCACCGGGCCGGACGCCGGCCGATACCGCGCGGGCGGGCAACGACATGCCGCCGCTCGGGGTTGGGCTGGCCCTTGGCAGCAACAGTTCTGATGCCGAGTTCGACCTGCTCGATGTCAACGGCGACGGATTGCCTGATCGGGCCTACGAGGACGGCCAGGTGGCGCTGAATTACGGCTACCGCTTCGGTGCTCCGGAGGCCTGGCGGAACCCGGCCGCCCTCACCAAGGGCAGTGGAACGAATACCGGTCTGAGCCTCGGCTTCAATACTGACTTCTACGGTTTCGCCGGTGGCGGGTCGTATCACCAAGGCGTAACCTCGGCCGCCGGAACGCTGGCGGACATGAATGGGGACGGTCTCGCCGATCGCGTCTTCAGTGGCAGCCCGATCAAGGTCGCGTTCAATACGGGTAACGGTTTCGAACCCGCCGTCGAGTTCCACGGGAGCCTGGCGGGGATCAGCAAAGACCGCAACGCGACTCTTGGCGGCGGCGCCTACTTCACCTTCCCGATCTGCTTCATCGCGGCCTGCGTGGTGATCAACCCGGGAGTCCACGCCTCGACCAGTGCCAGCCGCAGTGAGCAGGGACTGCGGGACCTGAACGGTGACGGCTTCGTCGACCACGTGGCATCCACCAAGGATGACCAGTTGGTGGTCGCGCAGAACCGTACCGGGCGCACGAACCTGCTCCGTGGCGTTTCCAGGCCGCTGGGCGGCAGCATGCAGTTCAACTACACCCGGGACGGCAACACCTACGACCAGCCGGGGTCGAAGTTCGTGCTCTCCGAGGTCAGCGTCAACGACGGACGGCCGGGTGACGGGCAGGACGTGCAAGTGACCACCATCGAGTACAGCGGTGGCGTCTATGACCGGCTCGAGCGGCAGTTCCGCGGCTACGCCAAGGTGGTCAACCGGGTCCGCGATGCCGGTGCGAACAAGGCGGTTTACCGCAGCGTCACCGACGAGTATCGCGTCGACAGCGTCTACACCCAGGGACTCGCGACCCGCTCGACGGTGACCAACGCGGCCGGTGCCAAGTTCCTCGAGACCGAGAACACCTACGCGGTCCGCGACGTTGGTAATCCCACCGGTACGGCTGACCTGTCCAGTACGACCGCCACGTTGTTCCCGCACCTTGTCCGGACCGACAAGCGCTTCTACGAAGGGCAGGACACGGCGGGTAAGGCGACGTACAGCACTTGGGCGTACGACGAATTCGGGAACCTGAAGCGTTCCTTCGACGCTGGGGACACAGGCACGGCCGACGACCTCGAAACACTGGTCGGGTACGCAGTCTGTCCCGCCACTCACATCCTCGGTCTGCCGAATGACAACGAGGTCCGGACGGGTACCGCCGTGCGGCGCAAGCGCCAGTCCACCGTCGACTGTGCGACCGGTGACGTGACGCAGGTGCGTTCGTACCTGGCCGACGGCAGTGCCGCGGTCACGGACATGACGTATTTCGGCGACGGCAACCTGCGCACTGTCACGGGGCCGGCCAACAAACACGGGCAGCGGTTCCGGCTGGAGTACGGGTACGACAGCACCGTCGGCGTTCACGTCCAGTCCGTGACCGACAGCTTCGGCTACAAGTCGAGCTCGACCTATGACTTCAAGTTCGGCGAGGTGACGAGCAGTACGGATACCAACAACCAGGTCGTGACGAACGGGTACGACTCGGTGGGCCGCCTGATCGAGGTGACCGGCCCTTACGAGGCGCCGGAAAACCGTGCGACGATCGGGTTCGAGTACCACCCGGAGGCCGCCGTACCCTATGCGGTCACCAGGCACGTCGACAGGGAGGCCGACAACACCGTACGCACGGACACGATCGACACGATCGTCTTCGTGGACGGCCTTGGCCGCAAGATCCAGACGAAGGCCGACGCGGCGTTGTCGACGGGGGAGAACACTCCGGCGGCGGACAGCATGGTGGTCTCGGGCCGGGTGTTCTACGACTTCGCCGGCCGTGCGGTCAAGGAGCACTTCGACGTCACCGAGCCGAAGGGCGCCGCGAATACGTCGTACAACGCGACGGTCGATCCCGTCCAGCCGACGGTCACCAGTTACGACATCCTCGACCGCGTCACCCGCACGGTGCTGCCGGACAACACGACGGCATCCATGGCCTACGGATTCGGCCCCGATCGGGCTGGCCTGACCCGCTTCGAGACCATCAGCACCGACGCCAACGGCAAGTCGTCGCGCAGCTACCACGATGTGCGCGAGTTGCCTACAGCCGTTAAGCAGTTCAACCCAGTGGGCGGACAGCCCGTCATTTGGACGAGCTTCGGGCACAACGCACTGGGTGAACGCACCTCCATCACCGATGACCACAACAACGTCACCACGATGGAGTACGACAACTTCGGCCGCCGGACCGCCGTGGCGAGCCCGGACTCCGGCCGTACGGAGACCGAATACGACCTCGCAGACAACAGGATCAAGACGATCACTGCCAAGCTGGCGGCTCAGCAGAAGGCGATCGAATACGACTACGAGTTCAACCGGCTGAAGCGGGTCAGGTATCCGATCTTCACGGCGAACAACGTGACCTACACCTATGGCTCGCCGGGCGCACCGAATAACAGCGCCGGCCGGATCACTGGCATCGTGGACGGAGCGGGCAGCGTCGCGCGCGAGTATGGACCGCTGGGTGAGGTCACGAAGGAGACTCGCGTCGTGGCGGGACAGGGCAGCCATGTCTACAACCTGACCACTCGCTACCAGTACGACACCTGGAACCGGATGCTCAAGCTGACATACCCTGATGGGGAGGTGCTCTCCTACCACTACAACAGCGGCGGCGAGGTCGATTCCGCTCGCGGAGTCAAGGCAGGCAAGACCTATCCGTACTTGGCGCGCCTTGAGTACGACAAATTCGGGCAGCGAGCCCTGGTGGACACCGGGAACGGCACTCGTACCCGGTACACGTACGACCCGGTGACCCAGCGACTGGAGAACCTGAAGGCCAAGCTGGCCCAGGGATACGAGTTCCACAACCTCGAGTACACCTACGACAACGTCGGCAACATTAAGACGCTGAAGAACAACACGCTCGCGCCGACCGCCTCCGTGAAGGTCGGTGGCCCGGCGTCGGAGACCTACCAGTACGACGATCTGTACCGCCTCACGAAATCTCAGGGCAGCTACCGTCCGAAGGCGGCAAAGACAGATCAGTACAGCCTGGTTACGACCTACGACAGCATCGGCAACACCACGAACAAGAACCAGTTGCACACCATCACGTCGAACGGCGGCACCCAGGTCGATGCCAAGCTGACGTACAACGATAACTACGCCTACAGCAGCACCCGACCGCACGCGGCGGCGACGATCGGAATCTATACGTTCCAGTACGACGCCAACGGCAACCAGGTCAGCCGCAATCAGCAGTCCGGGCCTCGGCGGCAGTTGGTTTGGGATGAAGAGAACCGTCTCGCGTGCAGCCACGAGAACGTTCAAACCCAGACGCTGCCCCAGATGCCGGCCTCTTGCGACAACGCCGGTGGCACGACGAGTAGCAGATACCGCTACGACGACCAGGGCGAGCGGGTGGTGAAAGACGAGGCGAACTTCCACGTCTACCCGAACCAGAATTTCTCCCTCCGCGGCAACAAGGAGTTCAAGCACGTCTACATCGGCGCGACGAGGCTGGTCACCAAGACCGTGGAACCCGTGCAGCAGGTGGAGGATCAGCAGTTCTACGCTCACAGCGATCACCTCGGCTCGACCGGCTTCGTGACCGATTCCGCAGGTGCGTTGGCCGAACACCTCAAGTACATTCCCGGCGGCGAGACCTGGGTGAGTGAGCAGCCGTCTCAGCCGGTGCCCTACGAGTACACCGGCAAGGAGTTCGATCCGCAGACCGGCTTCTACTACCACGGTGCGCGCTACTACGACCCGCGCACTTCCAATTGGCAGGGCACCGACCCGGCCTTGCCGGACATGGCCAAGAACTCAGGCCATCTGTCCACCTACTCGTACGCCGGCAACAACCCGATCCGCTTTGTGGACCCGGACGGCCGCACCCCGCGCTTCCCATCGGATACCGGACTCTCCGGGGCGGACGCGGCGCGGTTCTGGCCCACCGGCGAGATAATCCCGAACGCGATCCCCACCCAGGGGCAGAGGGTGCTTAACATGATTCGGGAGAAGGGACACAAGCCGCATGGCTACACAGGCGGACAGGTCTTCAGCAACGCCGGTGCCGATCCAAGGACGGGAAAGCCGAGTGCGATGTTGCCGAAGCAAACCGCATCAGGGGCCGCGATCACTTACAGGGAGTGGGACGTAAACCCTCATGTCAAGGGGGTCGATCGTGGCGGCCACCGGCTCGTGACGGGCAGCATCGATGGCAAGACGGTGCACTCGGCCTATTACACGGCCGACCACTATGACACCTTCCGGGAGATCGATATCGACAAGAACCTCGGACCGTCCACCGTCAAGCGCGCCCCTGCGGTCAATGGCTTCACCGGCCGGGTCTTCGCCGCACCGACCGGCAGCAGCAACTGGTTCGGCGGTGCGCTGCGCGGTGCGAAGACAGCAGGCAGAGTGGGCGGCGTTCTCGGGGTCATCCATGGTTTGAAGGGCGACTACAAGAATCACCAGGAGGCGAAGAGCCGCGGGATCTCGCTCGACGACCTGTACGACGAACAGGCACGGAAGAACGGCGGTAAGGTCCGTCATCTGCTTCCGGGCCTGACCCGGGACCGCTGCAGTTACAGTCCGGGCGCCTGCGAGATCAACTGACCAGTTCGGCAGCCGTGTTCCGGTGAGTGGGGTCCGGCCCACTCACCGGAACACGTTCCCCGACGCCGCCTGAGGCCATTCCAGGTTGGCGCCAGCGCCTCTCCAGCGCAGTTGGAGATCGTGGAACGGGCGGCGGTCTCGCGCCGTCTGCCGAGAGGGCGCAGAGAGTGGTGGGCACAGGTGAAGCATGAGCAGGACACGGCGCAGGCTGACAAAGCTCTCCTGATCGATGTGGTCAGGGCGGTGCTGGACCGGAATGGAGGCCAGCGCTGGGTGGTGCGGCCCGAGACTGGCTGGTGTTATGTCCATCCGCCGGATTATCCGATGCGAGCGCACGGCTGGAAGCTGCACGTGTCGGCGACCGCGCTCTCCGCACCGCTCGTGCTGGCACGATCGGCTGAAGTGCTGGTGCGTGCGGACTGTTCTTTCAAGTTCGGCACCGACATCCCGCGGGTCATCGAGCTGAATGGAGCCTGGTACCAGCGCGGCGCGGGCGGCAAGTTCGTCACCGTCTATCCACGAGACGACGAGCACTTCCGGCAACTGGCCGTGAGTCTGCACGAGGCGACCAGCGGAATTGCGGGCCCCGAGATCCTCTCCGATCAGCCTTACCGACCCGGCAGCCTCGTGCATTATCGGTACGGCGGCATCAATGGGCAGAGGGTCTTCACCGACGACGGGATCTCCGAACACCGGATGATCGGACCGGACGGCACGGTGGTCACGGACGAGCGCCTCGCCTGGTTCATGCCACCGCCATGGGCTAGTTCGCCGTTCGACGAGCAACCCATCGAGGTCGCGGAGGCCCCTGAATCCCTGCTGCTCGATGGCCGGTTCCGCGTCAGCAAGGCTATTAGGCATGCCAACAAAGGAGGCGTTTTCCTGGCGATGGACGAGCACGACGGGCGCGAGGTTGTGGTCAAGCAGGCCAGGGCGAACGTGGCTGCGGGTCTAGACGGCCGCGACGTCCGCGACCGGCTCCGCGACGAAGCCAGAATGCTGGATGTCCTCGGGCCGCTTGGCGTCGTACCCCACAAGATCACGGTGTTCGAGCAGCAGCGGGACCTGTTCTTGGCCCAGGAACTGGTGTCGGGCGACGCTTTGAGCGATTGGGCTGTCGACCGGTCCACGGGCAGTGGCGACCAGGTGAAGCAGGCACTGACCGTGGCCCTCGGCCTTGCGCGTGCGGTTGTGGCCGTCCATCGTGCCGGTTATGTGCTTCGCGACCTGAAGCCGCAGAACGTGATGGTCACGAAGGATACAGAGATCCGCCTCATCGATGTCGAGTTCGCGGTACCGCAGGGCGAGGATACGCCGGTGGTTGGCACGCGCGGCTTCATGGCCCCTGAAGTCAGCGACGCGATGAATCGGGGCGGGAACCATGCAGCGACTGCAGCCCTGGATTGCTTCGGACTCGGTGTGACGATGTTCTGTGCATTGACCGCCTCATCGCCGATGCTGATCTCCGGACAACCGCGGGGTGTGCGGGACCTCATCATCTCGGAGTTGGTCCGGCATACTCCTGTACTAGGTCCGTTCGCCGAGCTCGTACTCGGGCTCACGGAGGTCTCCCCGGTCGAGCGATGGACGTTGCCGGAGGCCATCACCTACCTGGACAGATTCGGCGATCCATCGACCGTCCGGCTTTCGCCACGGGAGCCGTTGCCATCGGAACGCGTCCGCCTGGCAACCGGCGTCCTTGATGAACTCCTGGCCGACGGCCTCACCGACCTGGTCGATCGCATGACGCCACACCGGCCGGCGCTCTGGCCGCCCGACGCGGGTGAAAGTGGCGAACGGGACGCGAGTACGGCGTGGAGTGGCGCGGCCGGGATCCTGGCAGTGCTGACCCGCGCGACTGCCGCGAAACCCTCGGAGGCCCGTCTTCGGCAGGCCGTCGAGATCGCCGCCCATTGGCTCGGCGAACGGGTACTCCAGGTACCACGCGTGCTACCGGGGCTCGGCTTCGGCCGTGCGGGAACCGCATGGGCCCTGTACGACGCCGCGCAGCTGATCGGTGATCAGCACCTGTCCGAACGGGCAATCGGATTGGCGATGCGGTTGCCGACGGACGGGCCCAGCCCTGATCTGACCCATGGACTGTCGGGCGCTGGTTTGGCCCATCTCCATCTGGCTGGTCTGACCGGTGACGCCGAGCTCACGCGACGGACATCCGTGCTGGCTGACGGCGTCGTGAATGCGGCTGTCCGCCGTGACCAGACGTGGACCTGGCCGACCGCTCCGGAGGCAGATTCGATGCTTGCCGGAAGCAACGTTTATGGGCTGGCTCACGGGGTGGCCGGAGCCGGACTCTTTCTGTTGGGCGCCGCGCTCAGTGGTGCCGATAGTGACGCGAAGTATCTCGAGGCGGCTAGGGGGGCCGGCGAGACGCTGCTCGAAGCGGCCGGGGCAAAGGACGGATCGATCTCCTGGCCGAGAGCGGTGGACAGCACTGAACACACGGTTACTGGCCAGTGGTGTGGTGGCCCAGCAGGCATCGGTGTGTTCGTTCTGCGATTGGGGATGGCGACCAATGATCAGCGCTATATCGACCTTGCCCACCGCTGTGCCGCAGCCGTAATGACCGACCCGTGGCGACTGACCACCGGAGCGTGTTGTGGCCTGGCGGGAGCCGGGCAGTTCCTGCTCGATCTGGCGCAGTATTCCGGACGAGAGGTCTACCGCGACCACGCGACTCGACTGGCAGGGGTCCTCAAGCTGCAACTGTGGGCGGACGATAGGGCCGAGACGGCGCGGCATCGAGGAACGGACAGTAGCTACGCGTACGGCTCCGCCGGCGTGCTGGGATTCCTGGTTCGGCTGCGGTACGGCGGTCCGGCGCCCTGGATGCCCCGAATCCTGACCGCGGCGGCCGGCTCGTGAATGACCCCTTGTTTGGCAGCGGCATCCAGGCGAAAGGGCGCTGGATCAGCCACCACACCCACACGTCGGAGGTCGGCTTCTGGACGACCGTACGAAATCTGCCCCGCGTGGCCGCCGTCGCCTGCGCGTTGGCCTGGGCAGCCGATCGCCGTGCTGCGCTTGTCGCGGGTTTCGCGAATATCGGGCAGGCACTTGCAGCGGCTCTGAGTCTGCTGGCGGTCAACGAGGTACTGACAAACCTGGTCGCTGCCGATCCAACCCCAGAGCGGGTCAGAGCGGCGCTTCCAGCGTTGCTCTGGGCGCTCTGCTTGGCGGTGTGCGGCTCGCTTTGCCGCGCTCTTGCCACGGCTGCTGGTGGGCAGTTGGTCCCCAAGGTGCAGCGAGTTGCGGAGCAGAAGCTATTGGAGCGAGTGGCCAATGTGGAGCTGGCCGTACTGGAGGATGGCGCCTTCCAACGCTCCCTAGCCGGCGGGCAGCTCGGCGTTCGGGCGATCGAGCAACTGATACCGGCGGTGCTTTCGTCGTTGAGCGCGCTGGCGGGGGTCGCTGCCACGGTGGGCGTCATCGGCGTGCTCCACCCGCTGCTGATGCCGCTACTCGTGTTGGGCGTCGTTCCGCAGGCTTGGAAGGCGGTTGCAATGGGGCGCCGCCAGTACACCTCGGCGGTGCGATGGCTCACCGAGTCACGGCAGAAGGACATCCTGGTCGAACTGCTGACTGACCAGGGATCACCTGCAGAGGAGATCCGGGTTCACGGACTCGCCGGTTTCCTGCTTGGTCACTACCGGCGCTTGGCCGGTGTGCTGGAAAAGGAACGGATGCGCCTGTCGCGCACCGAGGCCAAGATCGGCGTTCTGGCCGACGCCGCGGCGGGAGCCACCCGGTTGGCCACCTACATCGCCCTGGGGGGTCTGCTGCTGGCAGGAGAACTGAGCGTGGCCTTAGTCGGTACCATGATGTACGCCATGACGAGGGTCACCGCCCAGCTGTCATCGCTGTTGACCCAGTTCAATGCCTTGTACCGGCACGGCTTGTTCGTCGCCGACTATTCTCGAGTGCTCGAATCGGCCGGTGCGGCTGCTATTTCCAGGGGTGGGATCCGAGACGCGGTCTGGCCCGAGGTGATCTCGGCTCATGACCTCGTTTTCAGCTATCCGGGAGCCGCGGAGCCCGCGCTCGAAGGCGTCGACCTGGAGCTGCGGCGGGGTGAGGTGGTCGCGTTGGTGGGAGTGAACGGGAGTGGGAAGAGTACTGTCGCCCGGCTGCTGGCAGGTCTCTATCAACCGCAGCACGGAACCATCAGGTGGGACGGAATACCTGTCCAAGAGCTCGACCGGGAGACGGTCGCAGCGCAGATCGGATGGATCGGCCAGAATTTTCAGCGGTGGCCATTCACTGTTCGCGCCAATACCATCGTCGGCAGGCCTGACGCCGAGGCCGGCGAGGAACGACTCGCCGCAGCGGCGGATTTTGCGGATGCCACGGAGACGATCTCGGGTCTGCCGGACGGCTGGAATACCCTGCTCGCCCGGGACTTCGAGGGCGGGGTCAACCTGTCCGGCGGCCAGTGGCAGCGAATAGCCTTGGCTCGGGCGACCTTCCGTGATGCTCGAATTCTCATCTGCGACGAGCCGACGTCAGCTCTGGACCCGCTCTCCGAGGCAGAGACGTTCGAACGGTTGATGGCTTTGGCCGGCCGGGACCAGACCGTCCTGCTCATCACTCACCGCATGGGGTCGATTCGTCATGCGGACCGCATCTATGTGCTCGACTCCGGCCAGGTCGTCGAGAACGGTACCTACGAGCAACTGATGGCCAGAGGGGGCCTGTTCGCCACCATGTATCTGAAGCAGCGCCGACAGTTCGACCTGTCGCCACCGGCCCAAGAGACGCCACTGCGAGACGCAGTCAAGTCGCTCGACTGACGAAGCAGCCCTCGATCCCGAGCAGCACGAAACAGCAGCGGACGTAGCGATGCCCGGTGGGAACCTCGGTTCCCACCGGGCATCGGCTACCTGCGATTGTTCAGTGAGTTGAACGACGGATCAGCCGGCGGTGGTGATCGTCGAGCCGCCCGAGTGGTACGGCTTGCAGGGGTTCGCAGTCGGCGACTCGGAGTCGTAGCGGCAGATGGCCTGCTCGGGGCGAGCCTGGATCTCGGGCAGCATCTGGAGGGCACGGATGTCCATACTGAATTCCCTTCGGTAGCGTGGCGCGACCTTGTGCCGACCACAACCGCAGCTTCACAGAATGAGCTGAGTTGTCGCTGGACGACTGCTGACGTGTCGTTTGCCCGCACTGTTTCAGCAACATTTCAGGATGACCTCAGCTGTGCGTAAGAAGCTGAGAGAGCGGCGATACGACGAACGCGACAGTTCGCCGACTCTCACGGCTCGACGCAATGCGAGCGTGATTGACCTGACTGAGAAGGAGATCTGGTGCCGGAGATGCAGGGCGGGGAATTTGCCGCGGTGAAGGCGAAGCAGCAGCAGACGTGGTCCTCCGGGAACTATGCGGTGATCGGCACGATGCTGCAATTGACCGGGGAGAACCTCTGCGAAGCGGTGGATGTGGTCGCGGGCGAGCGGGTCCTCGACGTCGCGGCCGGCAACGGAAACGCTTCACTCGCCGCCGCGCGGCGGGGCGGACAGGTGACCTCGACCGACTACGTACCGTCCCTGCTCGAACAGGGGCGGGCGCGGGCGGAGGCGGAAGGCCTGCCGATGACCTTCGAGACCGCCGACGCCGAGGCGCTGCCCTACGAAGACGAGTCCTTCGACCTCGTGCTCTCGACGTTCGGGGTGATGTTCACGCCCGACCAGGCGCGAGCGGCCGCGGAACTGACGAGAGTATGCCGCGGTGGTGGCCGGATCGGGATGACTGCCTGGACGCCGGGCGGCTTCATCGGGCAGGTTTTCAAGATCGTCGGCTCGTTCGTCGCGCCGCCGGCCGGGGTGGCGTCGCCGCTGCGCTGGGGTGACGTCGACGCGGTAACGGATCTCTTCAAGGGCCAGGGCTCGGTCCGGGTCGACACCCTTGACTATGTCTTCCGCTCCCGCTCCGCACGGGAGTGGGTCGACATGATGCGCGAGTACTACGGTCCTATTCACAAAGCGTTCGGGGCTCTCGAGCCGACTCGGCAGGCCGAGTTCGAGGCAGCGTTGATCGAGCTCGCGGAGGGGATGTCGACCACCGGCGATGGACAGCTGAGGGTGCCGTCCGCGTACCTGCAGGTCGTGGTGACCCGAGACTGACCAGATGACTCGCCCAGGACATCGGTCCATCACATCGACCGACGCCGCGCGATGCGGGCCGATGTCCTGGGGCCGCTGGAGGTACGGCTGGCCGACACCGCGCCGCTGGACCTGCCACAAAGCCGCGCGAGCTATTGGCCGCGCTGACTCTCCGGCTCAACCACTGTGTTCCCGCGGGCCAATTGGTCGACGCGCTTTGCCCGGCACACCGCCTGCTAGCGCGGAGGTCACCTTGCGCAGCCACGTCGCGCAGTTGCGACGTGTTTGGTCGCCGATGCGGCGGCCCGGTGGTGACGCGGGCAGCAGGGTACGGGCTGTTCCTCGACCCCGATCAGGTAGATGCGTTCCGTTTCGAGCGGCTGGTCGACCACGGCCAGCAGGCGCTCGCCACCGGTGATCCATTGCTGGCCTCGCGGTGTTGGAAGAGGCTCTCGGCTGTTGGCGGGGGCCGGTGCTCGCGGATCTCGGCGAGCCCCTTTTCGCGGAGCCGGACCGGGCCCGCCTGGCGGAACTGCGACTCGTCGCCTTCGAAGACCGGGCCGAAGCCGAGCTTGTCCTAGGACGGCACCAGCGGGTGATCGGAGAGTTGGAATCGTGCTGGCCGCGAATCCGTTCCGCGAAAGGCTTTGCGGCCAGTTGATGCGTGCCCTCTGCCGGTCTGGACGCCAGGTCGACGCGTTGTCCCTCTACACCGCCACGAGACGACGGATGGACGATGAATTCGGCCTCGAAGCCAGGTCCAGAGCTCGCCGAACTCGAGGCGGCCATCCTTCGGCACGACCCCACTTTGACCGGGACCCCTACGCCCGTGACCCGGACGGGGAAAGGGGAGAGCAAGGCCCCACCGGCGTCTGCGTGTCACCCACCTCGCGTCGCAGGTCCGCCGCCGGACGCGGCATTCGAGGCGGCGATGATGACGTTCAGCGTTTATCACCTGCCCTGGCAGGAGGCGGACGCGCTGTGGACCTGGAGTCACGCGCTGTCCCCGGTGGACCCGCTGCGGTCGCGAAGTAGAATGTGGCTGCGACGATCTTGGCCGGCATCTCGGCCGATCCCCGATGGCAGTCGTGGGGGGCTCGATCTTGAGCGACGGGCTGAGAGCGCCCTGCCATCGTGGCTGCGCCTTCAGCGGGAATTCAGGACTGTCTGTCACGGTGTGCGCTGATCGTCGGCCATCCGCACTGACAAGAAGTAGGAGAAAGAAGCGCTCTAACCAGGATCTTCGGTCCCACGACCCTCGCGGCGAGTCGTGAGCCGGCTGCCTCTGCGTGGCGACTCGCGCACGCACCTCATGCCGAGGGTTCTGTGGGGCCAGTGGCTGGGCGGGATGGCGGCGCATTCCGGTTGCTGACGTACGGCAGCATGACACGTGAGGATGAGTTGTGAATGAAGTATCAAGGAGTAGGCGGGCAGGTGTGACCGCGAAGGGGAAGAGTTCGCGGGCGATCGCGCTGCTCGGCGGCACTGGCGCGTTGGCGCTGGTGCTGGGTGGCGTCACGCTCGCGATGGCGTCGTCGGCGTCTGCCGACGGCATCGTGGAGCCCGGCAACCCGACCTGCGCGCAACTGGTGCCGGGATCGACGGAGATCAAGTTCGACCCGCCGACACCGGGTTCGAAGACCGCGAATGGCGTCACGGTGACGTGGACCGAGCGTGAGGTGCTCGATGACGATGTCGACGCCCCGGACCATCCAGGCGACCAGACCGGCGGTCAGCTCGTCGACTTCACCGCTACCGGCGGTGTCGTGCTCGGGGCTATCGTCAAGGGCGGTCCGAACGCGAACTTCTACGACTACCGCCCGGGCGGAACCGTTGCCGGACTCGGGCTGCACACTCCGGTGAACAAGAACGACAAGTTCTATGGCCTCAGCCATCTCAAATTCTGCGTTGCCAAGGCCTCGACCACGCCGACGCCGAGCGAAACCCCGTCTGAGACTCCGAGCGAGACGCCGACGCCGAGCGAAACCCCGTCTGAGACTCCGAGCGAGACCCCGTCGCCGAGCGAAACCCCGTCTGAGACTCCGAGCGAGACCCCGTCGCCGACGCCGTCCGAGACTCCGAGCGAGACGCCGTCGCCGAGCGAAACCCCGTCTGAGACTCCGGGCGAGAACCCTTCCCCGACACCGACGCCGTCGGGGACGACGAGCGTCACGCCGACCGGCTCTCCGAGCACGCCGATCGCGGTTCCGACCGAGATCGACGCCGGTCTGTCCGGCGGGATCCAGAACACGTCCGTGGTCACCGGTCCCGGTCCCCACGGCGCCGGGGGCATCGCGTTGCTCTGTCTCGGTGGTGTACTCGTGTTCGCCGGTGTGCTGAAGGCACGGCAGCGTCGCGGTCAGCACTCAGCCTGACATGACCGGAAAGCGTCGCCGCCCGGGACGCGCTCGTCTGTTTCGATGGACCAGCGTGGCCCTGGCGGCCGGCGCGGTGCTGCTCCTGATCGGCGGCTACCAGCAGCTCAGGAGCAACACATCGGCCGCTGACGGCCGGCAGCAAACGTCTGCCGGCCCGTCGTCGGTTCCAAGGACCTCACCAGCGAAGTCGACCAGCGCCGACCCGGCCCGCCCTTCGCCGAAGCCCACCAGGCCGACGCCCCCTGCGGAGATCAGAAACACGGGTCCACTCAAGCCAGGCGACCCGGTGCGGGTCGCCGTGCCCAGTCTGGGCGTCTCCGCCAACGTGCTCAGGATTCGCGCCCGCGACAGAGCTCTCATCCCGCCCTCGAATCCCCGCTTGATCGGTTGGTGGTCCGACGGCGCCAGACCCGGTGCGGCCACAGGCGCTGCCGTCATCACCGGTCACACCGTGCATGACGGTGGTGGCGCCTTCGACCAACTCGACGAAGTGACGGTCGGTGACGCGATCACGGTGACCACCACCGGGCAACGCACGGTCCGCTACGTGGTCGCGTCGGTGACCATCTATCGCAAGAAGGCCCTAGCCAAGCAGGCCGCGCGAGTCTTCAACCAGAGCGGTCCGGGCCGGCTGGTCCTCGTCACCTGCGAGGACTGGGACGGCACCGCCTATCTGAGCAACGTGGTCGTGATCGCCAAACCCACGACGTGAGCCCCGCTAGCTGATTCCTACTCCAACACCCGACCTGGCGATGCGTCCATCCGGCGGCTCTGCCGTCCATACCTGCGTGGCCGGGTGTAGCAGGGAGTGCTCTGCGGGCCGGACGTACTGATGGATCAACGGAGAGGTAGCTGACGATGGAACCGATGCCCGAGTGGCAGCGCATGCTGGCGGTAGTGGCGCATCCCGACGACTTGGAGTACGGCGCGGCATCGGCCATTGCGCGCTGGACCGCCGAGGGGAGGTCGGTTTCGTACCTGCTCGTCACCCGCGGCGAAGCCGGCATCGACGGGCTTTCCCCGGAGAAGGCAGGCCCGATCCGAGAGGACGAACAGCGCGCGAGTGCAGCGGTGGTGGGGGTCGAAGACGTCACCTTCCTGGACTACCCCGACGGCACGGTGGCGTATGGCGTGGACCTGCGTGCCGATATCACCGCGCACATTCGCCGGGTGCGTCCGGATGTCCTGCTCACGACCACCGGCGAACTGACCTATGGGGAACGCAGTCTCAACCAGGCCGACCATCGAGTGGTCTCGCTGGCGGCACTAGACGCCGCGCGCGACGCCGGGAACCGCTGGATCCATCGGGATCAGCTCGATGAGGGTCTGGAGCCGTGGAACGGTGTGGAGCACGTCTACCTGATAGGCACGCCGACGCCGACGCACGGCGTGGACGTGAGCGATTGGCTCGACAAGGGCATCGCCAGTCTTTGTCAGCACCGTGCCTACCTGGACGGTCTAGGGCGGGAGTTCGACCCTGAGATGTTCATCCGCATGATGACGGCTCATGGCGGTCAGCTGTTCGGCTCGGCGCACGCCGTGGTGCTGGAACAGATCCAGCTCGCAGGCGTCTGACCTGGCTTAGGCCGGGGCGGTATGTGGATCGTGCGCGCCGTCCCGGCCGCTCTCCTTGCAGGCGCAGCTGCATTCGCCTGGGCAGGGGGCGATCTCGAGCACTGCGCCACGGGCGTCGCGTTCGACGTGACAGCAGCCTTCGACCAGGGTGCGCAACTTCGTCCGACCTCGCTGGACCCGCGACTTCATGCCGGAGACTGATACCCCTGCCGAGAGCGCTGCCGCTTGATGCGTTGAGGCGTCCATGTCGACGATCCGGAGGGCATTCGCCTGATCGTCGGGCAGGCTGCCAAGCATGCCGGCAGCACAGCTCGCCGCACGTTCACCGGCCTGGTCATCCTCGATGCTGGCGTCGAACTGGCCGACGCCGTCCGGGACGGCGGGCACGGCAACTTCCCGCCGTTGGGATGCCCGGCGGTAATGGTCGATCAGAACCCGGCGCGCGACGGTGTAAAGCCAAGCCGGCCCGGGCTGCTCGGGCGGCGTACGGACCGCGCGGAGGAAGACCTCCTGCAGCAGGTCATCCGCATCTTCGGCGCTGCGGACTCTACGCAGCAGGAAGCGGCGGACATCGTCGGCGTGCAAGCGCCACAGTTGATCGAGGGGACTCATGCCGTGCTCCAGGGGATGTGCTGCTCGTTGATTAGATCTCCATCTAATTTGACACAGGTCGATGCTCTCGGCAAGTACCAACCCGGACCGACGCAGCCGATGAAGTGGCTGGCGACGGCAAGTGAGTGGCCGAGCGCACCGGGTGGCAGCTGCGTCCATCGAGGCGACGGACCGTCCGTAGGCACGCAAGATCCGTACCCTGAGAAGGAGTCCCATGTCTGTCGCCACCACTCACGACGGGTCCGCGTCGCCACCGCGGCCCCAGCGGACGTTCGCCGACCACGCCGCGGCGTTCGCGGTCCGATATCGCCGGCAGGTGCTCGTCGCGTGGCTGATCCTGCTGCTGGCCGCGGCTCCACTCGCCATCTCACTTAAGGGCTCGCTTTCCGGGGCAGGATGGGCGGCGTCAGGTTCCGAGAGCGAGCAGGTACGTCACGAGTTGCGGCACGACTTCCCCCAGGTCGGCGCCGAGGCCGCGGTCGTCGTGGTCCAAGTGCCGGCTGCCACTGCACGCGATACCGCCGTCGCGGCCGTGCTCGCCGTACTGAAAGACCGGCCGGTGGTGGCCGGGGTCACCGATCCTCGTGCGCACGGCGTGACCGGGTTGCTGAGTGGAGATGGCCGGACGGCGCTGATCCCGGTGCAACTGAGTGCCAGCGAGGATGCGGATCGTCCGCACGCCGCGCAGGAAGTCGCCCACCTTGTCGACACCGCCGACCTCCCTGCTGGGACGACCGCCGACGTCACGGGGGAGTGGGCGATGTGGTCTGACTTCAACGAGTCCAACGAGAAGGCCATGATCAAGGCCGACATCCTCAGCGGTGTGCCGATGATGATCATGTTGTTCTTCGTATTCGGCAGCCTGGTCGCGGCCGGCATGCCGATGATGCTGACGATGGTCGGTATCGGCGTCTCGTACGGCATCCTTCGCCTGGTCGCATTCGTGCTGCCGCTGTCCGTGTGGTCCATGAATATGTCGATGATGATCGGTATGGCGCTGGGCATCGACTATGCGCTGTTCATGATGACCCGCTATCGCGCCGAACGTCGGCGTGGACAGGACGTCGAAGCAGCGCTCGCGACCACGTTAGCCACTTCGGGTAAGGCGATCATGCTGTCCTCGCTCGCGTTGGTGATGGCGATCGGAACGGTCCTGGTTCTGCCCGTGATGGTCTTTCGGTCGATGGCGTTGGCGATGATCGTCGCCGTACTGATCGTGGTTCTGGCGGCACTCACGTTGCTGCCGGCCGCGCTAGCCGCCGTCGGCGATCGCGCCCTGCGCGGAAGAGTGCAGGGCGGTGGCCGGAGTGAGGTCCGCTGGCGCGCTTGGTCGCTGCGGGTAGTCCGGCGGCCTGTGCTCGGCCTTGCTGTCGGAGTCTTGGTGCTGGGGGGCCTGATGGCACCGGTGGCCGGTGTCGAGCTGAACATGCCCGGCGCGCGAGTGGTCGATACCGGGTACGACAGCCGCGACGGCTACGACCGCCTAGTGGAGGCGTTCGGACCCGGCGCCGGCTCGACCGTGTTCGTCACCGTCCCGGAGAGCGACTCGGGGAAGGCGATCGACATCGCCTCGGGGGTCACGGGGACCAACGCCGTGGACCGGGTCTCGCAGCAAGCGGCTTCGGGTAGGACGGTTCTCCGCGTCACACCTCAGACAGGGATCGACGATAGCCGCACCGGGGAGCTGGTCCGGGAACTGCGGGCGGGACTTGACGCCGCAGGCCTTGAGGCACGTGTCGGTGGACCGGCGGCGCAGAACGTCGATATGACCGCAGCGTTGTCCGCCTCGGCCCCCTGGATCATCACGCTAGTCCTGGTGTTGTCCTTCGTGATGATGCTGCTGGTGTTCCGCAGCCTGGCCATCGCACTGCTGTCGTGCGTGATGAACCTATTCACCGTCGGGGCTGCCTTCGGAATCGCGGCGCTGATCTTCCAGCACGGTGTGGCTGCCGCACTCATCGGCATCGAGCCGCAGGGCTTCATCAACGCCTGGGCGCCGGTGTTCTTCTTCGTGATCTTGTTCGGGTTGTCGATGGATTATCAGCTGTTCTTGCTCGCGTCGATCCGGGAGAAGTACGAGCTGACCGGGCAGACCCGCGATGCGGTGCGTGACGGCATCGCCGCGACCGGCAGGCCCATCACGAACGCGGCGATCATCATGGTCATCGTCTTCGTCGCCTTCGGTGTTACCGGCCCGCTGCCGCCGACCGAGCTGGGTATCACGCTGGCCAGCGCGATCATTCTCGACGCAACGGTGGTCCGGATGCTCATCGTGCCGGCCGCACTCGCCGCCTTCGGCGAACACACCTGGTGGCTTCCGCGCCAACTCGAGCGACTCCTACCGAAGTTCACCTTCAAGCACTGACACGCTCCGACCGAGAGTGGTCCATCCAGCTGGCGCGCGTCAGTAAGGAGAATCCGCGTCAGTTTGCCAAGGTTGCTCCGCCAACCAGGGTGACAGGATCGTCACTAGGAATGCCGATATCGGTCAATGGACGGTGACTGGGCGCACAGTACCTGCGCTGCTCAGCTACACACATGCGTTCTTGGTGCGGAAGCAGGGCCGAGCTATGCCTCTTGAGGCGAAAACTCCTTCGCATCAAAGGGCGTCGTCACGGTCAGCAGGTGACACATTCTCGGACTGACGACTCCTTGCGGCTTGTCCTGCCCAGCGGTTCGCCCAAGTTTGTAGCGGGCTCAGAGCATCGTAGAGTTCCCTGCCGAGTGGCGTGAGCTGATGAGCCTTCGAGTCATCCTGCTCGGCAATGCCGGCGTCGCGCAGCTCACCGAGTCTGGTGTTCAACACAGTCGGCGACAGGTCGCCACAGCGTTGCTGGAGCGCACGGAATCCGACCGGGCCACCGCGCAACTCCCAGAGGATCCGCAGAGTCCACCGGCGGCCCAGGAGATCCAGGGCCGCCATGATCGGCCGACCGGTGCTCGATCCCCTCACTGGATTGCCTGTTCTCGCCATCTCGCTCCTCCTCTTGCGCTACTAAAAACGTAGCGCTACGTTCTCAGTAGCATTCTATCTGAGGAGGAGATCGCGTTGTCTGAGCTGTTGTCACCATTGGCACCGCCGTACGACCCGGATACCGAGGCTCTGCTGGCGAAGTTGATGCCGCCTGGCAGCGCGTTCGAGCCGCTACTGCTGTTCCGGCTGCTTGCCGTCCACTGCGACCTGGCCGACCGTGCCCGCCCCATGGCCTCGGGTCTCCTCAACAAGGGCCTGCTGCCGGCGCGGGATCGCGAGATTGTGATCAGCCGTACGACGGCCCGGTCCGGCGCGGAGTACGAATGGGGTGTCCACGCGGTCATCTACGGACCGATCGTGGGCCTCTCTCCGGAATTCCTGAACGCGTTGGCATCTGCGGAGGCCTCTACATTCGAGGGTCACGACCGGCTGCTCGTAGAGGCTGTAGACGAACTGCTGTCGCCACAGCCGACTCTATCCCCTGCAACGCTTGCTGCACTCAGAGCCGTCTACACCGAAGCCCAAGTGCTAGAGCTCCTTCTACTCGCCGGGTGGTACCGAACGTTGTCGACGGTGATCCTCTCGGCCGAGCTGCCACGCGAATCCTGGGCCGCGCGATTCCCCTAGCTGTGGTGAATTGATTCGCCTCCACTGAGTTGGACTCGACCGCCCAGGGAGCTCTCAAAGCACGCTCTCGTCAGGTGGCTGATATCTGCAGACCTCGAAGCCGACAGCCCGCTGTCCGCGGCGATCATCCTCGACGCGTCCGTTAGACCGTGTTTGCGTCCTTCCGGCTGGAGTCTCGTCTGTAGGGGAGCCGACGACGATTCGATCATGAAGGGAAACTGAAATGTCGCAATGTTGTTCCACGGATGAACTCACAACCTGCTGCGAGCCCCAAGCCAAGGAGAGTTGCTGTGGTTCCGCAGCGGACGCCGCCAACCCGGCAGAGTCCGCAGACGCCGAGGGCCAAACACCGCCGTCCACTTGTGGCTGCCGCTGAGTCAGTGGCTATAGGGATCGACCGACCGTTCTGTGGCCGGGCAAGAGTGAAGGCCTGACCTCTGCTCTTGCGCCATCACCCAGAACGGAGTGGCCGGCCTTCGACGCCGCGGCCCAGCACACACTGGGCCCGGTGAGCGGTACACACGGCCAAGCCGTGCTCACGGGAGGGAAGTATTGGTGAGTATTCTATCGAGTTGCGAGCCGGGCGAGCGCCTGTTGTCGGTCGACCCCTGGGCGGCTCAGCAGGGCGCCGCCCCGATCGCGACGAGCGTGCCGGATCCGTTGCAGGTCAGGCTGCTCGGTACGGTCGACGTGGTCGCCGCGGGTGTCGTGCGACCGTTGGCCGGTCTTCGCCGGAAGGCAGTGCTCGCGGCATTGGCGCTGCACGCTGGTCAGACCGTCGCGAGCGACTTCCTCATCGATGTGGTGTGGTCGGGCCATACGCCGGCGACGGTGGTGAATACGTTGCAGAGCCACGTTTCATACCTGCGCCGTGTACTCGGACGGCCGGATGTGCTTGTCGCCAGTGCGCCGGGGTACCGGCTGGAACTGGGCTTGGGTGGGACTGATGTGCAGGCTCTGGACGTGCTGCTAGCTGCGGCCGGGCGAGCCACGGACCTCCAAGTCAAGAAGGCACGCCTCCGCGAGGCTGTCGGGCTCTGGCGCGGTGTGCCACTGGCTGAGGTGACGGGCAGTGCCTGGCTCGCCGATCAGGCGGAACGGCTCAAGCGGATGCACCACACCGCCGTGACATCGCTGATCGAAATACGGCTGGCACTCGGAGAACACACGCAACTCGTCCCAGAGCTCGAGGACCTGACGGCCGAGCATCCGTTCGATGAGGACCTGACCGGACACTTGATGCTCGCGCTTTACCGGGCAGGAAGGCAGGCTGACGCACTTGCGGCCTTCCGGCGAGTCCGGCAGCGACTCGACGATGAGCTCGGTATCGACCCCGGCCGTGCTCTCCGGGCACTGGAGCAGGCGATTCTGGAGCAGTCCGACTCACTCGAATTGCCCAGTGCCACGATTTCCTTACAGGAGGTCGCAGTACAGCTGGGGCCGGCGGCCCAATTGCCGCCGGTTGCCGGGGAGTTGACGGGCAGACAGCCGGAGCTTGAGCGAATGGATGCGGCGTTTCAGAAGAAGCACCGCACGGTCGGTGCTGGGCCCCGGACCGTCGCAATCTCTGGAATGGCCGGTGTCGGCAAGTCCATGCTGGCCTTGCAGTGGGCACATCGGAATGTGTCTCACTTCCCTGACGGTCAGCTGTACCTGAACCTTCACGGATTCGACGCCACTAAACCTGCCATGCAACCTGAGAACGCATTGCAGGTTCTGCTCGCCCTTCTTGGTGTTCCGCCTCGGCAGCTTCCCGTGGATCTAGGGGCGCTCACTGGCCTCTACCGGAGTTTGCTTGCGGGGAAACGGGTTTTGATCGTCCTGGATAACGCGAGGGACGCTGAACAGGTACGACCGCTGCTTCCGGGCACGTCGGAAGGAATGGTCCTAGTGACGAGCCGAAGCGATCTGTCACCCCTGGCGATCACCAACAGCGCCGATCTTCTGCAGCTTAAACCGTTGGACGCAGGGGCAGCGTATGACCTCTTGACGAGTCGGCTTGATACGGTGAGTACGAGCGTCGGTGACATCGAGGCGATCGCCGCCCGCTGTGAAGGATTGCCACTCGCTTTGGTGGTCGCGGCCGCACAGGTGAATCTTCGTCCCTACGCCGGCGCTAGTGACCTGGTCGACGGGATGCGGACCAACACGGGGCTCTTGGATATCCTCGACGGGGGAGACTCCGCTACTGACTTGCGGAGGGTGTTCGGCGGGACGTACCGGCGGCTCAGCGATCAGGCAGCTGAGGTCTTTCGGTCGATCAGCCGTTTAGAGGCAGCGGAGATCACCCCGGCGGGAGTCGCGCGTTATGCGATGCTCCCCGAACCGGAGTGCCGTGCGCGGCTGGCGGAGCTGGCTCGTCTCAATCTGGTGGAGCTACGAGGACGCGATCGGTATGCCGTTCATGGTCTGCTGCGGGCGTATGGCGCTGAACTCGATCGTGGAAGTTCTGCCGTCGCAGTTGCGTGAGGAGTTCAGAGCTGCTTCAGCGATGTCCGCGAGCCTGGTAATGGCCGATGGTGATAAATCGGGCCCTGGAGGGTTTCCTTGCTGAGCGATGACATCACGAAATTCCGTGCGGCACTCTGCGACGGCCATGTCCTTCGGTTCGCGCTTCGGGCGGACCCGATCGATCCGTTGCCGGTTGACCGGCGTGGCAGTCTCTGGGCTGATGGCGCGCGAGGTTTTCGCTTGCGCATTGAGGAAGAAGTCTTTCACGACGGTAGTGGCGCGCGGGGCGGCCCGCGCACCGAGTTGCTGGACCAACATGAACTGTTTGGCCTCCTTGAGACGCTCAGGCGTGCCGGCGCGACCTTTGAGATCGGTCCTCGCTGGGAGCGATCTGCGTGGGCAGAGGCGGGCGATGAAATTCGAAGGTTTACCGGGGTCGCCGCCGCCGCGACATATGAGGCGTTGCATCACGAGGCGAATCGCTGGCTTTACCGAAGCGCAGGCCTGTCCCGGCTCGTGGACGTAACGGTGCCGAGAAGGGCCGGCGAGATCCTCTACTTCCATCGGGAGGCTGGCCTGCTGCTCAGTGCGATGACGCTGACTGACCTGGATGCGCATCCCGGACTATGGGAACTTCTGAGCGCTGTGGACGCGCGACTCGCTCATCCGCGTGACGACGTGGATCGCCTTATCGGGCGGTTGGTACACCATGCGCTGCGGGGGACCAACGATGGCGCGGTGTATGTCCCAGCCGTACGGCGGGTCTACCTCTCAGACCTTCAGCCGACTCCCCACCAGGTGGCGCTCTGGTGCCATCGCAGCCACTTCAGCCCGCCTTCAGCCGATCGCTGAGCCTTGGCCTCGAGCCAGCGGAGCGGCGGCCGACTACCTTGCCACCATCGCCTTGCCTGCTCGGCTGTCGGGCGACCGAGTCGACTTGCAGTGCGATCCGGTACCGCAACCGACGCCACAGAGCACGTAGCGAGCAATGCGACCGGACGATCTGCACACCACGATTCTGAAGACCTCCCGGAGGTGACTGCGATGAAGACAGTTCGATTGCTCGTAGGTATCGCGGCTCTGATCTCGGTGTTCGCCGGGACCGCAGTGGTGGGTGTGGCGCCAGCATCAGGCGTCCGGACCTATCTCACGGTGATTTACGGGAACAGCTACCCGGAGTTGGGCATCACGTACTTCACCAGCGAAGGCGCGGACGTGGTGAGTGTCGAGGTCGAGTCAGGTGACAATGGCCGGATCATCTTCCGCGATCCGAATGCGGCGGCCATGAGCTTGATCGACGATCAGCCTGGTACGGCGTGCACGCTGGACGACGCCGTCACGATCAGTTGCGCAAAGTCTGTTGTGGATGGCAACAATCCGCCGAGTCTGCGGCGAGTTCACAATGTCAGCGTGGTGAGCTGGGGTGGCGACGATGTGATCGCCTCGGCAGGCTTCGGCATGGTGATGGGTTCCACCTACACGCCCATCACCGTTACTCTTTCCGGTTGGGAGGACGCCGACACCCTGACCGCGACCGGAGGCCGTTCCCGGTTGATCGGCGGTACCGGCGACGACCGGTTAGTGAGCGGACCGGGTACGCCGAACTTCCGGGATTCCCTCGACGGCGGTGAAGGTAACGACACCATCGACAGCGTCACCGGATCCCCGGATCTCGACGGCGTGTACTGCCGGACCGGGACCGACCACGTGGTGAAGGACACGGGCGACATCCTTTATGACACGGCCAGTTGTGAGTCTGTGACGACGCCATGATCTTCGGCGCCCTGCCCAAACCGACGGGCCTGGCAGCCCGCGTGACGGCAGGGCCGCCATGAGATCTCGTTCCAGTCCGAGGCCAGCGAGAGTTCATGAGTAGCCACAAGAATGTTGTTGATAGGTGCCTCCACGTGCGGCGGACTCGAAATCTGGAGAATATGTTGCTTCGATCTCGTGCATTGCTATCGGCTGTGGCCGCTGTCCTCACCCTTGCCGCGGGGATTCTGCTGGTGCCATCTGCCCAAGGGGCAGGCTCGGTGCCTTTGTCCGTGTCCTTGTCGGCGCCGGCATCCGGCGTCTATGGCTCTACCATCGATCTGACGGGCGCGGTATGGCGAACCGGAACCTCGACAAGCCTGCCCGGTGTGACCGTGTGGTTGCAGCGATCGGTCCATGGGCAGAACAAGTACGGAAATCTCGCCTCTACCCGCACCAACTCCTCCGGTGGTTTTGCCTTCAAGGTGACACAGGGCGGCGCGTTCGACTATCGCACGTACTACGCGGGCTCGGGCACCTATGCCAGGGCGTACAGCCCGGTGCGGTATCCGGTGACGAACCGCTACCTGGCTCTCGAGTCGCTCTCCACGACCTCTAGCCGCACTGGAGTACTCACCGCCAAGGGGCGCGCCGTGCCTGCGCCGCCGGACGGGACGGTTGTCTACCTGCAGCGGTATTCAGCCGAAGGGAGGGGATGGGCGAGCTTGGCGACCGGAAAACTGGTGTCGGGGCATGTGACGATCAACGCAGCTCAACCGGGTTCGAGGGCGACCTATCGGCTGGTGACCGGCGCCCTCTATCCGCTCGGTCCGGGCGTTTCGACCTCGAAGCAATTCAGCCACTACGTGTGGCGCGGTGCTTTCGTCAAGCCTCTGAAGTCTCGCCATTCGAACGTGGGCTTCGGGATCTCCCAGATGCCTACAGAGCCGACTGCGATGTTGGCTGTTTCATCGAGCGGCACGAACGGGTCTGTTCTGATCAATCCCGACATCACGGGCTGTTTGAGCGCCCATTCCGTCACCAGCTTCGACAACGGGTTCTTCGTCAAGCCGGTAACCGTGCAGTTGGCAACGGACAAGTCGCACGTCTCCGGCGCGATCGAGTCCGCAACCGCTACCCGCGAACTCGGCTTGGACATCGCTGGTGCTGACTATCTGCGGTATGCGGTCTCATCCGACGGCACTTTTGATGTTCTGGCGAAGCTCGAACTGCTCTGCGCCAACTGACCAACCAGAGAGCCGGTCCGGTGAGGCACAGGTTCGTCGGCGATCGTCAGGCTGTCGATTTCAGCTTGAGATCAGCATCGGATCAGGTTGTCTCCAGGAACTGGAGCCATGCTGAATCTCAGCTCGCTGGAACCCGGTCCCGTTCATCCGATGCGTCCGGAGCGCGATGGCCCACCTTAAGCTCTCGTAGATCGCCGGCACAGCAGCCCGCGATCACTCCAGCGGGACGGTGAACTCGCTGACAGATCGGAGTGGGCAATGAGACATGGCTCGATCCCGGTACTCGCGTTGATCAGCGCATTCGCGTTGGCGACAGGGACCGCAACAGCAGTTGGAGTGCCGTCTGGACACGGCCCGGCTGCCCCCAGCGACGCGGCGTCGGCTGCGCATCGGCACCTGGCGCTTGTCCGCGCCGCGGCAACCGGCGGTGACGGTCCGCCGGCGGCCAGGATGTCGGCGACACAACTGGCCGCCTCCATCGACGCTACCTGGGGCGAAGGCCTACCGACGGCCCGCAAGCTGGAGATCTTCGATGGGTTCTGGACCGCCGTCGACCAGCGCTTCGCCGCATTCCAGGGCATTGAGCATGTCGACTGGCCGGCGCTTCGTGATCGGTATCGGCCGGAGGTGGCCGCGGGCGTCAGCCGCGGACGTTTTGCGGCGATCATGAATCACCTCTCGATGGCGCTGCGAGAGTCGCATACGGTTGCCCTCGATCGTGAGGTCAATCAGAACACGTTGCCGGCTCCAGGCGTACCGTTGCTGTGGCATGGTCCATGGCTGACGAACACGTTTGGAGCTTGCACAACGGCGCAGGCGGACGGATCTGCCCTGATCATCAAGGTGTCGCCGTCACATCCGCTGGGGCTCGACCCCGGTGATCGCGTGCTTGGCTTCGAAGGTCGGCCGTGGACCGAACTGTACCCGGAATTGCTCCAAGACGAGTTGCCGATCTACCGCGCCGGCCTCTGGGGTTCGTCGCCCAATGCATTCCGGGACAACTGGATTGCTTCGGGGCCAATGAACTGGTACCTGTTCGACACCATTGACGTTCTCAAACATGACACTGGGACGGTCCAGCATCTCGCGACGGCGCCATTGGCGACTGGCCCAGTGAGTCCGCCCTGTAGTGAGCAGGTTGACCTGCCGGGGATCGCCAAACCCCAGCTCGGCAACAACAACACGGTCACCTGGGGCATCTTGCCGGGGACCAGCATCGGCTACGTCTATGTGTGGGGGTGGTTCGGGGATGCCGCGACGAAGTTCACCCAGGCGATCGAGGAGCTCACCCAGCAGCGGCAAACCGACGGTCTGATCCTCGATTTCCGGTTCAACCTCGGCGGCAACATGTTCTTCAGCGATGCCGGCATGGCCATGCTGTTCGATGGACCGAAGGCCACAGTCGGTTTCGATGTACGCAAGTATCCGCATGATCACTTCGCCATGAAACCTGGCTTCGAATCGGGGCCGTCCTGGTACATCGTCGACAACAACGCCGATCCCCGTTCCTATAACAAGCCGATCGCGGTTCTCACCGGACCGGGCGCGGTGAGTTCCGGGGACCAAGTGGCGCTTCGCGCGGCACTGCACCCAAACGCTCGCGTCTTCGGGAGGACGACTGCTGCCGCATTCAATGCCGCAGAAGGTGCCGGTCTCGACGCGGGCTGGCTCAGTGCGGTCGCGGTGTGGGAGGCCTATCGTGTTGGTGCACCCAATAACTACCTGACCCACGACGAGTTCGCGGTGGACGAACCCGTCTCGCTGACCCCCGACGATGTGGCTGCCGGACGCGACACCGTAGTCGATGCGGCCGTCGACTGGATCAGCACCGGTAATTGAGCTAGCGGGAAGGGCGTCGGCATCCTGACGCCGACGCCCTTCGTACCCGAAGACGGCGGGACCTAGTTGGCGCAGCGCAGCTCTAGTGTTCCGAACAGGGCGTTGCTAGAGCCCTCAAGGTGCAGAGAGTGCTTCAGGCTGCCATTGGAGAAGTCGTGATCTGGATTGGCGGGCGTGGCCAAGGAGAGGCCCGCACCGGCTGCCGTTCCGAGTTGACCGGACTCGTTGAGTTGCTGGGTCGGGCTCAGCGAGATGGACCCGGTAAGGATGATATTGGTTGGACCACCGGTCACCCGGTTCGAGGTGTACGACCGGGCCTGTTTGCAGCCCGCGGCGGCCGGGTAGATCCGCAGGACGCCGTCTTTGACGGTCTGCTCAGCGTAGAAGGCGTAGCGCCTGGGGTCTTGGGTGGGGGTGGAGAGAGTGAAGGTCCCGTCGCCTGTGACCTGGGCAGGCTTGGTGAACGCGCCGCGCCACACATAGTGGGCGAAGCGCCTTGTGGCGGAGATGCCCGTGCCGTACGGCCAGAGTCCACCTATCGCCAGGCGGTAGGAACCGATGGAGCCGGGCTGTTTCGCCTCGACTGTCACCTTGCCGTCGGTGACAGTCCTGCCGGAGGCGAGGTAGGCCCACGTCTTGGATTCGGGGGAATAGCGCTGCAGGTAGACGGGCGTACCCGCAGGCGGCGCCGGGATCGCCTGCCCGGTCGCCCGAAGTTGGCCCGATTCAGCGTCGATGGTGGCGATGGAGCTGAACCCCAGATAGCGGTTGGTCACCGGGTAGCGCACGGGGCTGTAAGCGGGCCGGTACGTCGGCGAACCGGCGAAGTAGGTGCGGTATTCGTAGGCGTAGGCCTGCCGGATGGAGAACGCGTACGTCCCGGTGCTGCTGGTACGGGTGGTGGTGAGGTTGCCGAACTTGTTCTGGCCGCGCACCGAGCGCTGAAGGTAGACCAGCGTGTTCGGTAACTTGGTCGAGGTCCCGGTTCGCCACAACATTCCGGTCAGCTTGATCGTGGAGCCGTACACCCCCGACGCCGGCGCCGTCAGGCTCAGAGACGAACTGACACTCCCTGCGGCCCGAGCAGCCGGCACACTGCTGGGCAGGGACAGCCCGCCCACCGCAATCACCATTCCCGTTGCTAAGGCTGCGAACCCGCGAGCCCTCATGGCACCCTCCATTTCACTGTGCGGTCAGCTGGGGCACACCGCCCCTCACAACCCTCGCCCACCGGCCTGACAAGACGCTGAAAGGTGTCTGAAGCAACGGTTGCCGAGTCAACGCACAGGCGCCAATGGGGATCACCGGTCACTTCCGGGTTTCGTACTCAGCGCGACGTCAGCTTGGCTTCAACCTCCGGGGCGATGCTTGCGTGGGGAGACGTAGCCGACGGTGCCGATCGACCTCATCTGGCCTGCCTGTGTTCTCGATATCGTGGGGGTTCAAATGGATTCTGTTCGTTGGTTGTCGCCTCGTGGGATTATGGTGCCCGCCGTGGCCTTGGTCGCCGCTGGGATCGCGGTGATCGCGATAGTCCTTGCGCCGGTGGCCAAGGGAACTGCGGCAGGTGCCGTACCGTCGTCCGTGTCGTTGAGTGCGCCGGCGTCGGGTGTGTACGGCTCGACGGTCACCTTGACCGGTACGGTGTGGCGCACTGGTACCTCACCTCTAGTGAAGGTGCCGGGCGCGACGGTGTATCTGCAACGGTCGGTGCGGGGGCAAAATCGGTTCGGCAATCTGGCCACGACCCGGACATCGTCGTCAGGTGGATACGCGTTCAGCGTGCGGCAGACCAGCGCGTACGACTACCGTGCCTACTATCCGGGTTCGTCGACGTACCGGGCTGCAGTGAGTCCGGTCCGGTATCCGGTGACCAACCGCTATCTGGCGCTCAACTCGATCACGACCACCAACGCCGACACCGGTGCATTGCGGGTGACCGGCAGCGTCATCCCCGCGCCGACTTCCGGGACTGTGGTGTATCTGCAGCAGCATCTGCCCGAGTACCGGACATGGGCCACTGTCGGCTCCGGAAGAACGGCCGCTGACAAGGTCACCATCACGACCAGCCGCCCGGGGTCTGTCGCGTCGTACCGCCTGGTGACCGGCAGTCTGTACCCCTACGGCCCAGGGACCTCGACATCGAAATCGTTCGCCCACTACGTTTGGCGCAGCGGCTTCGCCAAACAACCGATCAGCGTCTATGAGACCGGCAGTGCCACGGCGATGTCGAATAACAGCCGGGGTGGACTCATTACGATCCTGCGTGACAAGAACTCCCTCTTCGTGCTGCCTGACGCCATAGGTTGTCGTCAAGCTAGGTCCATCACGGCCCAAGAATCCGCCAGCAGCGGCGCTGCATCGATCGACCTAGGCTCCGCGACTGGGACCCTTGCTGCGGGAGGCGCGCCTGTGAAGTTGAACGCCGACATCGGACCAGGCTTCGACATCGGCTATGGGATCTCTGCGCTCGCTGCCTCGAGTCAGACGAACACTACTCTGGAATTGCTCTGCCCGAACTGACCCGCGATAGCCGGTCTGGGAACGCAATCGGCTGGGTCCATCCGTAGGCGTAACGGATACTTGAGCCATGAACGGGGCGATGGGACGGCGGGTTTCCAGTTCGCGGCTGATAGGGCGCGGGGACGAGTTGGCGGCGCTCAAGGAGTTCTTGGCCGGCCTCCGACAAGGCGAGCCGGGAGTCGCGATGGTGTCCGGCCGGGCCGGCTCCGGGAAAACGCGGCTGATTGCCGAGCTGGACAAGTTGCTGAGGAAACAGCGAGTGACGGTTCTGAGAGGAACCTGCCTTCCGCTCGACGCCGGTGGCCCGCCGTATCTCCCACTGCACACTGCGCTTCGTCCAGCCCTGCCGCATGAGGCGCCGGTGTTGGCCGCACTGGCCGATCCTGGGTTGTTGAGCCGCACGCAGCTGTTCGAGCAATTGCGAGTGGCGATGGAGGCGTTGGGAGGACACGGCCGGTGCGTGCTCGTGGTCGAGGACGTGCATTGGGCAGACCGAGCAACGCAGGATGCGCTCTTGTATCTCGTCGCGCAGATGACGGCCGGGCGGTGGGGACTCGTGCTGACTATGCGCCCGGAAGACTATTCCGGCGGAAACACCCTGAGTGATGCTCTGGAGCGTCGACCCGTTCTGCGAGTGCAGTTGGGAACCATGACGCAAGATGAGGTTCGAGAGCAGGCGGCCGCCATCACGGGCACCATGCCGACCGAAGATGACGCCGCGATCCTCCATCGACGAACGGGCGGGATCCCTTTGCTGGTCGAGGAGGTCCTCGCCGCGGGCGGTAGCGGCGTACCGGACCATCTCCGAGCGATATTCCTCTCCAGAATCAAGGCACTTGGAGCGGACGTCGGCGAGGTACTGAACGCGGCCGCGGTGGTCGGCCGTGTTTGCGATGAGCGGGTCTTTGCCGAGGTGCTGGACCGAAGTCTGAACGGCATCCGAGAGGCTTCGAGGCTTGCCGTTGAGGGCGACTTGCTGGCTGTCGAAGATGGCGGTTACCGGATCCGCCACGAGCTGCTGAAGGACGCGGTGTACGAAGCGCTGCCGCCGGCGCGGCGCAGGGAACTTCACCTTCGGACGGCGCGTGTGCTCACCGGTCTGGGCCAGGCAGACGCCGCAGAGCTGGCTCACCATTGGCACCGCGGCGGTGCGGCTGAAGAAGCAGCCCGTACGTCGCTGGTTGCGGCGGCGCTCGCGGAACGAGCGGCGGCCCCCGGCGCGGCGTACCTCCATTTCGAGCGGGTGCTGGCACTCTGGTCCGCCGCTGGCGAGGAATTCCAGTCAGCCGCCGGTGGGCGGGCTGAGGTGCTCAGGCTCACCGCTATCGCAGCCGAGCGTAGCGGTGCCTTCGACGCCGCGGTGGCGCTCACTGAAGAGCGGCTTGGCCATTGCCGGGATGTGGATCTGCCATTGGTGTGGGAGCGGCTGGCCCGTTATCGCTGGCAGGACGGGGACGGTCTCGGCGCCGCCACTGCCTACCAAGAGTCGATTCAGCGCCTGCCGCCCGATGCGCGCTCGGATGCGCGTGCCAAGGTGCTATCGGGCTACGCCTGGTACCTCAGTCTCAGTGGTTCTGCCGATGACGCGATGAGTGTCTCGGCGGCTGCCCTGGAGACGGCGCGGGACGTGACAGATCCAGCTATCCGATGGCAGGTGCTTTTCAGCTGGGGTCTTGCCAGGCTCGACACTTCGGCGGGGCTCGAGGCACTCGAGCAGGCACGCGAACTCGCCGCGTCCTTGGATGCGGGATATGACGTGGCCATCTGCGACCTGCAGCGGAACGTGAGCTTGCGCAGCCTCGGAAGGTACTCCGACTGTGAGGCGGTGCTGCGCAATGGCCTTCGATACGCGGCTGCTCACGGCCTCAGCCGAAGTGTCGGGGCCGTGTTGTCGTACATGCTGGCCGAGCGGCTGATCGAGTGCGGTGACTGGGCCGAAGCCTCCGAGCTCCTTCGGTCTGCACGGGCACAACGCACTCGCGGAATACCCGCCTACTTCACCGGCGGGTATCTCGCCCGGCTCGCCGCTTACCAGGGTGACGACTCGCTCCTAACAGACAGCGTGGCCGAGGTCGAGAGCATCGCGGTGACAGTCCCGCAGCAGCCCGTACCCCATGCGATGGCGCTGCTGGCGAAAGCCGAGCGTTCGCTGTGGGCCGGTCAGCCCAGTTCGGCCGCCCAGTCGAGTGCGGCGGCCATGGAGGTGCTGGTAGGGGAGACCGGCTATCGCGCGAACGCCGCCGCAGTCTTGGCCCGGGCTCAGGCTGACATGGCGCATTCCGCCGTCCTGAGGGGCGACGTGGCCTACCGGCCGATCTTGTCACAGAGCGAACTATGCAGGCTGGCAGCGGAGTGGCGGACGTCCACTCATGAACCGGTGCGCGCGTTCTCCGCCCTGGTACGAGCCGAGGCGGACCGAATGGACGGCGCTCGCGATCCAATCCCTTGGCGGAACGCCGTCGAGGCGTGGTCGATCGCCGGTTGGCCATACTGGACGGCTTACGCGCGGTGGCGGCTGGGCTGGGCCCTCCTGCGTGAGCGCTCGGGCCGCCCAGAGGCCCGGCAAGAGCTCCGTGGCGCCTACGAGACGGCCTGCGCACTTGGCGCGGAGCCGCTACGAGGAGCCATTGAGGAACTGGCCGTGTCTGCGAGGTTGCAAGTGGTGCCTGGCGCTGATCGGGCCGAAGTATGGGCCGCTGACGAGTTCGGGCTCACCGCCAGGGAATCGGAGGTGCTGCCGCTGCTGGCGGCCGGCCGGACCAATGCCGAGATCGCCCAGATCCTGGTGATCAGCCCGCGCACGGTGGGTGAGCACGTATCAAGGATCCTGCACAAGCTCGGCGCCGGTCGCCGTACCGAGGCAGCCGCGATCGCACGTCGGGCCGGACTGATCGACACCTCGGCTGGCGAGGACGGAATACGTCGTTCGACGGATGTATGACCGAATCTGCCTGCCTACCTTCGGCATCACCGAAGGATGAGGGAGGATTCGATGAGCGGGCCGTTCGTCGTGGTGAGCAGATCGCGGATCAGGGCCGGGCGGGCGGCAGCCCATGCGCTCTGGTACGAAGCGCTCTGCCGGTCGGTCGAGGAGAACGAACCGCGGATGCTGGCATTCAACGCCTACGAGTCCGAGGACCGTCAGGTCTGTGTGGTGGTGCAGATCCATCCGGATGCGGAGTCGATGGAATACCACCTCAGCTTGTACGCCGACAAGGTGCTGGGAACTCCCGAGTATGACCAGGTGGAGTCGATCGAGATCTGTGGAGCACCCAGCGAGGCGCTTGAACGCAGGCTGCAGGCGGACTTCCCGAATCTTCCGGTGACTGTCGTGCGGGTCCATCGTGCCGGTTTCACCCGGCTTCGGGAGGTGTCCGATGTCGTTGCTGGCTGAAGTCGCGAGCCGACCACAACCGTTGCTGTTGGGGAGTCGCGCGCAAGTAAGGCTGCTGGGAACCGTCGATGTGACAGTGGACGGCGTACCGGTCGAGATCACCGGTGTGAGGCGGAAGATGGTGCTGGCGGCGCTAGCAATAAGTGCGGGCCAGGTGGTCAGCAGCGATCTGCTGATGGATGTCGTCTGGTCCGGTAAGGCACCGGCGACGGTGATGAACACATTGCAGAGCCACGTCTCGTATCTGCGCCGAGCGATCGGTGTTCCGGGTGCTCTGAGCGCGGCATCTCCCGGGTATCGCCTGAACCTCGGGCTGGAGAGCACGGATGTGCAGCTGGCTGAACGACTCATGGCTGAGGCCATGGACTCGCCCGATTTGGCAGTGAAGGCGCAGCGTCTGCAGTCGGCGGTCGAGTTGTGGCGAGCGCGGCCGCTGGCCGATATCCGGGGCACCGCGTGGGTCGAGGAACAGGCGGCGCGGCTGGAGCGGATGAGAGATCAGGCGCTCAAATCGCTTATCGATGTACGGCTCACCATGGGCGAACATGGTGCGCTGCTGCCCATCCTCGAGGATCTGGCCGGCCAAAATCCCTTCGACGAGGATGTCAGCGGGCAGCTGATGCTGGCGTTGTACCGAGCTGGAAGGCAGGCTGACGCGCTGGCCGTGTTCAGGCAGACCCGAGACCGCCTGGCGAATGAGCTGGGTATCGACCCGGGAAGACGTCTGCGGCAGCTCGAGCAAGCCATTCTGCGACAGGACCGGTCCCTCGACATCCACCCCTCGGCTGATGACCGGACGGACGGTGACCTGGCCGGATTCCCCGTGCCCGCGCAGCTGCCGCCGGTGGCGGCCGGCCTGGTGGGTCGAGCGGCGGAGATCACCGAGCTGGACGTGGTGAGGACCAGCGTGCGTCCGAGCGGCAGCGTCGGCGTGACCCCTGTCGTCGCGATCACCGGTATGGCCGGAGTCGGTAAGTCGACGCTCGCCCTCTCGTGGGCTCACCGCGTCGCACCCGAGTTCCCGGACGGCCAGTTGTACGTCGACCTTCGGGGTTTCTCGGTGGTAGACGATCCGATGTCGCCAATTGAAGCACTGCTGGGACTGATCGAGTCACTAGGCGTGTCGGCGCAGCGAGGCACTTCCGATATCGGCACGTTGACCGGCCGGTACCGAACGCTCTTGGCCGGCAAGAAGGTTCTCGTCATTCTGGATAACGCGCACAATGCGGAACAGATCCGGCCGCTGCTGCCCAGTACAACGGGTTGCATGGTCGTGGTGACGAGCCGCTCGGACCTCAGTGCGCTGAGTGTGACCAACGGCGCCCAGCAACTTCGCTTGAGGCCACTTGCAGTTTCCGAGAGTCGTGCGCTCCTGGACGCACGTCTCATGGGTGGCCAATCGACCGACCGCGATGCCGGAGATCTCGACGAGCTACTACGGTGCTGTGGCGGGCTGCCGCTTGCCATCGCCATTGCCGCCAGTCGCTGGTCTTCGGCCGGTCAGCGGCTGGCTATCTCGAGGGGATCTGGACAGGACGGCTCGAGGATCCTGGACGTGCTGAGCGACAGCGACACGTCGGCTGATCTTCGGTCCGTGTTCTCTGGCTCCTATCGGTGGTTGAGTCATGAAGCAGCTCAGTTGTTCCGTGTGCTCAGCACAGGTGATCACGCGGAAACGTCAATCGGGCCGCCGCAACGTTCGGGGGCGCCGTTCAACGAGCTGGCGCGTTCCAATCTCCTGGAACGCAATGGGGACGGTGCTTACAGCATGCATCCGCTCTTGCGCGCCTATGGCCAGGAGTTGGCTGCAGCCACGCAGCAAACGGCGATGAGTTCCTGACCGTGGAGGGTCGGCGTCGTCGGATGTTGTGGCGTTGATGGGTTTGTCCGATTTCAGCGCTGCTTCAGGCTCGGTCGTTACTGACCTGTGATGCTGACTTGAAGTGTGTCGATGTTGGTTCAGTGTTTTCGGTTCGTTGCAAGGGGCGTGGATGGTGTTGAAGGTACGGAAGATTGCGGCGGTCGTGGCGACTGGCGTCGCGGTGGTTGGTGCGGTGCTGGTTGTTCCATCGGCTCAGGGTGCCGGGTCGGTAGCGTCGTCCGTTTCTATGGCTGCGCCCGCTTCTGGGGTCTATGGGTCGACAATCATGTTGACGGGGCGGGTAACGCGTTCGGGAACTTCAACGGGCTTATCGGGGGTGACCGTCTATCTGCAGCGGTCGGTGCGTGGTCAGGGCCGGTTTGGGAATTTAGCCAGTACGCGGGCGGGCTCGACGGGCGCGTTTACGTTCTCGGTGGTGCAGACTTCGGCCTATGACTATCGTGCCTATTACCCCGGTTCGGCGACTTATGCTCGGGCTTTCAGTCCGGTCCGGTATCCGGTGACAAACAGATATGTGGCGCTGGATTCTGTGGTGACGACGAGTTCTGAGACGGGTGCGTTGTCGGCGACTGGTCGTGCGATTCCTGCGCCTCCAGATGGCACTGGTTTGGTTCTTCAGCGTTATAGCGGTGAGGCTGGCGGTTGGATCAACGTCGCTACTGGGCGTACGGCGGGAGGCAAGGTGACGATCTCGGCTGTTGTTCGCCCAGGTTCTTCGGGCACGTATCGGCTGGCCACGGCAAGCCTGTATCCGTACGGACCGGGCACGTCCGCGAGCAGGTTCCTCGAGCACTTCGTCTGGCGCGGCGCCTTCACCAAAGCCCCTGTCCGTACTAAGAGCGACGGCGACAATGAAATGGTGATCAACGATCAGGATCCCACCTTCGGCACGATGCACATCACGACCTACGAAGGCCAGCTCGGCCCGCAGGTACTCCCGGATGACCTGCATTGCACCAAGGCTCGCGCACACTCCGCCCTGCTCGACAAACCGTCCCACTCGGTGACCGTTTATCTCACAGCGGGCGCTCAGAACCGGGCCAAGGTGCTTCCTGCCGGATTTCACGGTGAGGTGACAATCGACGTGGACATCATCGGTGCCCTTCGAACGAAGTACTACTTCCAATCTGCGGGCGCAGTCAAAATGTCGACCCGCATCGAACTGCTCTGCAGCAACTAGTGTCGCGTAAATGATGCTGCTCTGACCTGGGGTGGCGTGGTGTCCTGCCTCGCAGGAAACGTTGGGGTTGTAACCGTGTCGGGTTGGCCCGACCGGTGGCGAGTCTGAAAGCTGGTTGTCGGAGGTGGTGATGGCTCGACAGCCTGAGGTGTTCGTGCGCTCGCTGGAACCCGAGGAGATCAGGTGCCAGGCCACAAAGACGTGGAAGGCCGGCCGGGATCCGGACTTCACGGCGAAGATGGCCCGTGTCCTCAGCCTGTACGACGATCCACCGACGTCCGGACACATCATCTGTGCCGACGAGTTCGGTCCGTCGAACCTTCAGCCCAGGCCGGGCCGGGGATGGTTCCCCACCTCCAACCGGCCCCGGCTGCGCGCTACCTGCAACCGCAACGGCGGGGTGCGGCACATGTTCGCCGCACTCGATCTGGCCACCGGGCAGATGTTCTACCGGTTCCGAGACCGCAAACGCTGGCAAGAATTCCTCACGCCCCTGTCCCAGCTTCGGGCCAGGTTCCCGACCGGGACACTGCACGTGATCTGCGACAACTACTCACCCCACAAGCGAATTGAAGTCGCCAACTGGTGCAGCGCCAACGCGGTCGAGCTGGTGTTCACCCCGAGCAACGCATCCTGGCTGAACTGGATCGAGTGCGAGTTCACCGCACTGCGCTACTTCACCCTCGACGGCAGCGACTACCCCAGCCACACCGTCCAAGAGAACGCGATCGCGATCGCCGGCTACGTCCGCTGGCACAACAACACGCCCAGCCCAACGACACTTCGCCATCGACTCCAAAATCCGCCGACCCGATTACCTACCCAACTGTGAGTCTTTGCTTGACGCGCCATTAGCATCGCGTTTGATCGACAAGGGCCCCGCTCCTCCGGATCTGGAGGAGCGGGGCCCTTGTCTAGTCTGCCATGCGGGAACCAGCTCGGCCTCCCGCTGGCGGCACCAGCGGCTGTCCATCCTGTCGCTGGCCCCTGCGTGCGCGGCCAGCTCGGCGGCGGTACTCGGTGCCGGTACTGGCGCGGCACCTGTTGGCTCGATCGGTTCCAGCGCGGGACTGGCTGACGGGCAAGAACCGGCTTGGTAGGCATCGCAGTGACCTTTCGCTCGTTGACACGAGTCGTGTCAACCAGGCTCGACGTGCTCAAAGGTCATCCCTGGCCAGCCAGACCTGCAATACTTTGACGGTTTACCGGGTTAGCGGGGTGGCGCGGCCCTTGCGGCTCTTGCCGCGGCAGCGAACCTGCGCTCCCGTACCGCGGTGCATGTCGGCGACGGGGAGACTGGTCAGCTCGGAGACGCGGAGTCCGGTCTGGCAGGTGGCCAGCAGCGCGGCGTAGCGGAACAGGGAGCGGAGCGCCGCGAGCCGGGCGTTGCGAGTGGTGCCCTTGGCCCGCTCGGTCCTCAGATGCTGCAGGAACCCTGCGATGAGCGGGCGTCCAGGCCGGAGAGGTCCAGGCGGTTGGCTGGAGCAGGTGCTGCGCCAGCCGAAGTCCAGCAGCAGCCGGCAGGTGTCGCGGTAGGCGGCGACGGTGTTCGGGCTGGCCTGGCTTGCCCGTGAAGAACCCCTGCAGGATCGGGGCGAGCGGGCCATGACTGTTCCCCGAACGCCGTCTCAAGACGATCGGCGGCCAGCGCGAGCAACTCCGAAATCGCCTGCAGATACCAGTACGTCGACCTCGGACCCACGTAACCAGCCAGGTGGACAGCCACGGCAGCCGGGCTTGGACGTCGCCGCCGTCGCGGTAGAAGTCCAGCAGCGTGGCGACCGTGAACGCATGCCGCAAGTCCTGCATCCGCGTGCGACGTCGTGCCGGCGGCGCTTGGATCCCAGCGTCGTTGACCAAGTCCGCGCAGATGTGGGTGAGGTTGTTGGGGCCCTGCCGCGTGCTCCGGGTGGAGACGAACAGGGTCGGCGCTGCCGGTGCGGACACCAGCGGTCGCGGCACTGTTGATAATTGCGCAAACCCGGCGACGGTGGACGAGTACAGGAACACCTGGCGGGAATTGCCGACTTGAAGTCGGCGATCACCAGCACCCTGGTGTCCAGGTCGACCTGGACACGGTCAATACGGCAGGCCTCGGACTTGCGCATGCCGGTGACCGTGAGCCGGCCGATCGGTGTCTGCCAGGTCACGGCCCGCAGCGGCGGGTTGAGCCGACCCGCCGCTGCGATCAGCGCTGTGATCTCGCCGGGTGCGGTGCGGCAGCGCCGAAGATGCGCACCACCATCAGGGCGGCGGCCCAAGGGCCTTCGTCGCTGCTGGCGCGCGGTGTCGGGTCGTCCAGTCCGTGTTCGAGGCGGGCAGAGGTGGCAGGTTCCAGGCGAAGTGGTCCGGGAGCTGCGTTCGCGGATCCCGGGCCACCTCATCGCGGGGAAGGAACGTGTCCAACTCAATCGTTGCTGAGCATTTGAGGGTCAGTTGGAGCAAAGCATGGAGAGATTCGCATCGATCTGGAACGACTCGTCGGAATAGGCGGCGTATCGCAGCTGGTCGATGCCGGCGAGGTCGGTGGTGACCTCAGGTGTATCCCCCACGGTGTTGATCCTCTTCGTGGCGGTGCCCTTGTTGGTGGCCAGTTGAACCGTGACAGGCTTGTTGAGGACCGCTCGGGGCGCGATGCCAGTGATAGCTTTCGCGCGGACACAGCCTGAATAGTTCGGATAGATGACGACCGATGGGCTCGTTCCCGACGCAGCAATCGCCAGTGAATAGAAACGGTCCGCCGGGATTGGTGCGATGTTCGCTGCTGTGTTGGAAATGGTTCCTGTCAGTGGTTTGGTGAGTGCTCCGC
>NZ_JBHLTC010000019.1:0-115556 GCF_042434725.1 Kribbella deserti | reverse complement strand
CCCTACCCCATCACCACCACCCGAACCCATTCCTCAACAGGCTCTGCAACCGGGTAGCGGCTCCACAACCCGGCAGCGGTCGCGGCACAACCCGGCAGCCGCGCGACAACCCGGCACAGCAGCAGCGCGGTGACATAACGCCACGTCAATCTGGTGGTGCGCCTCACCAGACGTCTGGTTGACGTCACTGCTCGAGCTTCGTGGGCCGTTCTGACCCGCGGTTGACTGGTCAGGCGTCGGCCCGCGCCGTCGCCGAGTCGCGGACGACGAGCTCGGGTTCAGGATCGGTGATGATGCCGCTGGTGCAGGGGCGTCCCGCCATCAGCTCGTACAGCGCATCGACGCCGGCCCGGCCGAGCTCGTACATCGGCATCCGGACCGCGGTCACGGCTGGGCGCAGGTGTTCCATCAGGCCGACGTCGTGGATCCCGACCACAGACAACTGGTCCGGTATGGCGATGCCGAGGTCCCGGGCGGCGGCCAGTACTCCGACGGCGCTGATGATGTTGTTCACCACGACCGCCGTCGGCGCAGCCGGCAGTTGCAACGCCTGTCGCAGCCCGTCGGCCCCGGCCTGCTCACCGAACCCAGTGGCCAAATGCGGTGCCGGTTCCAGCCCGGCCTGCTGCATCTCCTGCTGGTACCCGAGGTAGCGCTGCCGGAACGCGTGTCCGGTCGCTCCACCGATGAAGACGATCCGGCGATGGCGCAGGTTGAGCAGGAATCGGGTCGCGAGCTCGCCCGCGCGGCAGTCGTCGATGCTGACCCATGGGTGGTCCTGGTCGTAGTCCAGGCTGAGGATCGGCTTGGGGTGGGAGCGAAACTCGGCCACCACGTTGTCGTCGAACAGCGAGTCGTCCCGGATCA
This sequence comes from Kribbella deserti, assembly GCF_042434725.1. Lineage (NCBI taxonomy): Bacteria > Bacillati > Actinomycetota > Actinomycetes > Propionibacteriales > Kribbellaceae > Kribbella > Kribbella deserti. Next base: position 114,689 of record NZ_JBHLTC010000019.1, on the reverse strand, counting down.
GGATGCCGTCGACGGTGCCGTGGCTGAGTAGCCGGGTGACGAACTGGCTGCCTGAGCGCATCGTCTCGGCGTCGCCGAGCAGGACCGTCCCGCCGTGCTCGGCCGCGGCCGCGTAGACGCCGCGCAGCAGGTCGGTGTAGACGGGATTGTCGAGCTTGTGGAGGACCAGCGCGATCATGCCGGTGCGGTTGAGTCGCAGCGACCGGGCCGCCTGGTTGGGCTGGTAGTCGAGTTTCTCCATGGCCTGGGTGACCCGTGCACGAGTGGCCTCGCTCATCCGGGTGTGGGTCGTGCCGTTGATCACGGCCGACACCACTGCTACCGATACCCCCGCTGTGCGGGCGATGTCCCGTTGCGTTGTCACGCTTGCGCCCCTCCCTCGAACGGTTGACGTAACGTCTCAACCAAGTTTACGGTGAATTAACGATACGTCACCTAGGGAGCGCACAGCATCAGCACGCCGCTCCGTGCTCCCGCCGAACTTTCCCGACGACGACGTCCGAACCCGCTCGACGGCGTCTGGAACCCGCTCGACGGCGTCGCCTCCGGGCCGGACGGCACGTTCGCGTTCGACCACACGGACATCGGCGCGCTACCCGCCTGCTGGACAGTCCCGACCTGGAGTCGAAGGACGCAGCGAAAACTCATGAGGAGCTGGGATGCAACGAAGACTTCTTCGGCGGAGCGCTCGCCGCCGTACTCGTGCGTGGGCTGCGACGACAGTCGCGGTGGCTCTGCTGGCGACGGGTCTGTCGCCGGTCCGGGCCGCCACGACCGACCTGCCGGATCTCGGTGAGCTGCTCGATCTGACTCGTCCAGGGCTCGCCGGCGTGGCGGCGGAGCTTGCCGCTGGCAATGAGTCGGGCGCCGCTGTGGAGCTCAAGGCCTACTACGCGGGCCGCACGGGCATCGAGTACCCGGGCCTGGGCGGGGGAGGGGGCGGCGACGCGACCGCCAACGAATTGGCGGCGGGGGTCTTCCGGTTCGGCACCGTGACCCGTGACTTCTACGACGATGCCGCGCAGCGGATCGACGTGAACTGGGCGGACCTTTGGGGCGGGACGGAGACCACCCCAGGCAGCGCGCAGGTTCTGATGAGTGACTTCGCGTTCATGTCGACGCTGACGAGCGCTTATCTGAAGGAGAGCGACCCGCGCAAGCGCGCGGCGTACGCGTCGGCGTGGATGGACATCTCACTGGACTTCTTCGCCGACAATCCGAGCTGGCCGCAGAACCGCAACCTCTCGGGCGGCAAGCGGCTGACCCAGCTCGTCAGCGCGTTCTCCGTGTTCCGGACGGAGCCGAGCATCGACGCCAATGACCTCGTGGCGTACCTGACCGGCGTGCACGCGACGACGGATCGCCTCGCGACGGTGCTGCAGATCCATGTCGGAAACAACTGGTATGTCTCGATGGCCCGCGCGATCTACGTCTCGGCGGTCTATCTGCCCGAGTTCAAGGCGTCCTTCGGCTGGGAGCCGTTCGCGGTGCGGTCGGTCGAGCGGTTCCTGCGCGCCTGGGTGAAGGGCGACGGCGTGTACCGCGAGCCGGCGTTCAACTATCAGGCCTACGTGGCGGACATGGTCAACACGATGATCGAAGTTGCGGATGCCAACGGGCGAACCCTTCCCGACGGGATGGTTCAGTCGGCGGATCGGATCGCAGATGCGCTGTTCGCGACCCGTCAGCCGAATCTCGAGACAGCGCCCGTCGGTGATTCTCCGAACGCGGACGCGGGCGAGAGCGCGATTCGCAGGACCGGTGAGCGTAATTCCTGGTCCGACTTCACCTGGGTCGCCTCCGGGCGCACCGAGGGGACCGTCCCGACGCTGTCGTCCACGGTGTTCCCGATCAGCTATGCGGTCCAGCGGTCCGGGTGGGACGCCGATGCCCGGTACATGCTGATCAACAACCAGAACTCCAGCTATACGGCCTCGCATCGGCATCCCGACGACCTCAGCCTGGTGATGGCGGCGTACGGGCGTCCGCTGATCGTCGACCCCGGCGTGGGGGACTACAGCGATACCCCGACGAACAACTGGATGCGCCGCACGACCGAGGCGCACAACACCGTCGAGGTCGACGGACAACCGCAGCCCGCCGGCCCGCCTCGCTCGACGTCGCTGTGGCGCTCGAACGCGGGCCTCGACATCTACCGCGGTCAGACGCAGGCCTATCGGCCGATCGCGCACGATCGCGTCGTCTACTTCGTCAAGCCCGGCTTCTGGATCGTCTCCGACGACCTCATGGGTGACACCGGCGCGCACGACTACCGGCAGCTCTGGCACTTCCCCGGCGATCCGGTCACCGTCGACCCGAACACGAACGTCGCCACGGTCGGGTTCGACACGGTGCCCGGCGCCACACCGGTTGCCGGCGTACAACTCGTCCCCGTGGCCCGGCCCGGCGCCGATCTCACGTCTCGCGTGCACAAGAACGGCGCCGTGCGCGTGGGCGAGCAGGTTCTCACCAACGTCGACTACCTGTCGTACGACTGGTCCGCCACCGGCGCCACCGGAGTGGACACGGTCGTAGTTCCCGGCAGGGCCGGCGCCGCGCCCTCGGTCAAGGCGTCGCGCATCGAACTGCCCCAGGTGGATCACTCCGTAGCCAGCGCGATGAAGATCGACCTGCCGAAAGCGACCGGCCGCTTCTACCTGTCACGCGAGGCGATTCCCTCGTCGAGGCAGTTCGGGGCTGCCGCGACCAACGCCGAGACCGCCTACCTCGAGCGTGCCAACAAGGGCGGCGGGCTGACGCGATACGCGCTGACCCAGGGATCGTCGCTGGCCGACAACGGGGACACTGTCGTCAAAGCCTCCGGAGTCGTGTCCGACCTCAGTGTGGAACTGCAGGGTGCTACCGCCCGAGTCTCGCTCGGGGACCCCTTCACCGGCACCCTCTCGATCAACGCGCCGAAGGCACGCGCGGTGAAGATCAACGGCATCCCGACCGCGTTCACCCGCACCGGCGACCTCGTCACCGTGTCCACCAAGGCGGCCTTCGCCCCCAGGCTGCTGCTCAACGAAAAGTTCACCGATGTGAGCCTGGACCGCACTGTGTATGACTTCAGTGGCTCCCTTGACGGCTGGACGCCAGTGCAGGGCGCCTGGACGCTGGGTGGCGGGCAGCTGGTGCAGACTTCGAGTACGGACGTGCAGTCGTTGGCTGTGCAGCAGGAGGTACCGGATGACGTCGTCGTGACTGCCGACATCGTGCCGAAGACACGAAACCAGACGACGGCAACGACCGGTCTCGCGTTCCGCTACCACGATCCCCGCAACTTCTACCGGGCCGATGTCGTCAATGCATCGGGCGGCGCGAAGCTGCGGCTCGTCAAGGTATACAACGCGACGTCGACGCTTCTCGCGGAGACGGAGCTGCCCATCAACGCAGACAGCGCGCACACGCTGACCGTGTCCGCAGTCGGGAAACATCTGATCGCCACAGTGGGCAACACGTCGATCTCCGCAGACGACTCGCAATTGCCGACGGGTGGTGCCGCCGCCGCCACGCAAGGCCGGGCCGCGGCCTTCGACAACATCACAATCAAGGAAGGGCTTGACCAGGCCAACTGGCGGGGTATCGCAGGAGGCGCGTCCGTCAACTCGGGTCGGTTGAAGCTCACGCCGACCGATGGCAGGGCGCACGTACTCGCCGATTCGACGCTGCCGTCACGCTTCTCCGAGGCGTGCGACTATGTCGCGAAGGCCAGGGTCACGATCAACGGATCCGTCGGCACCGCGGGCATCTCGCTGCGAGATACCTCGGACTCCTACGGGTACCGGATCCACCTCGGCAAGACGAGCAATAGAACTCGGTACGCGAGTATCGTCCGCGAGGCGCACGCGTCAGGGCCGGTGACAGTGGCAACGGTTGCCCTCAGCAACCCATTGACCGGTCCCGTCGAACTTGGCGCGGCGATTCACGGCGACCGCATCACCGTGACGGTGAACGGCGTTCGGGTCCTGGAGGGTCGCGACACCGTGGTCCGCAGCGGCGGCATCGGGCTCTACGCATCCACGGAGAGCACGTTCGAAAACCTCACTGTCGCACGCTCCTGCGACCGGGAGCGCGTCCGTCCCAGTGTTCCCGGCGTCGGCCAGCGTCCAGGTCCACACTGGCGAACCTTTTCCGATTGAGCTGGTTGGGCCTGGATCCACCGATCCGGTAGTGGGTTGAGTCGTGGGAGTTGAGGATGCCCTTCCGTGCTGGAGGAACTCGACTAGTCGAAGGTTCAGTTCGTACCAGTCCGAAGGGCATCTCCCAGGTGTGCGACGTGCGCCGTGGCTGCGGTGGAACGTCGGCGCGGTTCGAAGGCCCAGCTCCGTGACGCGGCGCCCTCCGCCCGCCTCGCCCGGCCAATCGCCGGAGATCGTGGCGGTTGACGGGCGAGTTGGGGGGTGGACGTCCGAGATTTGACGGGTCGACCACCCATCTCGCATGTCGACCCCTGTAACCACTGCCGTGATCCGCCACGCGCACGCACGCGCGCCGCACGCACGCCCGCCGCGCGCACGCACGGGTGCCCGGACATCGGGATGGGCGGCGGCAGGGCGCGGCGTGAGGGTGGGGCCGCTACCCGGTTGCAGCCAGGTAGTCGTACGAAATTCGGCAGCCGTCCCGTCCAGACGGCCACCTGGCGGCATAACCACCCGAGCAACTCCGCCATCCACCTGCGGGCGTTCCTCCCGCGGATGGACGCGTGCATACGCGACCACTCGCGGAAAGAACACGTACGCCCACGACAACCTGCGCGAAACCTCCGGCAACCCCGTGCGCACAGCGACGGGACTACCGCACAGCGACGGGACTACGCAGGGGGATGGATGACCACCCATCGGCAAGGAGCCGCGGCGGAACTTCGCGGCCGGGGCCGGCTGGGTTGGACTTCGTTAGGCTGGCGCCATGACCACGATCAAGGACGTCGCGAAGCGGGCCGGGGTATCCACGGCCGTGGTTTCCGCGGTGGTCTCCGGGGCTCGCGGCAACGTCCGGATGAGCGAGGCGACCCGGCTGCGCGTGGAGCAGGCGATCCAGGACACGGGTTATCGCGTCAACCACGCCGCGAAGTCGCTGAGTCTGTCCCGATCGGGAGTGATCGCGGCGGTGGTGCCGAAGATTGCGAACCCGGTCTTCGAACTGGCGATTCGTGGCATGCATGCGGCCGCCGAGGAACACGGTGACGTGCTGTTGCTGGCCGACGCACTGTGGATCGAGCCGGGCAGCCACCTGATGAGCCGGATCGTCGGCACCGGCATGGTCGACGGCGTGTTGTTGCGGTCCACCCAGTGGGGCAACGAAACCGCTGAGGAACTCACCAAGCGGTCCATCCCGTACGTGATCCTGCAGAACCCGCGACCGGACGACTCCGTGTCGGTGTGGATCGACGACGCGGCCGGGATCGGTCTGGCCACGACACACCTGCTGGGTCTCGGGCACCGCCGGATCGGACTGGTCGGCGGCCCCGTCGTCCCGATCGCCAGTTGCGCCCGGGTCGACGGCTACCGCTCTGCTTTACGGGCAGCGGGGGTGCGCTTCGACCGGTCGCTGATCAAGCAGGTCGGCTACGAGCCGCCGGACCTGGCGGCCGCGACGCGCGAACTCCTGGGCTCGGCCCGGCCGCCGTCCGCGCTGATCATCGACAACATCGCCGCGGCACAAGGAGCGATCTCGGCGGTCATCGATCTCGGCCTGCGGATTCCCGCCGATCTGTCGATCGTCGCGTACCAGGATCTGCCCATCGCCGACGCCATGCGGCCGGCCCCGAGCACGATCCGGATGCCTGTACAGCAAGCCGGAATGCGTGCCTACACGATCCTCCGCCGGATGATCGACGGCCGCCGGGTCCAGTCGGCTCTGGTGACGCGGCCGGCGCCGAAATTGATCGATCGAGGATCGACAGCACCGTACGCCGGCTGAGCGCCGATCTGCCGAGAGCCCAAGGGGCGCTGCGTTCCGAAACCTTGATTAACCGGTGAATCATCGGCATGATGCTCGTCGTAGCTCCGAATCGACCGTAAGCCCACCGCCGCTCGAGCTGGGCTGGACAGGGAATCCTCATGGTTCACGTCGTTCTCGCCTCCGGCTGGCAAACCGTCAACATCGGCGACGTCGCCCATACGCCAGGCGCGCTCCGGGCCTTTCAGCGCTACGCACCGGAGGCGAAACTGACGCTGTGGGCTCGCAGCATCGACGAGGGGGTACGGCAGATGCTCGGCCGCTACTTTCCGGACGTCGAGATCATCGAGGACCGGGTCGTGCCCGGCGAGCCGCTCAGCCCCAACCTGGAACGGTTGTTTGCCGAAGGCAACCTCTTGGTGCACGGATCGGGACCGTCGCTGGTCGCGAAGGTGGAGGTAGCCGAATGGCATCGGCGGACCGGAAAGCCGCATGGCATCTTCGGGGTGACAGTAGATCCACTCCGGCCCTACGGCTCGACGTTGGCCCGGGCGGCGAGCATGGTCAGTGCGATCGACGGTGACCTGCTCAGCGAGCTCGAGCGCGAGGTACTCGACACGGCCGCGTTCGTCTACTGCCGGGACTCGTTGACCGAGCGGTTCCTGGCCGGCCAGAACCTCAAGGCGCCAACGATCGCGTTCGGTCCGGACGCCACCGTGATGTTCGACGTGGTCGACGACGGCGACGGTCAGGCGGTCCTCGCGGAGTACGGGTTGAAGCCCGGACGCTTCCTCTGCGTCGTACCGCGGCTGCGTTTCACGCCGTACCACCAGATCCGGAACTACCCACCCGGGGCCGAGGAGGTTCGCCGGACGGCCTACAACGCGGGCTATCTGAAGTCCGACTTGGACGTTCTGCGGCAGACCGTGATCGGCTGGGTGCGAGCCACTGGCGAACCGGCGCTCATCGTGCCGGAGATGAGCTACGCGATGGAAGTCGCCGAGGCCGAGTTCGCGGGGACCTTTCCTGCCGACGTGGCCGGCCTGGTTCACATCCTGCCGCGGTTCTGGGACCTGACCGAGGCGGCCGCGGTGTACCGGCGGGCCGGCGCGGTCGTGAGCATGGAGTGCCACTCACCTCTGATCGCGTTGGCAGAAGGTATCCCGGCGGTCTACCTGCGTCAGCCGACCGACACGATCAAGGGCCAGATGTACAACGATCTCGGACTGCCGTTCGTCGAGCTGGGACCTGGGGCCGAGGCTGAGGCCGGGCAGCTCCTGCAGAAGATCGTCGATGACCGGCCGGCCGCGGCTGACGTCGCGCGGCAGGCGAGGAGCGGCGCGCAGGAGCGCGTGCGGGGGATGGTCGAGGTCGCCATCGCAGCGGTCGGCAGCAGGATCCACTGATGTCGTCGGGGATCAAGGTGCGGCCGCGGACCGGCGCGGATCCCGGGGCGCCTACCGCCCGCGAGACTCACGTCCGCGGACAGCTCGCGGCCCGATGGCACCGGGACCGGGTGCTGCTCGTGCTCGCAGTACCGGGCGTGATCGTCCTGGTTCTGTTCCACTACCTGCCACTGCTGGGCAACGTGATCGCCTTCCAGGACTACCAGCCGTTCCTCGGCATCAGCGGATCGGATTTTGTTGGCCTGAGCAACTTCTCGGTCATCTTCAACGGCGATCCGGAGTTCCTGAACGCGCTCGTCAACACCCTGATCATCACGATGGTCCAGGTGCTGTTCGTATTCCCGTTGCCGATCGCGCTGGCCCTGGTCCTCAACTCGATGCTGAACGAACGAGCCAAGCGGCTGACGCAGTCGATCCTTTACCTGCCGCACTTCCTGTCCTGGGTCATCGTGGTGGCGTTGTTCCAGCAGATGTTCGGCAACGGCGGAATGCTGAACGAGTGGCTGCGCTCGGCAAACCTGGGCACCTTCCAGATCATCGGCGTACCGGAGCTGTTCAAACTGCTGGTCACGTCGCAGGTGATCTGGAAGGACACCGGATGGTCGACCATCATCTTCCTGGCCGCGCTTTCCAAGGTCGACCTGAACCTGTACGAGGCAGCGGCGATCGACCGGGCCAGCCCGCTTCGGCAGCTGTGGCACGTGACGCTGCCCGCGATCCGGCCGGTGATCGTCCTGCTGCTGATCCTGCGGCTGGGTGATTCGCTCACGGTCGGTTTCGAGCAGATCCTGCTGCAGCAGGGTCCGGTCGGCGCGCAGGCCTCCGAAGTGCTCGACACCTACGTCTACAACAACGGGATCATCGGCGGGAACTGGGGTGTCTCGGCCGCGGTCGGCTTGGTGAAGGGCTTCGTCGGAGTGGTTCTCGTCCTCGGCGCGAACCGGCTCGCCCACCTGATGGGGGAGCGGGGGGTGTACTCGAAATGACCGGACTGCTGGAAACCCCCGCTGAACGCCGGGTTCGGCGCAACCGTCAGCCGGCGTCGGAGCAGCGGCCTGCCTGGATGGGGCGGCAACCGCGCTGGGTGACCGCGGCGCGCGGTGCGGTGCTGACCGTCGCCTGCCTCGCGGTCATCGTCCCGTTCGTCGCCGTGGTGATGACGAGTCTGGCGCCGCAACGCGATATCAGCGCGCGCGGTGGACTTGTGCTCTTCACCAGCGAGCCGTCGCTCGCGGCGTACCGGGCCGTTCTGTCCGGAGGAGTGGTGACGCGGGCCCTCACCGTGTCGGTCGTGGTCACCGTTGTGGGCACTGTCCTGTCGCTGGCCTGCACGATCATGCTCGCGTACGCCCTGTCGCGGCCGGGATCGCTGTTGCACAAGCCCATCCTGCTGATGACGCTGTTCACCCTTTTGTTCAATCCGGGCATGATCCCGATGTACCTGACAGTCAAGCAACTCGGGCTGATCGACAACCTGGCGGCGTTGATCCTGCCGGTGCTGATCAACGCCTTCAACGTGATCGTGATGCGGTCCTTCTTCCTCGAGCTGCCGAGTGAGTTGACCGAGTCGGCGAAGCTCGACGGGGCCGGCGAACTCCGGATCCTGACCTCCATCGTCCTGCCGCTCTCGAAGGCCGTCGTCGCGGTGGTCGGCTTGTTCTACGCGGTTGCCTATTGGAATGCGTTCTTCTCTGCCCTGCTCTACCTGCCGTCGCCGGAGAAGTGGCCGCTGCAACTGGTGCTGCGAACGTTTGTCGTGAACCAGACGCCGCTTGGCACGGACGAGCTCTCGGCGTCGACCGAGTCGCTGCCACCCCAGGCATCGATCCAGATGGCGATTCTGGTCATGTCCATCATCCCGATCCTGATCATCTACCCGTTCATCCAGAAGCACTTCAGCAAGGGACTTCTGATCGGCGCCGTCAAAGGCTGATCGACCGGACGCCCGCCATGAGGAGGGACCGTAACCATGGATTCGCTTTCGCGCCGTACGTTGCTCAAAGGGCTGTCCGCGGCAGCCATCGCGGGTGCCGCCGGATCAGCTCTCGGGTGCTCCGCCAAGACGACGACGAGTTCCTCGGGCCGAATCGGAGCGGACATTCTCCCGACGTTCGCCCAGGCCGGGAACGCCGTACCCGCGCTGAAGAGCGCAAGCCCGCTTGGCATGAGCGGGTACTTCGAGTACCCGCCGAACCCCGTCGCGGCGGTCGGTAAGCCCCCGCTGCCGGGTGGCAAGGTCTCCGCCCTTACCTACACCTTCGATCCGGTGGCGCCCGGCAAGTCCGACAATCCGCTGTGGCAGGAGGTCGACAAGCGGCTTGGTGGAAAGCTCGACATCACGTACGCGCCGGCGGCCGACTACGCGCAACGGTTCGCGACGACCGTGGCCGGCGGAGATCTGCCCGACCTGGTGTCGATCTACGGCTCGGTGCAGCAGTTGCCCGCGTTGCTGAAGGCAAAGTTCACCGACTTGACCGAGTACCTGTCGGGCGATGCCGTCAAGGACTATCCGAACCTGGCGGGTCTGTCCACCGATTCGTGGCGCAAGACCGTGTACGGCAACGCCCTGTGGGGAGTACCGATCGCCCGGGTACCGATCCCGTCGGTCGCCTGGATCCGCGCCGACCTCGTCGCCAGTACCGGACTGCCCGCGCAGCCCAAGAACATCGGCGAGTTCAAGGCACTGCTGAAGGGGCTGACCAACGAGCGCAAGTCCCGCTGGGCCTGCGGCGATCCGGGCAGCACCCTGACCATGATCGCCGCTTCCCTGGGCATCCCCGGCACCTGGATCGAGGACGGCGGGAAGTTCACCTCCAACATCGAGCTCGAGCAGTACGAGAAGGCGCTGGCCGACACCCGCGAGCTCGCCGACGCAGGCGTCTTCCATCCGGACGGCCTGGTGGCGTCCAACAACCAACGCAACGACTGGTTCACCAACGGGACCACGCCGATCGTCTTCGGCGGGTACGCCGGCTGGAGCAAGTACGAGATGTGGGGAGCCGAGGTGCCGGGCTTCAAGCTCGGGTCACTGCCGATGTTCGGCTACGACGCGACGAGCAAGCCCCTGCATCCTCGGGGGAGTGCGGCTCAGGCGTTCACCGCGGTGACCCAGGCCGAACCGGACCGGGTCCGCGAGGTGCTCCGGGTACTCGATTGGCTAGCCGCGCCGTTCGGATCTTCCGAGTACCTGCTGCGCAACTTCGGGATCGAGGGGCAGACGTTCAAGTTCGACGGCAAGGACCCGATCTTGAACTCGCGTGGCCAGAACCTGCGGCTGGTGCCGTTCGGGTACGTCTGCGGACCGACCCTGGCCATCTACGACCCGGGCCGGCGCGATGTCACCCAGGCCCGCTTCGACTACCAGGAGGCCGCTCTGCCGATTCTCGCCCCTGATCCGACCCAGGGCCTGTACTCCGAGACCGACGCGGCCAAAGGTCTGCAGTTGGGCAAGGGCCTGACCGATGCGCGGAACGGGATCCTGGCCGGACGCGAACCCGTGTCGAGTTGGAAGGCGGCCGTGACCAAGTGGCGCAACGGCGGCGGCGACAAGATCCGGGACGAGTATCAGCGGGCCTTCTCAGAGGCGGGTCCCAAATGAGCGACGGGACCCAAATGAGCCATCAGTTGGTGGCCCGGGCCGACGAGTTCCTGGCCGCTCAGCCGTATTCCATCCTCGACCGTGAGCCGTCGGACTGGGCCGGAGACCCCCACGACTACTACTCGGTCGGCAACTATTCCTGGCCGAATCCGGAGACAGCCGACGGTCTGCCGTACATCAGGATCGACGGCCAACGGAACCCGGACGCGTGGCGCGATCGCTACGACAAACGGCGGTACCGGCAGACAGCCGCGGCCGTCAACACCCTGGTGCAAGCGCACCTACTGACCGGCGAGGCACGGTACGCCGACGGCGCCGTCGAACGTCTCGAACGCTGGTTCCTGGACCCGGCGACCGCGATGCGCCCCAACTTCCGGCACGCTGCCGCGTTGCCCGGTGAGCACGACGGTGCGGCGATCGGGCAGATCGAGGGGACGCTGCTGACCGACCTGCTGGATCACGTCGACCTGCTGGTGAAGGCCGGACGATTCACCGAAGGCCTCCCGCGCCTGCAGAACTGGTTCGCCGAGCTGACCCACTGGATGCGGACGAGCGAACTCGGCCGGCAGGAAGAATCGATGACCAACAACCACGGCGTTTGGTGGGACGCGCAGGTACTGCGGTATCTGCAGTTCGTGGGTGATCGGACCGCGCTCACCGAGATCCTCGATCGGTTCGACGTCCGGCTGCGCCATATCGCTGCCGGCGGCGCACTCCCGAAGGAACTGGCTCGTCCCGACTCGTTGCTGTACACCATGTATTGCCTACGGGCATTCGCCGTCTGCTGCCGAGTCGCAGCTGCTGAAGGCCGCGACCTGTGGAACGCGCCTGCCGAACCCGGCTTCGGCAGTCTCCGCGACGCGTTTCACTTCTGGGCCGACCACGCCACCGACGACCGTCGATGGATCTGGCCCCGGCAGCCGGAGGACCTCGATCAAACCGCTCTCTGGCTCGCCGACGAAGCCGCCGCCGTCTACCAGACCCCGGCCCTCAAAGCACTCGCAGAAACCCTGCGAGGACAAGACCTACCCGCCCCCGAGATCCCGTCAACCGCAGCCATGGGACACATCCCGACCTGAGCGTCGGTCCGGAAAAATCCAACGGTTCCCGTCGGGCTCAACCATCGGAAGGAAACCGCAATGTTCACGAGAACGAAGCATTTCCCCTCAACGCATGGGAGCACACGAATGCAGATCTCGGCCCCGGGTCGACGTGCTCGAAAGACGATCGCTGTCTCCGTGGCGGCGACCCTGAGCGCCTCGCTCGGTATCGCCGCGGTGACGAACCCAAACCCCGCCATCGCGGCAACCACGGCGGTCCCCAGCTACTCGGTGGGTATCGCAGGTGAGAGCTGGACGATCGAGAACCGGGAGGCGTGCGCTGCGCGGATCGGCGCCGGCGGCAACTACAGGGATGGCAACGACTTTCTTCAAGGCAAGTGTCAGGGAGCGGCGCAGGCGCCTCAGATCACCGGGCTCTCGGACGCGAGGGTCTTGACGTTCCGCACGAACAAGGACTTCAGATACCCAGGCGCCATCGTCGAGGACCCCGCCAAGAACACCTGGAAGGACGCTGCTGGAAATACCCTCCGGGATCGTACGGAGCTGGCATCGGGGTGGGACCTGCCGTTCCACACGAACGTGTGGGTCGGGTTCGACGTTCGTATTCCCGCGGGTGTCGATGACGTGACGGGCAGCGGGGCGTACGTGCTGCAGCTGTGGCAGTGCACCGCGAACCCGATCGGCGGTGTGCGCATTCAGTCCGGCGCCGGTAACGGACACAATGTCCAGTTCGTGCGCCGTGGCGACCAGCCGGGCGTGAATTACGACGCGTCGTTGGCGACCAGGAGCGTTGGCGTCGACGAGTGGCATTCCTTTGTCATCAAGTATCACGTGAAGCCCTACCGCGAGGGTGCGGCGAAGGGCACTATCGCGGTCTACCACAAGAGAGTGGGAGCGACCACCGTCGAGGAGAAGGTCTTCGAGCAGGACGAGTACTTCGGCTATGGGCTGCAGTCCAGTTGCAGAAATGATTCCTTCACGGAGCGATTCAAGATCAAGTTCGGCATGTACAAGGACTACCAGCCGGGCGCCACGTTCCGTTCGGACTTCCGGAACCTGAGGATCGGCGCCAGCAAGGCGGCGGTGCAGCCCTACAACCGCGGCTGACTTGCCTGAAAACGGACGCCCGGGCTGCCCAGCAGGCCTGCTGGGTGTACGCCTTCCTTGTCCCGCGAGTGGTCGCGTGCGCACGCGACCACTCGCGGCAAAGGATGGGCAGGGGCGCGCGACTCGGTTTCGGTCGCCGGAAAGCTGGGTGCTGGTGCGACCGCTCGCGCAAGCCACCCAGATGCTCAGCTGCGCGGCTTCCCCGGCCCTGGCTACCGGGCTTCAGCGCGGCTACCGGCTTTCCGCAAGCCCGCTACCGGGTCTTGTACCGGCTACCCGGCTGCAACCGGGTAGGGGCCCGGCAACCCGGCAGCGGCCACGCAACAACCCGGCGCTCGTGCAACAGCCGGCAACCCGTGCAACGAACCGGCAGTCGGAGTTGAATTGGCTGAAACAGGCGCCTGCACCCGGTGGTTTCCCACCGGGTGCAGGCGCCTTGCAGGACCCCTCAGCCTGCAGCTTTCGCAGCCGAAGCTGCAGCTTTTGTCAGCCGACCGGTTCGGCGACCTTGTCGGAGGTGGCCGTGGCCGGTGTGCTGACGACCTTGAGTTTGCGCGGCCACCAGGTTCGGGTGCCGAGCAAGGCGGTGACGCTGGGAATCAGGAAGATCGACATCAGGAAGGCCGAGATCGCGATGCCGACGGCCACGGAGAAGCCCATCTCGGTGAGCAGGGCCATACCGGCCAGCATCAGCGAGGAGAACGTGCCCGCCAGGATCAGGCCGGCCGCGGCCACGGACGGTCCGCCGTGCTCGATGGCGAGATCCGCCGCCGTGCGTGGATCCGTTCCCTGCTCGGCCTCTTCTCGCAGCCGCGCGATCATCAGGATGTTGTAGTCCGTCCCGATCGCGACAACGAACAGATAGAGCATGATCGGCAACGAGAACGTCACGCCGGCATGCCCAGCCGCGCCCTGGAAGACCAGCACAGTCGCGCCGACCGTACTGAAGAAGCTCAACACCACCGCCAGCATCAGCACGAGCGGTGCCAGCAGACTGCGCAGCAGCAACGCCAGGATGATCGCGATCAGTCCGCCCGCCACTGGGAAGATGACCGCCAGATCCCGCCCGTTCGCGTCGCGGATATCGGCGTAGCTCGCGGTCACTCCACCCAGCAGCACGCTGGTCCCAGCCGGCGCCGAGGCGTGCGCGACCTCGCGCAGTTTGCCGTCGACCAGGTCCATCGACTCCTTGGCGTACGGCGCTGCGGCGAGTACAACGTTGATCTGGGCAACGGTCTTGTCCTGGTTGAGCAGCGCGAGAGCGCCATCCGGCCCTGCGGGCAGAACCGTTCCGACGCCCGGCACCTTGCCGAGCTCCTGCGCGTAGGCGTTCAGATCGCTTGCGGACAAAGGCGAATCGCCTTTCACGTACACCGTCGTCGGGTTCAGCGCACCCGCCGGGAAGCCCGCCTGCAGGTCTTTCACCGCGCGGGCCGACTCGGTGTCGTCGGGCAGCTGGCTGAACGCGTCGTAGTCCACTTTCATGCCGAGCGCGCCGAGGGCCAACGCCACCATCAGACCACCGGATACCAGTGCGACCACGGCGGGCCGACGGGCTGTGAACGTGCCGAAGCGCTTGAACATCGCGCCGCGCGGCGTCTGCTGCCAGGACTTCGACGGCCAGAACACCTTTGGCCCGAGCAGCGAGACGACAGCCGGGACCAGCGTGATCGCCGCGAAGGCCATCACGGCCACGGCGATGGCCAGACCAGGGCCGAGGCTCTTGAATCCACCGAAGACAGCGAGCAGCAAGGCGCTGAACGCGACCACGATGGCGCCGGCGGCCGAGACGATCACCTCGGCGACACGAGCGGTCGCGGTGACCAAGGCCTGCTTCGGTTCCTCGCCCCCGCGCAGCCGCTCCCGGAAGCGGAACAGCAGGAAGAGGATGTAGTCCGTACCGACGCCGTAGAGCACCACGGTCAGGATCGTCTGCAGGTCCTGCGTCGCCTGCAGATCGAAGGCCTTCGCGGCCAGGGCGATCAGACCGGGCGCGATCGCGCTCACCAGGCCGACGGTGAGCAACGGCAGGAACGCCGCCACCGGGCTGCGGTAGATGAACAGCAGCAGGCCGACGATCAGCACGATCGTGGCCACGCCGACCACCACGAACGCCTTGTCGAAGGCGTCCTTGTTGTCCAGGAACAACGCCGCGTCACCGGTCACGCCGTACTGCAGGCCGGTGCCCTCGGTGACGGGACCGGTGGCGTCGCGGACCTTCTGGACCGCGTCGAGTACGGGCTGCTCCTCCGGCAGGCCCTGGAGCCCGACGCTGATCAACTGGACCTGCTTGTTCGGCGAAAGCGCCTGTGGTCCCGTGGTCGCGCCGGAGACTCGGTCGATCTTCGCCGCCGTGATCCCACTCGCGATCTCGGTCGCCTTGGCCTGATCGGCCGCGGTCAGGGCGCCACCGTCCGCGCGTTTGAGCACGATCGTGGCCGTCGCGTTGCTGGTCTGTCCGAAGGCCTTCTCGGCCAGTTGCTGTGCCTGCACCGACTCGTACTTGTCGGGCAGGAAGCTCGTCTGGTCCTTGTTGGTCACGTCGGCCAGCGTGGGCGCGAACGCCACCACGGCGATCGCGGCGATCACCCAGGCGGCGATCACCTTCCAAGGGTTGTGGACGACGAACCGCCCAAGTCGAGTGAACACGAGACCCCTCCATCCGCGAGAACCGGTCTACCTGCCGGTCGGTAGGTAGACTACCTGCCGCACGGTAGGTAAGAAAAGTGGGAGGCTTAAGCCATGCAGCAGCGCGATACCAAGGCCGAGATCCACCGTGCCGCCGTGGAACTGTTCTCCACCCGTGGCTACGAGAAGACGAGCCTGCGCGAGATCGCGGAACAGGTCGGCATCACCAAGGCCTCGCTCTACTACCACTACTCGTCCAAGCAGGACCTGCTGAAGGCGATCATCGGCACGTTCTTCGACGATCTGCAGCGGGTGCTCGGACTGGCCGACGTGCTCGAGTGGAGCCCGGAGACCGAGCGTGAGCTGCTCACCGCCTACCTGGATGTGGTGATCCTGCACCGCTCGACGGGGCCGTCGCTGCTGCGGGACCTCGCCGCCGTGGTGGCCGCCTTCGAGGAGAACCTGGACGACCTGATCGCCCAGAGCCGCCGGTTCCAGGTGTGGCTGGCCGGGCCGGATCCGACCACCGCGGACCTCATCCTCGCCGCCGCCGCGGTCGAGGTGGTCGGAGCGGTGATGACGGTGACCACCCCGGAGGCCACCGGCGAAGAGCTACGCCGGGTCGTTCTGGACGCCGCGACCGCCGTGCTGGCCCGCCGTTCGATCTCCATCGACCTCGGGTCGTAGTCTGGCTTGGTGACCACTTCACCGCAGTTCGGCTTCGAGACCCTCGCGATCCACGCCGGCAACGAGCCCGACCCCACCACCGGCGCGGTCGTGCCGCCGATCTACGCCACCAGCACCTACAAGCAGGACGGCGTCGGCGGTCTGCGCAACGGGTACGAGTACTCGCGCTCCGCGAACCCCACTCGCTCCGCGCTGGAGGAGTGCCTGGCCGCGATCGAGGCCGGTACCCGTGGATTCGCGTTCGCGAGCGGACTGGCCGCCGAGGACACGCTGATCCGGTCGATCTGCGAGCCCGGTGACCACGTGGTCTTCCCCGACGACGCGTACGGCGGCACCTTCCGGCTGTTCTCGAAGGTGCTGTCGAAGTGGGGCATCGAGATGACCCCCGCGGCCGTCACCCACCCGGAGGCGATCCGCGCCGCGATCCGCCCGGGCGTGACCAAGGTGGTCTGGCTGGAGACGCCGACCAATCCGCTGCTGAACGTGGCCGATATCGCGATCGTGGCCCAGCTCGCCCATGACGCGGGCGCCCTGCTCGTGGTCGACAACACCTTCGCCTCGCCGTACTTGCAGCAGCCGCTGGAGCTCGGTGCGGACGTCGTCGTGCACTCCACCACCAAGTACATGGGCGGGCACTCCGACGTCGTCGGTGGCGCGCTGATCGTGCGCGATGCCGGTCTGGCCGAGAAGATCGCCTACCACCAGAACGCCATCGGCGCCGTGGCCGGGCCGTTCGACGCCTGGCTGGTGCTGCGCGGCATCAAGACTCTGGGCGTGCGGATGGACCGGCACAGCGACAACGCCGAGAAGGTCGTCGAGTTCCTGCAGCGGCACAAGTCCGTCACCTCGGTGCTCTACCCGGGCGTGGACGGTCACCCGGGCCACGAGACCGCCGCGAAGCAGATGAAGCGCTTCGGCGGCATCGTCTCGTTCCGGGTCTCCGGCGGCGAGCAGCAGGCCCTGGACATCTGTAACAAGGCCGAGGTCTGGACGCTGGGTGAATCGCTCGGCGGCGTCGAGTCGCTGATCGAGCACCCGGGCAAGATGACGCACGCGTCCGTAGCCGGTACGCCGCTGGAGGTCCCGGGCGACCTGATCCGGCTCAGCGTCGGCATCGAGACCGTCGACGACCTGCTGCACGACCTCGAACGCGCCATGTCCTGATGAGCAAGCTGTACGTCGCGGTGGACTTCGGGTCGACGTTCACCAAGGCGGTGGCGGTGGATGCCGCCTCGGGTGAACTCGTGGCCCGGGCGGAGTCGCGTACCACGATCGGTACCGACGTGATGGACGGCTGGTTCGCCTGCCGTACGGCGCTACTCGAGGCCGACCGGGCCGTGGCCAAAGCCGAGGTGCTGGCGTGTTCCAGCGCGGGCGGAGGCCTGCGCATCGCGGTCGTCGGTAACGAGGAACTGGTCACCGCGGAGGCCGGTCGCCGGGTCGCCCTGTCGAGTGGTGGCCGGGTCGTCGCGGTGGTCAGCGGCGGTCTGACCGCGACCTCGCTGAAGGCGCTGCGGACCGACCGGCCGGACGTGGTCCTGCTGCTCGGTGGTACCGACGGCGGCAACTCGGCCGTGATCGAGAAGGCCGCCGCGGTATTGGCGAAGTACCGCTGGCGTCGTCCGGTCGTTGCTGCGGGCAACACCTCGTCGCAGGACCCGATCGCCTCGGTCCTCGGTGATGCGGATGTGCCGTTCGTGCTGGCGGACAACGTGGTGCCCGAGATCGGGGTGTTCGCGCCGGACAGCGCCCGGGCCGCGATCCGCGAGATGTTCCTGGCCCACGTCATCGGCGGCAAGAACCTCTCCAAGGATCCTAGTTTCGCCTCGATGGTCCGCGCGGCCACCCCGGACGTCGTACTGCGTGGTGTCGAGGTACTCGCCGGCCTGCACGGGGATGTCGCCGTCGTGGACGTGGGTGGTGCCACCACCGACGTGCACTCGGTGATCGAACTCGATCCGGAGGACGCGAACCTCGGCCGCGAGGTGGTTGCCACGCATCCCGTCACCCGTACGGTCGAAGGCGATCTCGGCATGCGCTGGAGCGCCGTACCGGTGGTTGCCGAAGGCATCGAAGCGGGCTTGATCGCGGATGACCTTTTGTTACGCGAGGCGGCCGAGCGGCGGCACGCCGATCCGTCGTACCTGCCGGACAGCGCGGCGGAGGCGGCGTACGACGAACGGCTGGCCACGATCGCGATCACCGTCGCGCTGCGGCGGCATGCCGGTCGCCAGCGAGTGGTGTTCGGCCCGTCGGGGAGGGTGATCGAGCGGTCCGGCAAGGATCTGCGCGAAGTGGACCTGCTGGTCGGCTCCGGGGGAGTGCTGCGGCACAACGGACCCGACGTCGCCGCGCGCATTCTCGGCGCGGTTGGTGCCGGGGCGCTCGAAGAGGGCTGGCTGGTACCGACGGCCGCCCGGACCACGGTCGACACCGACTACGTGCTGGCCGGGGTCGGCCTGCTCGCAGAGGTCGATCCGGTCGCCGCGACCGGTCTGGCGCGTCGCATCGGGCTGGCGGCCACGCTCACCCCGTAGGGTCGAAACACACGATGGGGAGGTGTGATGAGCAAACCGGACAAGCCGGTGGACCCGGAACGCGACGAGGATCAGGAGAGCCCGGTCGCGGACAACGAGGTGACCGATGAGGTCAGTTCGACGGTGCCGGATCAGAAGACGCTGGACGACGAACGCCTGATCGCTCCGTCCAGCCGTGGCGCGGTCGACCTCGGTGTGACGCCCGCGATGCAGATCGCGAGTGCCTGGTCGTGGCGGTTCCTCGTGATCGTGGCTGCGGTACTGGTCATCGGCTATGGCATGCGCTACCTGTCCGAGGTCGTCGTACCGGTGGTGGTCGGCGTACTGCTCACCGCACTGCTCATCCCGGTCACGAACGGCCTGCAGAAGCTGCGGCTACCTCGTGGCGCTGCAGCCGGTATCACCGTGCTCGGCACGCTTGCGCTCGTCGCGGGTCTACTGACCGTTGTGGGCACGCAGATCGCGTCGGGATTCTCCGACCTGTCGGACCAGGTAGGCAAGGGCATTCGCGAGCTGCGCGACATGGCCCGCTTCAACCTGAACATCACCGACAAGCAGATCACCGACACGTTCAACCAGCTCAAGGACACCATCGCCACCAGTGGCGGACTCGGGCAGCGCGCGGCCGAAGTCGGTAGCACCGCCACGCATCTGGTGGCGGGCCTGTTCATCGCGTTGTTCTGCCTGTTCTTCTTTCTGTACCAGGGCAACCAGATCTGGGCCTGGCTGGTCCGGCTGTTCCCGCGGCAAGCGCGCGAGAAGGTCGACTCCTCGGGTCGCAAGGCCTGGGTTTCGCTGACCGCCTTCGTGCGCGCGACGATCATCGTGGCCGCGGTGGACGCGACCGGTATCGCCATCGGCGCCGCGATTCTCGGCCTGCCGCTGGTCGGCGCGATCGGTATTCTGGTCTTCGTCGGTGCCTTCGTACCGGTGGTCGGCGCCCTGGTCAGCGGCTCGGTCGCGGTGCTTGTCGCGCTGGTCGCGAAGGGCCCGGTGGTCGCGCTGGTGATGCTGGCCGTTGTCATCGGTGTGCAGCAGTTCGAGTCGCACGCACTGCAGCCGTTCCTGCTCGGCCGGGCCGTGAGCGTCCACCCGCTGGCCGTCATTCTCGCCATCGCGGCGGGCGTGGTGATCGCGGGGATCGTCGGCGCGCTGATCGCCGTACCGACCGCCGCCGTACTCAATACCGTGGTCAATCATCTGGCCGGCAACGACGTCGATCCCGAACCACCACGCCGTCCGATCAGACGACCTAAACCGGCGTGATCGTTTGAATAGGAAAGGCCTCCCTGCTGACGCGGGGAGGCCTTTCTTTGTTGCTGGATCAGTGCAGGGCGGCGGCCTTCTCGAGGTCGGCCTCCGGCGACGCACCGTCCTCACGGGCGGCGAGCTTCTGCTCCGGGGTGATGATCGCCAGCACCAGGGCGATCGCCAGGAACGGCAGCGAGACCAGGAAGACGTCTCCCATCGCGCCGACCAGGCTGGTCATCGCCCAGCCACGCGGAGGCTGCGGCAGCGCGTGCAACGCCTGCACGCTGTTCGCCGCCTTGGCCAGACCGTCGATCGAGTCCTTCGCGGCCGCCGGTACGACGTCCTCGAGATGGACCTTGAGCCGGCTGGTCAGCACCGCGCCGTACACGGCCGTGCCGATCGCGCCGCCCATGGACCGGAAGAACGTCATCGTCGAGGTCGCCGTACCCATGTGCTTGCGCGGCACGCTGTTCTGCGCGGCGGTGACGGTGATCTGCATCGACAGGCCCAGGCCGGCGCCCATCACGAACATGTAGATCGCGAGCTGCCAGTACGGCGTGCCGGTGGCGATCGTGGACAGCATCAGCATCGCGCCACCGACCAGCACCGCGCTGATGATCGGGTAGAGCTTGTAGCTGCCGGTCTTGCTCATCAGCTGACCGCTGGGGATCGAGGCGCTGAAGATACCGAAGATCATCGGCAGCAGAGCCAGCCCCGAAACCGTCGGCGACATCTCCTTGACCGCCTGCAGGTACAGCGGCAGGAAGATCAGCGCGCCGAACATCGCGAACCCGAGCAGGAACGCGTACGCCGAGTAGCCGGCGAAGATGCGGCCCTTGAACAGGTCCATCGGGATGATCGGCTCACTCACGCGCAGCTCGACCAGCACGAACGCCACGCTCAGCACGACCGCGCCGACCAGCAGGGCCACCGTCGTGGTGCTGCCCCAGCCGTAGTCGGGCCCCGCCCACGAAACGGCCAGCAGCAGCGTGGTGACCGCACCGGTGACGATCGAGGCGCCCAGGTAGTCGATCTTGTGGCTGCGCTTCTCGTGCGGCAGCTTCAGCACCGACGCGACAACCGCCAGCGCGGCAACGCCGATCGGCAGGTTGATCCAGAAGATCCAGCGCCAGCCCGGGCCGTCGGTGAGCAGGCCGCCGAGCAGCGGGCCCGCGACCGAGGAAAGGCCGAACACGGCACCGAAGTAGCCCATGTACTTACCGCGCTCACGCGGCGGGACCACGTCGGCGATGGTGGCGAAGGCCAGCGACATCAGACCACCGGCGCCGAGACCCTGAACTGCCCGGAAGCCGATCAGCTGCTCGATGTTCTGCGCGAGGGCGGCGAGCACCGAACCGGCGAGGAACGTGACGATCGCCGCGATGAACAGCGGGCGCCGTCCGTACAGGTCGGAGATCTTGCCCCACAGGGGAGTGGAGGCGGTCGAGGTCAGCAGGTACGCCGTGACGACCCAGGACAGCTTGTCGAGGCTGTTGAACTCGCTGACGATCTGCGGCAGCGCCGTACCGACGATGCTCTGGTCGAGCGCGGCCAGGAACATACCGGCCATCAGGCCGCCCAGAATGACCAGGATCTGCCGGTGCGAAAGGTAAGTGGGTGGTGCGTCTAAGCTCGTGCCCGGCTTGATCTCCGGCTCGGTGCTGCTCATGGTTTCTCCAGTGCTTCAGTGGTCTCAGGGGATGCGGCGCGCTCGTCCGCGACGTTGTTGACTCCGTCGGCGAAACGGCTCATCAGCCGCTCGAAAGTCTTGATGTCGTCGATGTCCCACCCGGCCATCGCCTGGGTGAGAAGTTCCTGGCGGCGTTTGGAAGCGGCCTCGAACTGGACCAGCCCGTGCTCGGTCAGCTCGACCCGGGTCGCGCGCCCGTCGTTGGGGTCGGGGGAGCGTTGGACGAGACCGGCCTGTTCGAGGGAACGGATGTGCCGGCTCATGGTGGAAGCGTCGACCTCCACCTTCGCGGCCAGATCGGATAGCCGGATCGCGCCGGTGCACTTCAGCTGGAACAACACGATGTGCAGGCTGTGATCCACCGCATCACCGGGTTGCCGGGCCCTCATCCGGCGACCGATGCGCATAAACGCGTGCAACACCCCTTCTTCGGGCGTCTGCGGACTGCCATCCAATAGATGCATGCTGCAAGCATATACATACATGCATGGGGCAAGCAATTTAATTCTGGGATCCTCGTTGGTGAGGGTGAGGTCGGCGGCGGGGTCGCTGGGGCCGCTGGCGGGACCCATGGCGGGTTTGGGCGTGCGGCGGGGTGGCGGGGAAGGTGTAGCGGGGCTCGTGGTGGGGTGTCGTGGTGTTGGCGTCGATTCGCTCGGCCTTGGGTACGGCGGCCCGCTGGGGCCGGTGACGTGGGCGGGCGAATTCGGGCGAGTCGTCGTCTTCGCCTGCCCTGGGAGCTCCGAAGCCGGGAGGGGGTTCGGTGGTCACCCGTCCCCCTGAGTCTTTCGAATTGTCAGGTGGACCCGGGACGCGTCAAGGGTTGAGATCGGCTTCGCCGACGCGTGCGCGCCCTTGACGCGTCCCGGGTCCACCAAGGGCGGCGGGCTATCAGGGGGACGGGTGGGGTGTGGCCGGTTGTGTCGGGTGGATCCCGTGGAGGCCTGGCCGGTTGCGTCGGGTGGTCCCATGGGGGCGGCCGGTTGTATCGGGTGGTCCCGCTGGGGCGCGGCCGGTTGAGTCGGGTGGTCCCATGGGGGTGGCCGGTTGTGCCGTTAGCCCAGGGCGGCGGAAGTTGCGTCGGGTGGTCGCGTGGGGCGCGGCTGGTTTCCGGGCGCGGATGGCGGGGCACCTCGTCCGGTCTGCCGCGTCCCGTTGAGCCGAGCGCCTCCACCTGGGGCGATCCGCCTTGGACGGTATGGCGCGGGGGCTGGCCACTGTGAGGGTGGGTTACCACCTCGGAATCCCAGTGGGTAACCCACCTTGCGAGGGGGTAGCCACTCGCAGGTCATCGGACGAAGGCCGTGGACGTCGGTTTGGCCGGCCCGATACCGGGTTGTGGCGCGGCTACCGGGTTTTGGTTTTCCCGCTGCCGGGTTGTGGCGCGGCTACCCGGTTGCAGCCAGGTGGGCGGGCAAAAACTCGGTAGTGGAGCTCGGGGGCGCCGGCGCTCCGCCCATCGAGCGCAATAACCCGTCCCGTGAGCCGTCAATCCGGGCGGGAAGTGTGCGACGGGCCCTGAAGTTGGTCGCGGACCACCGTCCGCGGGGTGGCGGGCATGGCGGTAAGGCGTTGAGGCGGGGTGTCGGGTGACGGAGGGGAGTACCTCGGGTGGGGGAGTTCGTCTAGCCATTCGATGGGGGGTGTAGGGCGGTTGTGGGGCTGGAGGGAGCGGCCTATTGTCGGCTATTCGGAAGAAGCATCCGGTATTTCGAAGATTCCGCCTTTGGAGCGCTCATGACCACGAATCTGCCTCGGCGACGTTTTCTCGGCCTTACTGGTGGTGCGGCATTGGCGGGTGGTCTCGGCGCCGCCGGGTTGTCTGCTGCAAGTGCGTCGGCGGCGGTGGGGCGGGAGTTGGCTGGGCCGCCGTTGACGATTCCGGGGTTGCAGCAGTGGGTTGCCGGTGGTGGCGCGCAGTACGTCGTACCGGGGGTCACTCAGACGTTCCGGGTGATCGTTCGTGGGGCTGATGCCGAGGCGTTGCGGCCGGTGGGCGACATTCTGAAGGCGGATCTGGGCAAGGTGCTCAAGCGCGCGATCCGAGTTGAGGTGCAGGAGACACCGGCGCCCGCGGCGGGGGATGTCGTGTTGAGTCTGGCGGCGATTCCGGGGCTCGACAGTGAGGGGTACGAGCTCAAGGTCGGCCCGGTGCTGGAGTTGCGTGGTGCCCGGGCGGGGGTGTTCCACGGCGCGCAGACGATTGTGCAGTGGTTGCGCCAGGCAACGACCGTGCCGGCGGGTACGGCGCGGGACTGGCCGAAGTATGCCGAGCGGGGTTTTCTGGTGGCCAATGCGGCGCGGCATTACTCGATGCCTTGGTGGCAGGGCCAGATCGTGGACATGGCGTATCTGAAGCTGAACCTGCTCTGGGTCAACGTCGGTTACGACACCGCGCCGTTGTCGCAGATCAAGGAGATCGCGGCCTTCGCGGCGAAGTACAACATCAACCTGGTGCCGCTGACGAACATGCCCGGGCACATGAACAAGTTGCTGGCCAACCGGCCCGATCTATTGGTGGGCTGGGCGTATCACATGGATATCAGCAAGGACGCCGCCTACGAGTTCGCGCGCAACGACGTGATCGGGCCGAACCTGGGCGAGATCGCCACGCCGTACTGGCATCTCGGTGCCGACGAATACATCACCGACTTCGACCGTGCGGGTCTGCCGCCTCGCTACGACCTGTTCCCGCAGCTCGGGGCCAAGGCGCGGCAGTTGTTCGGTTCGGCGGCTCAACCGGTCGACGCGTTGACCGGATTCCTGAACAGCATGAACCAGACCGTGCGCGCTGGTGGCAAGCAGATGCGGGTGTGGAACGACGGCCTGCTCAACTCGATCACCGCTCCGCTGAACAAGAACATCATCGTCGAGCACTGGGTGAGCTGGCCCGATCGCAAGACGCCGAGGCAACTGCTCGACGAGGGTTATCTGGTGCACAACTCCAACGGCGATTTCCTGTACTACGACCCGCAGACGCCGGAGCGGCCGAGGCGGGTGCCGGACGCGAGGCGGCTCTACAACGAGTTCCATCCTGGCTGGTTCAACGGCGCCAACCAGGTCGTCGACCCGAATCACCCGGGTCTGCGCGGCGCGAAGTTGCACCTGTGGACGTTGCCCGCGGATGAGCGGGAGGAGTTGCAGTCCGATCTGTTGATGGACCCGTTCCGCTCGCTCGCGCAGGTGACCTGGGGATCGGCGCGGCCCTACGCGACGTACGACGGTGGGTTCTCGGGGTTGATCTCGACGCTCGGGCGCGCGCCGATGTTCCCGGTCGGGCGGCATACGCTCGCGCCGCCCAATGGTGCTACCAGCGTTTGGCCGCATCGGCCGGCCACGATCACCTTCTACGATGCGATCGATCCGGCCTCGATCCAGTTGCGCGAAGGCGGTATCGAGGCGGGCACGCCCGGGCGTACGACGTACGACGCGGCGACGAAGACGGCCACGTTCACTCCATTCGCGCCCTGGACATACTCGAAGACGTGCGCGATGAGCGTTTCGGCCCGGACGGTGAGCGGCGAACCGGTCAATGCCGAGTGGCGCTTCACCGTCGCGAAGCGCCCGAGTCTGGCCTATCCGAGATCGCTCTGGAACGACGAGGACGGTCCGGCCGTCGAGCGGTACACCGACGGGGCACCGATCGAACTCGGCGTACGGTTCCGGGTGGATCGCCCCGGCCGGGTGCTCGGAGTCAGGTTCTACAAGGCTCCTGGGGATTCCGCTGTGCACACGGGCAGCCTCTGGTCGTCGTCGGGCGCACGGCTTGCCACTGCCACCTTCAGCGGTGAGAGCACGCAGGGCTGGCAGGAGGTGCGGTTCGCCCAGCCGGTGCAGGTCGCGGCCAACACGACGTACACCGCCTCCTACTACTCACCTACCGGCACCTACGGCTACAACCACGACTTCTTCGCGGGGCGCGGGATCGACAACGGCGTACTGCACGCGCTTCCCGACACGAACGGCGTCTTCACCTACGGGCAGAGCGTGTTCCCGGCAACGACTGCCCGGAACACCAACTACTGGGTCGATCTGGTCTTCCAGCCGGATACGTATGGCGTCTTCAACGTGAGCGACGTGCCGGTCTTCGGTGAAACCGAGCCAACCTCGCTCGAACTCGGTCTGCGGTTCTCGTCGCAGGCGAACGGCAAGGTGCACGGTGTGCGGTTCTTCAAGGGCACGCACAACACCGGAACGCATGTGGGCTCGCTCTGGACCACCAGCGGGCAGAAGCTGGCCAGTGCGACCTTCAGCAACGAGAGCGCGCAAGGGTGGCAGGAGGTTCGGTTCGCGCAGCCGGTGGCGATGTCGGCCGGCACGCAGTACGTCGTGTCGTACAGCTCGTCGGGCGGCTTCAGCACAACCGATGAAGGTCTCGCCACCAGCCGGGAGAATGGCGCCCTGCTCGTCAACGCCAACCCGCCGGCCGGGATCTATGCACTCTCGGCAGGGACGTTCCCGACGCTGTCCTACCGCAACCGCAACTACTTCACCGACGTGGTCTTCTCGCAGGACTGACGGGCCGACGGAAGTACGCTGACCGTCGGAGTTGGCCCGAGCTGGAGGTGCGGACGCGATGCAGGTTGCCGTGGTTACTGGAGGCGGTTCGGGGCTGGGACGGGAGATCGCGCACGCTCTGGCGACAGCCGGGTTCGCGGTCACCGTGACCGGCCGTACCGAGGCGTCGTTGCGAGAGACCGCCGAGACCTGGCAACCGGCTGGGCCCGCCGGGGGCATCAGTACGAAGGTGCTGGATGTTGCCGACGGAGAGGCCGTGACGGCGTTCTTCGACGGGCTCGAGCGGATCGACGTACTCGTGAACAATGCGGGCATCGGCAGTCGGCCGAGGCTGGTGCACGAGGTGACTGAGGCGGATTGGCGCCGCGTGATCGACACCAACCTGACCGGGTCGTTCCTCTGCGCACGAGCGGCCTTCGGCCTGATGATGCGGCAGGACCCGAAGGATGGGCGGATCATCAACAACGGCTCGATCTCGGCGCACGTACCGCGGCCGCAGAGCATCGCGTACACCGCGTCCAAACACGCCATCACCGGACTGACCAAGGCGATCGCGCTGGACGGCCGGGAACACGGCATAACCTGCGGGCAGATCGACGTGGGCAACGCCGCCACCGCGATGACCGCCCGGATGAGCGATGGCGTGCTGCAGGCGAACGGATCGCTCGCGCCGGAACCGACCTTCGATCCGAAGGTGGTCGCGGACCTCGTCGTACAGATGGCCGAACTGCCGCTGAACGTCAGCATTCCCACGATGACGGTGATGGCGACCGGCATGCCGTTCATCGGCCGCGGGTGAGGCCGGCATGACTGATCGTTGGTGACGGAACTCGCGGCGGCGATGCCGAGGATCGAGCAGCGGCCGGCCCGGCTCAATCCGGCGCCCACCAGGAAGATCCCCGTCATTCTTGCTGGCACTGGGCGTCACGCTGTTCATTCTCGGCGCGGATGGGCCGCGGTACGACCTGACGGAGTTTGCGGACGTGGCTGCGTTGGCGGATGCCCAAAACGACAAGAGAAATGTCGGAGGGCCGGTTTAGTCTCTGCATCGTGACTGAACCGGTAGTGGACTCCCTCGTTCATGCCCGTGGCCTGCGCAAGGCCTACGGGGAGTTCGAGGCGGTCAAGGGCATCGATCTGGATGTGCGGCGCGGGGAGGCCTTCGGGTTCCTCGGGCCGAACGGCGCGGGCAAGTCGTCGACGATGCGCATGATCGGGGCCGTCTCGCCGCCCAGCGGGGGAGTACTGCGCATTCTGGGCATGGACCCGGTCGAGCACGGCCCGCAGATCCGTGGCCGGCTCGGCGTCTGCCCGCAGGACGACACCCTCGACACCGAGCTCAGCGTCCGGGAGAACCTCACGGTGTACGGGCGCTATTTCGGGCTCAGCCGGGCGGAGTGCCGGGAGCGGGCTGACGAACTGCTGGACTTCGTCGCCCTCAGCGAGAAGGCCAACGAACGGGTCGAGGAGCTCTCTGGTGGAATGAAACGGCGGCTGACGATCGCCCGGTCCCTGGTCAGCAAGCCGGAGTTGTTGCTGCTGGACGAGCCGACCACCGGGCTGGACCCGCAGGCCCGGCATCTGCTCTGGGACAAGCTGTTCCGGCTCAAACAAAGCGGCGTCACGCTGATCATCACCACCCATTACATGGACGAGGCCGAGCAACTGTGTGACCGCCTCGTCGTGATGGATGGCGGCCTGATCGCGGCCGAGGGGTCACCAGCCGAGCTGATCCGGGACTACTCGACCCGGGAGGTGACCGAGCTGCGGTTCGGGCCCGAGGTGATGGCGTCCGATCACGACGCGCTCGCGGGCAAGGTGGCGGACCTGGCGCATCGCGTCGAGGTGCTGCCGGATCGCCTGCTGCTCTACACCGATGACGGTGAGAAGACGGTCGCGGCCGTGCACGCGCGTGGGTTGCAGCCGGCCGCGGTGCTGGTGCGCCGTTCCACCCTGGAGGACGTCTTCCTGCGCCTCACCGGCCGGACGTTGGTGGACTGATGAGCCTCGTCCTGACGAACGGCGCGCGCCAGTTCGACTACTGGGCCAAGGTCTACCAGCGCACGTGGAAGGGCAGCCTGGTCAGCAGCTTCCTGGTGCCGCTGCTCTATCTCGCGGCGATGGGCGTCGGCCTCGGCACGTTTGTCGATGACAGCGGCACGAACGCGTTGGGTGGCGTGAGCTATCTGCAGTTCATCGCGCCGGGCCTACTGGCCGTGACCGGGCTGCAGATCGCCGTCGCCGAGTCGACCTATCCCGTGATGGGCGGGCTCAAATGGCACAAGACCTACTTCTCGATGATCGCCACGCCCTTGCGAGCCGCCGATGTGATGTACGGACAGCTTGGCTTCATCGCGTTCCGGGTGGTGTCGAGTTGTGCGGTCTTCCTGATCGTCATGGCGCTGCTGGGTGGACTTGGATCACCACTGGGGTTGTTCGGACTGCCGATCGCGCTGCTCGTCGGGATGGCCGTGGCCGCGCCGGTGTGCGCGATCGCGACCCGGCTGAAGACCGATGCCGGGTTCGCGATGATCTTCCGCTTCGGGTTGCTGCCGATGTCGTTGTTCTCGGGCGCCTTCTTTCCGGTGCAGCAACTGCCCGACGCGGTCGAGTGGCTGGCGTATGCCGCACCGCTGTGGCATGCGGTCGAGGTGACGCGTGATCTGAGCCTTGGCACGTTCGCGCTGCTGCCCGCGCTTGGCAGCCTGGCCTATCTCACCTTGTGGTTCGCCGTCGGGACCCGCTTCGCGGTGACCGGCCTGGAGAAAAGGCTGATCAGCTGATGGCCACCCTTGCCGCCCGGGTTGTCCCGATGCCGACCAGCGGTCTGCGCCTGGTCGAGCGCAACTACCTGGTGTACCGCCGTTCCTGGATCGTTTTCGTCTCGGGCTTCTTCGAACCGGTCTTCTACCTGCTGTCGATCGGGATCGGCGTGGCCGCGCTGGTCGGCGACTTCACCCTGGCCGACGGAACGGTGGTGAGCTACACGGCCTTCGTTGCGCCGGCGATGCTGGCCAGCTCCGCGATGAACGGCGCGATCTTCGACTCGACGTACAACATCTTCTTCAAGCTGAAATACCTGCACCTGTACGACGCGATTCTGGCGACACCGATGCGCCCGTGGAACGTGGCGACCGGTGAGATCACCTGGGCCTTGCTCCGCGGCGCGTGCTACTCGGCGATGTTCGTGGTGGTGATGCTGGTGATGGGGCTGATCGACTCGTGGTGGGCGCTGCTCGCGCTGCCGGTCTCGGTGCTGATCGGATTCGCCTTCGCCGGTGCGGGGATGGCGTTGACGACGTTCATGCGCAGCTGGCAGGACTTCGAGTTCGTGCAGGTCTCGATCATGCCGATGTTCTTGTTCTCGGCGACGTTCTACCCGGTCGAGACGTACCCGTCCGCGGTCCAGTGGATCGTCCAGGCGACGCCGCTCTACCAAGGCGTCGCGCTCACCCGCGCGCTGACCACTGGCTCGGTCGGCTGGGCCCTGCTCGGCCATGTCGTTTACCTGGCGGCAATGGGGTGCCTCGGGCTGTACGTCGCCTCCCGGCGGTTGAGCCGCCTTCTTCTGAAGTGAGCCAGCACGGTCTCACGCGACCTCGAAAGGATCTGGATGCGGTTCAGTAGTAATTCTTGGAAGGTCCTGAGCAACGCGGTCGCGTTCGGCGGCGTGCTACTGCTCGCAGCGAGTACGGCGGTGCAACCCGCGAACGCGGCCTGGAGCGGTACGTACGCCGCCTCGGCCGCCGGTTGGACCGCGGCCGATTCACCGACCGTGGCGGTCGATCGGCAAGGGGACGCGCTGCTGGTCTGGGTGGCTTGCCAGGCGTCCGCGCCGGGCTGCTACCACCAGGTCCAGGTGCGGCTGAAGTCCGCGACCGGCGGGCTCGGCCCGATCCGGACCCTGTCGCCGCTCGGCCCGTCCGCATCCTGGCCCGAGGTAGCGACCGACGACGACGGCGATTCGGCCGTGGTGTGGCAACAGGACGGCAGGGTTGTCGGCCGACGGGTGTCGTCGACCGGCACGCTGGTCGGACCTCTGCGTACGTTGTCCAACACCTCGGCGATCAACCCGACCGTCGTGGTCGAACCTTCTGGCCGGGCTCTCGCCGTCTGGACGGATGTCCGGAGTGGTGCGTACTACACAACCGCCCGGTTCTTCTACCAGGACGGCACCGTCAGCAACGCGTTCACCCTCGGCTCGGGCGCGGCCGATCAGCCCTCGGCGGCCATCGACCGCAACGGCCTCGCGGTGGTGGCGTGGACCGAGTCGCACTCCACCGTCGTGGCCCGGCGGGTCAAGCCCGGCTACCTCGGACCGCGCACGGTCTTCCTCGCCGCGGGCTCCGGCGCGACCTACGGCCGGGTCAACGTCGGCGTCGACCGCGATGGTGACGCCGTGGTGAGCCTGCTTCGCCACAAGACCAACGAGCTGTCGAAGTTCTGGGCTCGTCGCTGGCCGCGTACCGGCGCGTTGGGCCCGGTCATGCTGCTGGCTCCGACGACCGACAACGTGACGCTTTACAACGCCATCGCCAGCGATCTCGAAGGCGATTCGATGGTGATCTGGAGCAGGCGGACCAGCACCACTCAGACCGACGTGTTCGGCCGTCGCATCAGCCGTAGCGGTGCACTCGGCGCCATCACCCGCCTCGGCGTTGGCGATCGCCCGCGCGTCGCGCTGGATGACGACGGCAACGGGCTCGCGGTCTGGCACTCGCCCGGTCCGCCGTACGACGCGACCCGGGTGCTGGCCCGGCCGATCTCGACGGCCGGCGGTTTCGGCGTCACCACCACGCTGTCGACCGACGGCCGGGTGGTTCGTACCGCCGCCAGCCCGGGCGGCAACTTCGCCGTGGTCTGGCAGCAGAAGTCCTATCCGTACACGATCCGCGCTCGCTTCGGCCGCTGAGCCCCCGGCGAGGCACCCGGTCCGAACACCGGGTGCCTCCGTAGGGTGGCAGGGTGAGCGAAGACGAGGTGGTCACGCCCGCGGAGATCGCGAAGGCGGCTGACCTGCTACATGACGTGGTGGCGCCGACCCCGCTGGAGTACTCCCGCTGGCTCAGCGAACTGGTCGGCGGTGACGTCTTTCTCAAGTGCGAGAACCTGCAGCGCACCGGCTCGTTCAAGCTGCGCGGCGCGTACGTACGGATGTCGCGGCTGTCCAAGAAGGAACGGGCCCGCGGTGTGGTGGCGGCCAGCGCCGGTAACCACGCGCAGGGCGTCGCGCTCGCGGCCCAGTTGCTCGGGATCAAGGCGACCGTGTTCATGCCGTTCGGCGCGCCGATCCCGAAGGAGAAGGCCACCCGGGCGTACGGCGCCGACGTGCGTTTTGTCGGCACCTCGATCGACGACTGCCTGCGGGCCGCTCGCGAGTTCGAGGCCGAGACCGGCGCCGTGCTGATCCACCCGTTCGACCATCGCGACATCGTCGCCGGACAGGCCACGACCGGCCTGGAGATCGTTGAGCAGTGCCCGCAGGTCCGGACCGTGGTGGTCCCGACCGGTGGCGGCGGACTCGTGGCCGGTATTGCCGCCGCCATGCAACGCGACGGCCTGCCGATCTCGGTCGTCGGCGTACAGGCGGCCGGAGCCGCGGCGTACCCGGCCTCGCTGGCCGCGGGGGAGCCCGTCGCGCTGGAGAGCATGTCGACGATGGCGGACGGTATCGCCGTCGGCCTGCCCGGCAAGGTGCCTTTCGCCGCGATCCAGAAGTACGTCGGCGAGGTGGTGACCGTTGACGAGGACGCCTTGTCGAAGGCCCTGCTGCTGTTGCTCGAACGCGCCAAGCTCGTGGTCGAACCGGCGGGCGCCGCTGCCGTGGCCGCCGTACTCGACAACCCGAAGGCGTTCAAACCGCCGATGGTCGTCGTACTGTCCGGCGGCAATATCGACCCGCTGCTGCTGATGCGGGTGATCCGGCACGGTATGGCCGCGGCTGGGCGCTACCTGTCATTGCGGGTGCGGATCCCCGACACCCCGGGTGGCCTCGCGACGTTGCTGACCCGCCTCGCGGAGGCCGACGCGAACATCATCGAGGTCGTGCACGAACGTATCTCGCCGAGTCTGAACCTGCACGAGGTCGAGGTGTCGCTGCAGTTGGAAACCCGCGGCGAGGAGCACCGCGAGCGGGTACTGACCTGTCTGACCGAGAACGGATACACCTACACGCCGAACTGAGATGGTGCGAAGTGCCCGACCATGCAGATCGATCTCACCTCACTCGGGCCGCAACCGTCGACCACCTGGGCCGAGTTCGAGGCCGCGCTGGCCAAGGCGAAGAGCGCCGGCGAGGTTTCTTCGCGGGGACGTGGCTGCATGCTGGAAGGTGCCGTGGGGGAGTGGCTACTCCTCAGCCCAACCGCAGGACTTGAGCACGGGCGCGTGCAGGCGCTCGGCGAGCACGCGGCGCTGGGTCGGCTGGGCCTCGGCGTGCCGCTGCAGACCGGCCTCGGTGATCAGTACGTTCACCGCGCGCCGGTCCTCGGGGCAGATCTTGCGCTCGACCAGACCGGCGATCTCCAGCCGGCTGATCACCCGGGACAGGGCGCTCTGGGAGAGATGGACCGCGCCCGCGAGCTTCTGCACCTTGCCGGAGTGCTCGGGGATCTCGGCCAGCCGCTCGAGGACTTCGAACTCACTCATGCCCAGCTGGTGCGCGGCCTGAAGCTCACGCTCGAGCACGCAGCTCATATCGGCATGCCGGGCCAGTAGCTCGCGCCACTCGCGCACGTCCTGCGGGGACTCGGTGTGGGCGGTCTGGGTGCCGACCTCTGAGACGGCCATGAGCCCGACGTTATCATGCAGACGCATTCAATGCAAGTGCAATTAATGCCTAGACATTAAATGCGTGCGCATGCAATGCTGCTCCGCATGACGTTAGCAACCCCTGTGCCATCGACTCGCCCGGCCTGGGACGCCCGCCTGTGGGGCGTGCTCCTGGTGGTCTGCGGCGTGATCTTCCTTGACGGCCTGGACGTGTCCATGGTCGGCATGTCCCTTCCCTCGATCGGCGCCGATCTCGGCGTTCCGTTGTCCTCCCTGCAATGGGTGGTCACCGGTTATGTGCTCGGCTACGGCGGTCTGCTGCTGCTCGGTGGCCGTACCGCGGACCTGCTCGGCCGTCGCAAGGTGCTGCTGATCGCGCTCGCGGTGTTCGCCGTGGTCTCGATGCTGAGCTCGCTGGCCACCAGCCCCGAACTGCTCGTCGCCGCGCGGTTCATCAAGGGCATCGCCGCCGCGTTCACCGCTCCGGCCGCGCTGTCCATCCTCACCACCACGTTCCCCGAGGGCCCGCACCGCAACCGCGCCCTCGGCATCTTCACCACCTGCGCCGCCAGCGGCTTCTCGATGGGCCTGATCCTCGGCGGCCTGCTGACCGAGGTCGGCTGGCGCTGGACCTTCCTGAGCCCGGGCCCGGTCGCCTTGATCGTGTTCCTGTTCGCCCTGAAGGTGATCCCGAACAGCCCGCGTGACGAGACCGCCGGCGGGTACGACGTACCGGGTGCGGTGACCGTCACCGCGGGCATGCTGACCCTGGTGTACGCCGTGGTCGGCGCCGAGCACGCTGGCTGGGCCTCGGTCCAGACGATCGGCCTGTTCGTCGCGGCCGCCGCTCTGCTCGCCGCGTTCGTCGTGATCGAGCGCCGCTCCAAGCACCCGCTGGTCCGCCTCGGCATTCTGCGCAGCGCCAACCTGCGGCGCGCGAACCTCGCCATCATGACCGTTTTCGGCGCGTATGTGGCGTTCCAGTTCATCGCGACGCTCTACCTGCAGAACCTGCTCGGCTGGTCGTCGTTCGAGACCGCGCTCGGCTTCCTGCCGGCCGGCCTGCTGGTCGCCTTCCTGTCGCCGAACGCGGGCAGGATCGCCGACCGGATCGGCACCGAGCGCATGGTCGTGATCGGGATGGCCTTCTTCGTCACCGGCTACGCCCTGGCGCTGCGGATCGGCCCGGTCTCGGACTACTACGCGACCGTGCTGCCGACCATCGTGCTGATCGGCCTCGGCTTCGCGATCACCTTCCCGGCGCTGAACATCCAGGCCACGAACGGCGTTGCGGATCACGAGCAAGGGCTCGCCTCGGGCCTGTTCAACACGTCGAACCAGCTCGGCGGAGCCGTCGTACTGGCTGTCGCGACCGCCGTGATCACCGCGCAGTCCCGTGGCGTCACCGTGCCGGCGGACATGCTCGCGGCGTACAAGCCGGCACTGGTGGTCATCACCGGGATCTCGGTGCTCGGCCTGCTGGTCGGCATCACCGGCTACCTCAAGCGCCGCGCCACCGAGGCTGAGGTCGCGGAACTCGAGAACAGCCTGGCCGAGGACCTGACCCCGGCGGCCTGATCTTCGCTGGCTGATTTCGGCTGGTCGCAGACTCCGGGCGGAGGGGCCCGGTACGGCGGATCCGGGTCACGGTTTACTCCCCGTGACCCGGATCCGGGTGTTCTGGGGCAGTTCAGGGCCTTCCCCGATTGGTTTGCACCGCTCCGGGTGGTCGACTGGGGGTATGAGTGAGCAGAACGCAGGCACAGGCCCCCAGGACCCCACCGAACGCGACCGCAAGGTGAAGGACCTTCTCGACCGGGTCGCCGCCGGCACGCTGTCCAGCGAGGAAGCCGCCATCCTCCTGGCCGCAACAACTTCCCCCGCTACACCTCCACCCGCCGCGGAGGCCGCCGCCGCGGAGCCCGTCACGCCGGAGCCCGCCGCGGCCGAGCCGGCCGAGGACGACGTCTGGGCTCAGGCGGTCGCCGCGGCTTCCGTGGACACCGCGGCCCCCGAGCGGCCCCAGGACACCCCGCCGGCCCCCGAGCCCGCTGAGCCCGCTGAGGTCCCGACAACCTCGGAGAGCACTGGGTCGGTCGAGGACGAGCCCGAA
Organism: Kribbella deserti; assembly: GCF_042434725.1. Lineage (NCBI taxonomy): Bacteria > Bacillati > Actinomycetota > Actinomycetes > Propionibacteriales > Kribbellaceae > Kribbella > Kribbella deserti. Next base: position 79,421 of record NZ_JBHLTC010000019.1, on the reverse strand, counting down.
GTCGAGCACTCGCAGCTGCCGGCGCCGGCCGGCGTACAGCGGGTCACGATTCGCGCGGTCGGTCGCCGCGTGCGGCTGATCGGCGAACCGGCCATCAACGGTGTCGCGGTCGACGGCCCGCACCAGATCAAGCGCGACGGCGACACCCTCGCGATCAACAGCGAAGGCGATATGGGCGTCTCGCTGGACGGGTTCACGATGCTGCGCACGCGTTCGGTCGGCGATCTCAAGTCGCACATGAACGGCTTCGCCAAGGAGCTGCAAATCCGGGTGAACCCGAGCCTGAACGTCGAGGTCGAGGTCACCGGCGGCAGCGTCTCCGCCGAGCGGGTGCCGGGGCTGACCAAGGTCCGGGTGACCGCGGGGACGGCGAAGGTGACCGACGTGGACGGGCCGATCGACCTGCTCGTGCAGGCTGGTTCGGCGACGCTGGACGCGCAGATCACGAAGGGCCGTTCGCGGGTCCGGGTGGAATCGGGCGCGGCGACCGTGAACCTGCGGCGCGGGTCCGACGTCAAGGTCCACACCGAGGCTCAGCTGGGCAAGGTCAGCTGGACCGGCGCGGTCAGCGGCCAGAGCAAGGACGTCGAGATCGGCCGCGGCCGGGCCTCATTGGACGTCGAGGTGCTGGTCGGCACCGCGCAGATCGTCTCCGACTGAATCCGGTTTCACGCTGCCTTCCGGCAAATCCCGAAGTCGCCGGTACGGCGAGAACAGCAGCCAGCCGGCGCTGAGCATGATGGCGCCGGCCGTGATCCACAGTGCTGGGCGGAGTCCGGCCACCGTCGCCAGGACTCCGCCCAGCACGCTACCGACAGGCATCGCGCCCCAGGCCACGAAGCTCATCGTCGCGCTGACGCGGCCGTTCAGCCCCGCCGGGCAAAGCAGTTGCCGCGCGCTGGCCTGCAGGATGTAGAGCACGATGATGCTGAAGCTCACGATCAGAGTGCCCAGTACGTAGAAGCCGAGCCGCCATCCCGGCTCCGCCAGCGGGACCAGCAAAACCCGAGCCCGTTCGTCAACGCCGTGATCCACATCGCCCGGGCGTGCCCGACCCGTCGGCTGATCCGCTCGGTCGCCGCGGCCGCGACCAAAGCACCGAGTAGCCCGATCATGCCGAGCAGGCCGATCTTGCCCGCGGACAGGCCGAGTTCGCGGACCAGGAAGACCACGATGATCGCGTTGTTCGCCGCCTGGAACAGCATCGTGGTGGCGCTGGTCAGTGCGATCGGCCGCAGCAGCGGATGCCGTACGACGAATCGCAGGCCGGCGCCGATCTCCCGGCGCAGGTGCGGCTGCTCCGCCGGAACCGGCCGGGCCTCGACCGCGCGGATCGACCGGAGCCACAGCGCGGACCAGACGAAGCCGAGCGCGTTCAACCCGATGGCCGCGGGCGCGGTGAACCACTGCACGAGGTAGCCGCCGATGCCCTGGCCCGCGACCGCTCCGACCGAGTGGTTCGCCGCCAGCTTCGCGTTGCCCGCGACCAGGTCCTCGCGGTCGACCAGTCGCGGCAAGTACGTGCTGTGGGCCACGTCGAACAAGACGGTCATCACCCCGGCCAGGAACAGCACGACGTACAACTGGGCCAAAGTCAGTACGCCGAAGGCGGCGGCCACCGGAACCGACGCGAAGAACGCGGCCCGGGCGAGGTCGGCCGTGATCATCACCGGCTTGCACCGGATCCGGTCCATCCACGCGCCGGCGAACAACCCGATCAGGAGCCACGCGGCCGTCTCGAACGCGCGGAGCAGCGAAACCTCGAAGGCAGAGGCGGTCAGCTCGAGCACGGCCAGCAGCGGTACGGCGAGCATGCCGAGACGGATCCCGAGCTGGCTCAGCAGGTCCGCGGTCCAGAACCGCCGGAAATCCGGATCTCTGAGAATGCCGCGCCGCCGGGCCTCAACCGTCATTCCGGCACGCTAAATCGCAAACTTGAGCCCTGTCCACTCAATGGCAAGAAAGTTGAGCCTCAGTGGCTCAACTTCGGCACAAGCGTCCGATGAACGGCGACACGCCGCGTCACAAGCGTCCGATGAACGGTGACACGCGGGGTTGACGGGGGTGGGTAGTAATAGGTTTGACTTATATAAAGGTGGGGGCACATAGTGAGTCGCGTCACGTGTCAACTGAAGCGAAGGAGGCGGCTGGATGGCTGCCATCGAGGCGACCGGCCTCGTGAAGACGTTCCGATCGCGTACGGCCACGGTGAAGGCGCTGAAGGGCATCGACCTGGAGGTGGCCGAGGGCACGGTCCTGGGGCTGCTCGGGCCGAACGGCGCGGGTAAGACCACGGCGGTCCGGGTGCTCACCACCTTGATGGAACCGGACGAGGGCAGCGCGCGCGTCCTCGGCCATGACGTGGTCAAAGAGGCCGACATCGTTCGCGGGCTGATCGGCCTTTCCGGGCAGTATGCGGCGGTCGACGAGCTCCTGACCGGCAGGGAGAACCTCTGGATGTTCGGCCGGCTCTACCAGCTCGACAGCCGTCGGGCCAAGCAGCGGGCCGACGAGCTGCTGGAGGTGTTCGATCTGACCGAGGCGGCCGATCGCATCCTCAAGACGTACTCCGGGGGTATGCGGCGGCGGCTCGACCTGGCCGGTTCGCTGATCGCGCATCCGAAGGTGCTGTTCCTGGACGAGCCGACCACCGGTCTCGACCCGCGCAGCCGGCTCGACCTGTGGAAGATCATTCGCGACCGGGTCAGCGAGGGGGTGACGATCCTGCTCACCACGCAGTACCTCGAAGAGGCGGACGAACTCGCCGACACGATCGCGGTGGTGGACCAGGGCTCGGTCATCGCCCGCGGTACGGCGGATGAGCTGAAGGCGAAGGTCGGCGGCGAGCGGATCGAGGTGGTGATCGCCGAACCCGACGAGATCTATCGCGGCCTGGAGCTACTCACCGCGGCGCTGGAGATCAGCGACCCGGAGGCCACCTCACTGGACAAGCACACCCGGCGGATCACCGTGCCCGCGCCCGGTGGATCGACGGCCCTGGTCGAGGTCATCCGCACCCTCGATGGTGCGGGCATTCGCATTTCCGACATCGGCCTGCGCCGCCCGACCCTTGACGACGTGTTCCTGAGCCTGACCGGCCATGGCGCCGAGGAACTGACCAGCGCGGATGCCGGCACCGGCCGTGGCGCGAAGGAGGAGACCAAATGAGCCAAGAGCAAGCCACCCGGGTGAGCCCGATCGGCCGCGCGCTGTCCGACGGCGCCGTGCTGGCCTGGCGCAACCTCAAGCGCATTCCGCGCACGCCGGACATGCTGATCTACGCGACGATCCAGCCGATCATGTTCGTGCTGCTGTTCGCGTACGTCTTCGGCAACGCGATCCCGATCCCGGGATTTCCCGGTGCGCAGGCGTATCGGGAGTTCCTGATGTCGGGCATCTTCGCCCAGACGATGGCCTTCGCGGTCGCGTCGGCCAGTGTCGGGCTGGCCGACGACATGTCGAAGGGCCTGATCGACCGGTTCCGCTCGTTGCCGATGGCGCGTTCCGCGGTGATCTCCGGCCGGGTGATCGGTGACCTGGTCTTCAACGCGTTCGTGATGCTGGTGATGGTGATCTGCGGGTTCATCGTCGGCTGGCGCTGGCACGAGGGATTCCTGAACGCCCTTGCCGCGTTCGCGATCCTGCTGCTGTTCGCCTTCGCGATGCTGTGGGTCGGTGCCGTGATCGGGCTGTCCGTCGGTGGGCCCGAGGTGGCCGCGTCGGCCGGGCTGATCTGGCTGTTCCCGTTGACGTTCCTCTCGAACGCCTTCGTGCCCACGCCGAACCTGCCGAGCGTGCTGCAGCCGGTCGCGGAGTGGAACCCGATCTCCTCGATCGTCGCGGCCTGCCGGCATCTGTTCGGCAATCCGTCGCCGTTCGCCAGCCCGGACAGCTTCCCGGCCCGGCATCCGGTGCTGCTCAGTCTGCTGTGGTGTGCGGTCATCATCGGCGTCTTCGCACCACTGGCCGTCCGGAAGTACCGCAGTACAACGGCTCGATAAAAAAGGGAGGCCCCGCCACGATCCGTGGCGGGGCCTCTTGCTCAAGCGTCAGCCCGTGAACGGCACCGCCGCGACGATCTTGACCGTCACGTCCTTGCCGTTCGGCGCCTGGTAGACCGCCTTCTCGCCCTTCTTCTTGCCGAGAATGGCCGCCCCCAGCGGAGACTGCGGTGAGTACACGTCGATGTCGACCGAGTCGTCCAGCGCGAGCAGTTCGCGCGAGCCGAGCAGGAAGGTCTCCACCTCGTCATCGCCGGCGAAGGTGATGGACACCTTCATGCCCGGCTCGACCACACCACCGGCTTTCGGCGTCTCGCCGACCCGGGCGCGCCGCAGCATGTCCTCCAGCTGGCGGATGCGCGCCTCGGCCTTGCCCTGCTCGTCCTTGGCGGCGTGGTAGCCACCGTTCTCCTTCAGGTCGCCCTCGTCGCGGGCCTCGCCGATCTTGGCGGCGAGTTCGGCGCGGGCCGGACCACTCAGGTACTCGAGCTCGGACTTCAGCCGTTCGTGGGCTTCCGGTGTCAGCCAGACAACGCTCTCCTCACCAATCTTCTGCGTCATGGGCTGCTCCTCGTGGTTCGTCGTGGTGAATCGGATGGCCGGGTTCATGACCATCTGAAATGCCTCTGGCCGCCGTCGTCGACGGCGACCAATCCATCGAGCCTACCAGGAGCAGCGGGGCTGAACCGGTTCAGCGCGGGCGATCCGAGCCAGGCGTCGTACAGCCGATCAGGACCACCGCGGTGGCCGCACGCTGTGTGGTGACATCGGCGGTCAGCATCTGCCGTTGAGGGCCGCCTGCCGCCACGTTCACGGTCACCTCACCGACCACGGAGAAGTCCGGCGCCTTCGCCTGTACCCGGCAGGCCGCGGCGGTGACATCGTCGGACCGCTCGACCTCGATGGTGGCCTTGGCCGCGCTCGGCGAGACGATCTCGAAGCCGATCAGCCGGGAGGCCACCGGGGGAGTCGAATGCAGCACCGCCACCCAGACCAGCCACGCCAGTCCGGCCAGCACCAGCAGGCCGCCCAGCGCGAGCAGCAGCGACCGGCGGCCGGCACGGCGGACCCGGCCGTAGCGGGCGTCGAGATGGTCAGTAACAGGGTCGGTCACGCGGTCTCCTTGGGCTTCGGGGACCATTGTCTCTTGTGACCGAGAAACTCCGTCTGCTGCATGTCCACGCCCACCCCGACGACGAGTCGAGCAAGGGTGCCGCGTCCACGGCGAAGTACGTCGCCGAGGGTGTCGACGTGATGGTCGCCACCTGTACCGGCGGCGAGCGCGGGTCGATCCTGAACCCGGCCATGGACCGCCCGGACGTACTCGAGAACATCAGCGAGATCCGCCGGCAGGAGATGGACCGGGCCCGCGAGATCCTCGGCATCCGGCAGGAGTGGCTCGGCTGGATCGACTCGGGCTTTCCCGAGGGCGATCCGCTGCCGCCGTTGCCGGACGGCTGTTTCGCCGCGCTGAAGGTGGAGGACGCCGCCGCTCCGCTGGTGAAGCTGATCCGCGAGTTCCGCCCGCAGGTCGTCACGACGTACGACGAGAACGGGGGATACCCGCACCCGGATCACGTGATGTGCCACCAGATCACCGTGGCGGCGTTCGAGGCCGCGGGCGATCCCGACGCGTACCCGGGACTGGGTGAACCGTGGCAGCCGCTGAAGTTGTACTACCACCACACGTTCCACCGCGAGCGGACGAAGGCGCTGCACGACGAGATGCTGCGGCGCGGCCTCGAGTCGCCGTACGAGGAACGCCTCAAGGACTGGAAGCCGGATCCGGAGAACGAGCGGCGCATCACCACCCGGGTGCCGTGTGCGGAGTACTTCGCCCTGCGGGACCAGGCCCTGCTCGCGCACGCGACCCAGATCGATCCCGAAGGCCCCTGGTTCGCCTGCCCGCTGGACGTACACCAGGCGGCCTGGCCGACCGAGGACTACGAGCTGGCCCGCAGTGTGATCGAGCCGGTGCTGCCGGAGAACGACCTGTTCGCCGGGCTGCGCTGAACCGCCCTCGAGATGATGAGAGACTGAACGCGTGATCGCTGTATTGGCCCCGATGGGCGAGATCGACCCCAACACCGTCAAGCCCGGCTGGGTGGCGCTGTTGATCATCATCGCGCTCGGCGGCGCGACCTTCCTGCTGTGGCGCAACATGGGCAAGCAGATGAAGAAGATCAACTTCGACCTGCCCCGCGACGAGCGCGCCAACGCTCCCGTGGAGCCCGCGGATCCGGCCCAGCCGGCCGACACGGCGGACGGCAGCGAGACAGCTACAGAGCGCAAGCCCGACTGACTCCTATAGTGAGCGCGTGGTCAACCGTGGCACCGCGATCGGCAACGCGTGGTGACGGGCCCTTCCGGTCCGCGCCACCGGTTACCCGGCCGTGTGGTGCTCGGCGGCACCGCCGCGGTCGCGCTGGCGGTCGTCGCGACGCTGGTTGGTTTGTTCGCGAGTGGTGCGGCGCCCACTGATCCCGGTCTGAGCCTGACCAGCGGCGGCCTCGTCGTCGCGTGGACCTCGCCGCTGGCGAGTCTGCTCATCGACCTCGCCACCATCGGTTGCGCCGGGTCCTTGCTGAGCGTGCTGTACCTGCTCCGCACCGACGGCGGCCCCATCGGCGTACAAGGTCAGCGCGCGGTCCGTGACACCCGCCTCGCCGCGGTCGTCTGGGCGCTGTCGGCTCTGCTGGGCGCACTCGCCATCGGCGCCGACATCCTCGGCGTCTCCTTCACCTTGCTGTTCAGCCGGTTGGGCGCCGCCGCGAAGTTGCCCGAGATCCAGGCGCTGTTGCTGACCGCCGTTCTGGCCGCGCTGATCGCCGGTACGGCACGGCGGATCCGTACCTCACCGCACAACCTCACCGCCGGGTTACTGGCCATCGCGGCGATGCTGCCGCCGTTGCTGACCGCCTTCCCGCGCGACGAATCGGGCGTTGTTCCGGCCACGCTCGGCCTCGCGGTGCACGTGTTCGCGGCGACGGCCTGGATCGGCGGTCTCGCGGGCGTGGTCCGCTACGGCCGCGGTAGCACGGTGGGTCTGCCGACCGTGCTGCGCCGGTTCGGCCAGGTCGCGCTGGTCGGAGCCGTCGCGGTACTGCTCAGTGGCCTGCTGACCGGGTTGTTCCGCCAGTCGGTGGTCGACGGCCGCCTCTTCAGTGGTGGGTACGGCGCGTTGCTGCTGGCGAAAACCGTCGCCTTCGTATTGCTCATCGCCGGCGGCTGGTGGCACCGGCGCCAGGTGATCAAGACCCGCACGGACGCCGGTTCCACTTTCTGGCGGCTCGTCGGCGTCGAGCTGTTCGTCATGGCCATCGCCATCGGGCTGTCCGTCGCGATGGCCCACACACCCCTGGGCTAGCCGGTCCCGGGCAGGTCGTCGCCCGCCAGGCGATGTGTCCGTCCGGGCGCGTTCGTAGAGTCTGGACACCTCGCCGTCGCAGAGATGCTGGACGGTCGGCGGTACGCCGCGCTCGGCGAACGCGCCCTCGATTCCCGCGACTCCGTCGTGTGCATTTCCTAAGCCTTTAAGAGCCTGGTGATGCGAGCCGCTACCACTCATCGTCGACTCGTGACCGGACGACCCCGAAGGGACCACTAGGGCACTGGAGCCCAAGGCACTGGGACGCCCGGCACCCATGATCACAACGAGGAGAAGCATGTCTCTGCGTACTTGGGCGGTTGCCTTGCTGTCGGCGGGTCTGCTGGCGACGACGGGGATCAGCGCGATCACCGCCACGTCAGCTCAGGCCGCTGCCGGCTGCAAGGTCGACTACGCCATCACGAACCAGTGGGGCGGCGGCTTCGGCGCCAACGTCACGCTCACCAACCTCGGCGACAACCTGAACGGCTGGACCGTGGGCTGGACCTTCGCGTCCGGCCAGCGCGTCTCGCAGATCTGGAACGCCACGGTCACACAGTCGGGCGACGTCGTCGCCGCGAAGAGCATGGGCCACAACAGCTCGCTCGCGACGGGCGCTACGACGAGCTTCGGCTTCAACGGCTCATGGAGCGGGTCCAACCCGATCCCGACGAGTTTCACGGTCAACGGAGTCGCCTGCACCGGCTCGTCGACGCCCACACCGAGGCCGACCCCGCCCACGACGGGCACCCCGGTGGGTATCAACGGTCAGCTGCGCGTGTGCGGCGTCAACCTCTGCAATCAGTACGGCAAGCCGATCCAGCTCCGCGGCGTCAGCACGCACGGCCTGCAGTGGTTCCCGTCCTGCTACAACACCAACTCGCTCGACACCGTCGCGGACGACTGGAAGGCTGACGTCTTCCGTATCGCGATGTACGTGAACGAGGATGGCTACACGACCAACCCGGCAGGCTTCACTGCACAGGTGAACAACCTCGTCGACCAGGTCGAGCAGCGTGGCATGTACGCGATCATCGACTTCCACACGCTGACCCCGGGTGACCCCAACGTCAACCTGGAGAACGCGAAGACATTCTTCCGGAACGTTGCCACCCGTAACGCGGCGAAGAAGAACGTCATCTACGAGATCGCGAACGAGCCGAACGGCGTCACGTGGGAGCAGATCCGCACCTACGCGAACGCGGTCATCCCGATCATCAAGGCGGCCGACCCGGACGCCATCATCATCGTCGGCACGCGTGGCTGGTCATCGCTCGGTGTCTCGAACGGGTCCACGTCGGCGGAGATCGTGACCAGCCCGCTCAACTATGCGAACATCATGTACGCGTTCCACTTCTACGCGGCGTCGCACCGCGACAACTACCGCGCCGAGGTCCGTAACGCGGCGACGAAGCTCCCCCTATTCGTCTCGGAGTGGGGCACCACCAGCGCGACCGGTGGCGGCTCGGTCGACATCGCCAGCTCGACGACGTGGCTCGATCTGCTCGACTCGCTGAAGATCAGCCACGTCAACTGGACCTACTCGGACGCGAACGAAAGCAGCGCCGCGTTCAAGCCGGGTACGTGTGCCGGTACGAACTACGGCACGACGCAGCTGTCCCAGTCGGGTGCGTTTGTCCGTAGCCGGATCGTCACGCCGGACAACTTTCCGACGAGCTGATTCGTACCGCACCGCATGATCTGATCTGGATCGCTGGAAACTGCTGCCGCGGGGGCCATGCCCTCCGCGGCAGCAGTGCGTCCGCTGGCGGCCAGGTCGGCCTGCGAGACTCCGGCACTAGTCCTCAAGGCTGCCTGAATGACGAAGCAGCTCACACTGGCGTCGTCACTCAGGCAGCATGACGCGAGTGCCGCTGTCGCCGGATCCAGGGGCGGCCCGAGTTGCCTACGGTTTGTCAGCCGACGTGCTGGTTGTCTCTGACCGCGCCGTTCACGCACTTCTCCTGGCCGGGAGTGGACGTGTAGAGGCACACCGTCAGGCCTGCCTTTGCCACGGTGAAGCCTGCAGTGCCGTAGACGGTCCCGAAATTGGTGCCGTCGGAGCCGCAGCCGTTGGTGTCCGATCCCACGTAGCGAGACGAGGTGTGTCCCAGGGTGCTCACCAGCCTGATGTAGACCTTCACCGGACGGTTATCACCGGGACACACGTCGCGCACGGTAACGTTGCGGAAGGTGACGTCCGAGGCGTTGACGAAGGTGAGAGACGCGGTGGCTAGCCCACCACTGCCGGAAGATCCTTCGGTGTAGACGCGAGCGGACGCCGGACCGTTGGTCGCCTGCGCCGGACTTGCGACCAGCAAGCTACCCAGCACCGCTGCGAGCCCCACCACGGTCCTCAGAACGCGTGTTTTCATCGATCCTCCAAGAGAGATGCCTCGAGCCGGCTTGCACCCGCCCGCTGATGTCGTCGCAACGGTAGGAGTCGTCGCCGACGTCTCACTTCCCGTACAACACCCGTACCGTGGGGTCGGTGGGAGTCGTCGCTGTCGTCGACTCTTGGCTCAGCCCAAGTCACCTGGGTTTGTCAGGACGCTCAGAGGTAAGGGTTCGACCGGAGCGATTCCGCGCACCGCTGGTTGCCAGCCGAGTTGTAGACACAAACCCTCAGGCCTGCCTTCGCCACCTGCGCGAAAGGGGAGTCAGTCCTGAAGTCCCCTAGGTTGGTGCCATCGGAGCCGCAGCCGTTGGTGTCCGAACCAGCGAGGTCATTTTCGGAAGTTCCGTCTCTGAACACCACCTTGACGTAGACGCGTACCGGAAGGTTGTCACCGGGACACACGTCGCGCACCGTGAGGTTGCTGTAGTGGATATCCGTCTGGCTGAGGAAGTTGACAGACGTCTTTGCGATCCCGCCACTGCCCGAGGATCCCTGGGTGTAGACGCGAACGGACACCGGACCATCATCCGCCTGCGCCGGACTTGCGACCAGCGAGCTACCCAGCACCGCTGCCAGCCCCACCACGGTCCTCAGAACGCGTGTTTTCATCGATCCTCCAAGAGAGATACCTCGAGCCGGGTTGCACCCGCCCGCTGATGTCGTCGCAACGGTAGGAGTTGTGGCCGACGTCTTCCTGCCCGTACAACACCCGTACCGCAGGGCCGGAGTTTGGAGTATGTCGCCCGCGACACGGCCACGAGTGTGGTGTTGCGGACGTGCAGTTGACGCAGTCTGCCGATCCCGTCGGCGGCGGAGGAACATCTCGAGCAGCCCTCTCCCCAGTCCGGGCCGAACATGAAGTGGTGCATCACAACTGCGGCCTGCCCTCCGACAGGTCGAGCAGGCTGATCGTCCCGTCCGGTCCCTCTGAGGAGGCGATACCCGGACCGAATGCGCTGGGCGGTTCACGCTAGGCGCCCAAGTGGGATGGGCTAGTTGACTGAACTGTTCCGAGCACCAGTTGGTGCTAAGCCGATCTTGGAGTCACGGCGGCGCGCGACCTCGGGGTACGGGTGCGGTACGGGCAGAGACACGTCGGCGACATCTCGTACTGTCGCGACCCTGACACGTCAAATCGAACTCCACCGTCGCCACCGGCTACAAGCAATTCACCAACAAAGACACGCCCTCAAGGAGAATGAATGCACCGTCTAAGAAGAACTTTAATAATGCTGTTCACCGGCATGATCGTCACGGTCGGCGTTACAGCTTCGGCCCAAGCCGAACCCGCCGCGCAGACCAACGCGACCGACACAATGATCCAGTCCGACAGCGGATCCGGGTTCGAGGCGCAAGCCGACGTTGTGCAAATGAAGAATAAGGCGACCAACCGCTGTCTTCAGGGTACGAGTACAGCTGCGGTGTCGACCACGACTTGCAACACATCGAGTAATCAGCGATGGACCCTGATCTGGGACGGAGAGTCATGGAGGTTTAAGAACAACAGCAACGGGCGGTGCCTCGATGCCAACTCCACCACGGCCTATACCCATGTATGCAACAGCGGCTTGTACCAGATTTGGTACCGAAAGACTGACGACGGTTACCGGTTCCGAAATGCCGCGACCGGAAAGTGCCTGGACAGCAACTCGCAGGGAACTGTCTACCCCAACACCTGCAACAGCGGCAACCACCAGAAGTGGGCTTGGCTCTAGGGGTAGTCGCTTACCACCGCCCCCACTTCACCGGTCCTCACATATCACAGTACGAAAACCTCCCACCACGACATCTGTCCCAGTGACGGGCGCCTGGTGCGGGCCGTCCTTGGTCGTGCTCGACACCGACCGAAAGCGTACGACCATCCCCTGTACTGCTACGACATCAACGGCTGTGGCTCCGACGGCACCAAACCGGCATCGAGCACTTCGTGGGCCCGCCGCCGGTCGAAGGTGATGACGATGGAGTTGGCATCACCGCTGGCCGCCAGGACCTCGGCCATCCGCTCGCGGGCCCGGACCTGTAAGTCCGGGCCCGCGAGCCGCGTGCTCACCTCGAAGAGCACGGTCAGCGCGTGGTGGTCGGCGTGCGTCGTTACTTCGGCCGGCCAGGGCCCGTGCGCCGCGGTCGACGGATAGCGCTCCGGCGTAATCCGGGGATCGTAGGACCTGACGATCTCCGCGGCCAGCCGGGTGTCGGTCTTCAACGCGAGCCGCAGCGCTCGGCCGTAGTCGCGGATCGCTTGGTCGGACGGTACCCCCTCGGGACACCGCGTGGAGAGGTCACGTTGTTTGGTTTGGTCGGTTGCGGCAGGTCCGCTGTCTTCGGCGCGTCGCCGCTGAGTAGATAGGCAAGTCGTGGGCGCACGGTGGTCGGTCGCCGGTGTAGTTCCTCGTCCAGTTCGTTGACCGGCGCCCGCTTGGCCAATCCGTGGAGCCACAGGGCGCTGCCCAGGGCAACTGTCGCTGAGTCGTGACCAGCCAGCATTGCGGCCCGCAAGTCGATGAACGGGTCGCGGTGGCCGTAGGGTCCGGCGTGCGCACCGGGGCGAACTCGTACACCCCGCGTTGCCCGGTGGGTAGTAGCCACCCTGCCTCGCGCAGCCGGCCGGCGAGTACCTTCGGTGGAGTTCGAAGCCCGCCTCCTCAGCGAGGCGGGGCTTGGTCGTCCATCCTGACCAGGGTGAGTTGACGCAGCTCCAGGTCAGCGACCAAATGTGCAAGGCCTCGCGACAGGGTCCGCGCAGGCACTGTCATGAGAACCTGCCAGGTAACCATTTCGGATACTGCGGCACCGCGCGTGACAGAACTGTCAAGCGATGCCCGCAAGTAATCAGACCGGATACTTCAAGCCAGCTATGACAGTGATGGCAAGGTGTCCTGAAGTGCATGGCCATCCCGACCGTCCTCGCTAAGCTCGGGCAGGTAGCAGTGCGCGGACGACTGAGATCTGAGCCCGCAACGTGCCTGATGCATCAAAAGTGATGCAACTACCACTGGAACGGAGTGACACTTCGATGAACCGCCTGGTGAACGCTACGAGCCCGTATCTCTTGCAGCATCAGGACAATCCGGTGGAGTGGCACTTCTGGGGAGAGGAGGCGTTCGCCGAGGCGCGCGAGCGCGACGTACCGGTGTTTCTTTCGATCGGGTACTCGGCCTGCCACTGGTGTCACGTGATGGCGCACGAGTCGTTCGAGCACGAGGCCACCGCGGCGTACCTGAACGAGCACTTCGTGTGTATCAAGGTCGACCGCGAGGAACGGCCCGACGTGGACGCCATCTATATGCAGGCCACGGTCGCGATGACCGGTCAAGGTGGCTGGCCGATGTCGTGTTTCCTCACCCCGGACGGCAAACCGTTCTTCGCCGGCACCTACTTCCCGCTGGAACCCCGTCCCGGCATGGCCTCGTTCCAGCAGATCCTGGCCGCGCTGATCGATGCCTGGGGCAACAAGCGGGCCCAGATCACCGAGATCGGCGGCTCGATCGTGGACCAGCTGGCCGCGCGCGATCTCGGTACGGCCGGCGCGGGCTATGACGAGGAACTGCTGGACCGGGCGGTCACCCAGCTCGGCCGGGACTTCGATCCGATCGACGCCGGGTTCGGGGGAGCGCCGAAGTTCCCGCCGTCGATGGTGCTCGACTTCCTGCTGCGCCATCACCGCCGGACCACCTCCGCGGAGGCGCTCACGATGGTGGCGAAGACGTGTGAGCGGATGGCCCGTGGCGGCATGTACGACCAGCTGGCGGGTGGCTTCGCGCGGTACAGCGTGGACGGCCAGTGGATCGTGCCGCACTTCGAGAAGATGCTGTACGACAACGCGTTGCTGCTCGACGTCTACACGAACTGGTTCGCCATCGACGGTTCGCCGTTGGCCGGGCGCATCGCCCGCGAGACGGCGGACTTCCTGCTTGCGGAACTGCGCACGCCCGAAGGTGGTTTCGCCTCCGCGCTGGACGCTGATACCGAAGGGGAGGAAGGCCGCTTCTACGTATGGACCCCGGCCGAGCTGACCGCCGTACTCGGGCCGGAGGAAGCGGCTTGGGTGATGCGCCTGTGCGAGGTCACCCCGGCCGGAACGTTCGAGCACGGCTCGTCGGTGCTGCAGCTCCTGCAAGACCCGGACGACGCCGACCGCTGGCAAGCCGCCCGTACGGTGCTTCGGAACGCCCGGGCCGAGCGGACCAGGCCCGGCCGGGACGACAAGGTGGTTGCCGCCTGGAACGGCCTGGCTATCTCGGCGCTGGCCCGCGCGGGTGTCATCCTCGAAGAGCCGTCGTACGTCGACGCGGCGGTGAACGCGGCGAACCTGCTGCGCGAGGTGCATCTCGACGGCGACCGTCTCTACCGCACGTCACGCGACGGCCGACGCGGCGAGGCGAACGGCGTACTCGAGGACTACGCGGCCTTCGCGCACGCGTGCTTGGTGCTACTCGGTATCACCGGTGATGCCGCCTGGCTGCGAGTGGCCGAGGCACTGCTCGATCGCGTCCTCGACCACTTTGTTGCCGATGGCACCTTCTACGACACCGCCGACGACGCCGAGGCGCTGGTTTGGCGCCCGAAGGATCCGACTGACAACGCGAGTCCCGCCGGCGTCTCGCTCGCGGCCGAGGCCCTGATGGTTTACGCCGGCGTGACCGGATCGGCTCGGCACGAGGTGGCCGCCGGTCAGGCCCTGACAGCGTGCGCGGGACTGGGCGCCCGCGCGGCGCGCTTCGCCGGGCGTGGGCTGGCCGTGGCCGAAACGATCGCCTCCGGTCCGCAGGAAATCGCCATCGTGGGCGAATCGCCTGAGCTGCTCCGGACCGCCTTGGTCGAGGCCCAGTGGGGGACTCCGCTGGCGAGCGGATCGCCCGGGAGCGACGTACCGCTGATGCAGGCGCGCGACCTGCTGGAGGGGCGTCCGGCGGCGTACGTTTGTGAGAAGTTCACCTGTAAGCAGCCGGTCGTGTTGCCGGAGGACCTTCGGGTGCTGGTCGGCCCGCCGCGCTGACAGCGCGATCATTGCAGGTTTTCCCTGCTGTTTCGGCGGAATCCCTTGACTCACGGCTCGCGGAGGTAGAGAGTCCTCCCTCAGTCGGATGTAACAGAACTCGCATGTAATGACACACGGTGTCACATCTACGCGGTGGCACCGTTGTGTCATGCATCCGGCGTCCCCATCTGTTATCGGTCGCTGCGCCCAAACAGCGACCACACCGTGAGGAGATGTTGTCTTGAAACGACTGACATCAGTAGGGGCGGTGGTCGTGGTCGCAGCAGCGGGCATGTCCGTAGCGCCCGCTGGGGCGAGCCTGCCCACCGCAGGACTCCCCGACGCCGGCGTTGTCCAGCAGGCCGCACTCCAGGCCGAGCAGGAGCGCGCAGCGCAGACCGCCGAAGCCCTCAACCTGGGTAGCGGTGAGAAGCTCGTGGTCCGCAGCGTGCTGAAGGACCGCGACGGCACCGAGTTCGTTCGTTACGACCGTACCTTCAACGGCCTCAAGGTTCTCGGCGGAGACCTGATCGTGCGCCGGGAGAAGGGCGCCATCTCCAAGGTGACCTACAACCGCGGCGCGAAGTCGATCGCGGTGGCCTCCGTCAAGCCCCGGCTGTCCGAGGCCGCGGCGGAGGCGAAGGGCGCGAAGGAAGCCGGCTACGCCCCGAAGACGAACAAGGGTGACCTGGTCATCTTTGCCGCCGACGGCAAGCCGCGTCTCGCGTACGAGGTCATCACCACCGGTGTGCGGGCCGACCAGACCCCGTCCCAGCTGCACACGTACGTGGACGCCGCGACCGGTGCCGTGCTGGCCGAGAACGAGCGCGTCCGGACCGGTAACGGCAACTCGATGTACTCGGGCCAGGTGGGCATCGGTACCTCGAAGCCCGGCACGAACTTCGAGATGAAGGACACCTCGCGCGGTGGCAACAACACCACCGACCTGAACGGTGGCACCTCCGGTACCGGCACGCTGTTCACCGACGCGGACGACACCTGGGGCACCGGGTCGCCGACCAACCGGCAGACCGCCGGCGTGGACGCGCACTACGGTAGCCAGCTGACCTGGGACTACTTCAAGAACGTGCACGGCCGGAACGGCATCTTCAACAACGGCGTCGGTGCGCGGTCCCGCGTGCACTACGGCAACGCCTACGTGAACGCCTTCTGGGACGGTACCCAGATGACGTACGGCGACGGAGCCGGCAACGCCAAGCCGCTGACCTCGATCGACGTCGCGGGTCACGAGATGAGCCACGGTGTCACCGAGGCCACCGCCGACCTGAACTACTTCGGTGACGCGGGCGGCCTGAACGAGGCCACCTCCGACATCTTCGGCACCCTGGTCGAGTTCTCCGCGAACAACACCGCGGACCCGGGCGACTACCTGATCGGCGAGAAGATCGACATCCGGGGCAACGGCACGCCGCTGCGCTGGATGGACAAGCCGAGCAAGGACGGCAAGAGCTACGACTGCTGGAGCACCTCGGTCGGCGGCGCCGACCCGCACTACTCCTCCGGTCCGCTGAACCACTGGGCCTACCTGGCCGCTGAGGGCACCGGCAGCAAGGTGTTCGGTGGCGTCACGCACACCTCCACCGCCTGCAACGGCGCCACCATCACCGGTGTCGGCCGCGACGTGGTCGGCAAGGTCTGGTACCGCACGCTGAGCACCAAGCTCAGCTCGGGCAGCACCTACAAGGACGCTCGTGAGGGCGCCATCACCTCGGCCAAGGAGCTGTACGGCGCCGGGTCCGCCCAGTGCAAGGGCATCGAGGCCGCGTTCAACGGCATCTCGGTTCCGGCCGGCGTCGCCAAGTGCGACGGCACCGACCCCGAGCCGCCGACCGGCACGAACCGGCTGCTGAACCCGGGCTTCGAGTCCGGTGCGGTCAACTGGACCGGTACCAGCGGCGTGGTCACCAACAGCACCTCCAAGCCGGCTCGCACCGGTAGCTGGAAGGCGTGGCTGATGGGCAACGCCCGGACCAGCACCGAGAACATCGGTCAGTCCGTTGCCATCCCGGCCACCGCACCGTCGGCCTCGCTGTCGCTGTGGCTGCGGATCGACACCGCGGAGACCACCGCCTCCACCGTGTACGACACGCTGAAGGTGCAGATCGTGGACGGCTCCACCACGACCACGCTGGCGACGTACTCGAACCTGAACAAGAACACCACCTACACGCAGAAGACGTTCGACGTGTCGGCGTTCAAGGGCAAGACCGTCACGGTGAAGTTCCTGGGCGCGGAGGACGTGTCCCTGCAGACCAGCTTCGTCATCGACGACGTGTCGCTGCTGGCCGGCTGATCCAGCCGGTAACTGCTTGACCGTGTCCGGGGGTGGGGCCTCCGCCCAGGCCCCATCCCCGGGCACTCTTGTCTTGTTCCAGGTTCGAGGAGGACCAGCTATGAGAACGTCCCTGATCCGGGTGGCCACCGGACTCGGTGCGCTCGGCCTGACCGCCGCCACCGTGCTGCTTGCTCCGTCCTCGGCGACCGCCGTCGTGTCGCCGGACATCTCCGTCACCAACACCAAGGCGCACCTGGACAAGCTCCAGGAGATCGCCACCGCCAACGGGGGCAACCGCTACACCGGCCGGCCCGGTTACAAGGCCTCCGCGGACTGGGTGAAGGCCAAGCTCGACGCCGCCGGGTACACCACCACCCTGCAGTCGTTCTCCACCTCCGCCGGTACGTCGTACAACGTGATCGCGGAATGGCCGCACGGCGACGCCAATCACGTCGTGATGACCGGTGCGCACCTGGACAGCGTCAGCTCCGGCGCGGGGATCAACGACAACGGCACCGGTAGCGCCGGCGTACTCGAGGTCGCCCTCGCTTACGCGGCCAGCGGGCAGACCCCGCGGAACCGGCTGCGGTTCGGCTTCTGGGGTGCGGAGGAGATCGGCCTGCTCGGCTCGAAGTACTACGTCGGCCAGCTGTCCGCCACCGAGAAGGCCAAGCTGCGGCTCTACCTCAACTTCGACATGATCGGCTCGCCGAACCCGGGCTACTTCGTCTACAACGACAACCCGGCCGGCAACGGCGCTCGCGACGATCTCACCGCGTACTTCACCAGCAAGAACATCGCGACCGAGTACATCGACGTGCAGGGCCGCTCCGACCACGCGGCGTTCCGCGCCTCGGGCATCGCGACCGCGGGCACGTTCACCGGTGCCGAGGGCACGAAGACCTCCGCCCAGGCCACCAAGTGGGGCGGTACGGCGGGCCAGGCCTACGACCCGTGCTACCACCGCGCCTGCGACAACATCAACAACCTGAGCCTGACGGCGCTCGACCGCAACATCGACGCGATCGGCCACATGGTCTGGAACTACGCGCAGAAGGACTACGCCGACCCGGAGCCGCCGGCCGGTACGAACCGGCTGCTGAACCCGGGCTTCGAGTCCGGCGCGGTCAACTGGACCGGTACCAGCGGCGTTGTCACCAGCAGCACCTCCAAGCCGGCTCGCACCGGTAGCTGGAAGGCCTGGCTGATGGGCAACGGCAGCACCAGCACGGAGAATATCGGTCAGTCCGTGGCTATCCCGGCCACCGCGACCACCGCCTCGCTGTCGCTGTGGATCCGCATCGACTCGGGTGAGACGACCACTTCGACGGTGTACGACACGGTCAAGGTGCAGATCGTGGACGGAACCACCACGACCACGCTGGCGACGTACTCGAACCTGAACAAGAACTCGACGTATGTGCAGAAGACGTTCAACGTTCTGCAGTACAAGGGGAAAACCGTCACGGTGAAGTTCCTGGGCGCGGAGGACTCGTCCCTGCAAACCAGCTTCGTCATCGACGACGTGGCCCTCACCACCAACTAGCCCTCGGGCTTTTTCCCGGCCTGGTACTGCCTGCCGCCCGCAGGCAGTACCAGGCCGGTCTTTTTTGCTTACTTCGGCTCTTTGTCCCGGGGCGCTTGGCAGACTTGGGGCATGACCTCATTTGTGGTGGAGCGCAACGGGCGGCCGGCGACGGTGAAAGGGCTCGGGACGCTTGCTTTCGCCGGCTACGCGCACTTCACCGCTATGCAGGTGCGGGAGGGGGGGTCCGTGGGCTCGAGCTGCATCTGGCCCGTTGCGGAGCGCATCGCTCGAGCTGTTCGGGCGCGCGATGCCGGATGAGGAGGTGCGCGACCACCTCCGGTCGGCGATCGAGGCAGGGCCGTCCGATCTTTCGTTGACCGCGACCATGTATTCGGGGGTCCGGTTGCTGACTGGGGACGTTCAGCCGTAGACCGGGTGGCCGGTTTCACTGAGGCTACGATCTGGAACTTGGCCTTTTGGGACGGCTCGGGGGTGGTGTGGCCGGACGCCGACACGCTGGTGGGTACGACGATGGGGATCGTCCGGCGACAGTTGGAGCGGCTTGGCGTGCCGCAACGGGAGGAAGTGGTTACGCGCGCCGATCTGCCGTCGTTGACTGGTGCGGTTGTCATGAACTCGTGGTCGCCAGGGGTGGCTGTGGGCCGTATGGAGGCGTTGGAGCTTCCGGAGGCACTTGAGTTTGTGGAGTTGCTGCACCGGGCGTATGGGGCTGAGCCGCTCGAATTGCCTTGTGGATAACGGGTTTTGAGGGTTGCTGGGTCGATATCCTCCATGGCATGTGCGAAAGCGTTGCTGTTGGGGATCTCGACGCCGGCCAGGTCCTGGCCGGCGGCGCCGACGTGCGCGCCCAGATTGCCGCGGGCGAAACGCAGCTGCTGCTGCTGGCGCTGCGGTATGCAGACCTCAATGCGACTATCGAACCGCCGCCTGCCGGCGAGATAGTTCCTGGTATCGAACGCCTGAGGGTGTACGGCGGTGAGGGTTGCCCCGCTATTGCTGAATTCGCTCCGCTTGAGCTTGGCGCTCGGTGGGGGATGTCGCCTGGCGCCGCTTCGGCCTACCTGGGTGAGGCACTTGCGCTGCGGCATCGTTTTCCGAAGACCTTTGCGCAGGTTCTGGCTGGCAAGGCGGAACCTTGGCGTGCTCGTCAGCTTGCTCGCGCCTGTCTGAGTCTGACGCAGACGGCGGCGGCGATTGTGGACGATCGCGTTCACGGCATTATCAATACCGTCACGCCCACGCGCCTGGGGCGGATCATCACAGCTGCCAAGATGCAGGCCGATCCTGACAAGGCGAAGGCCGATGCGGAGTTCCTGGACCGGCAGCGTGGTGTGTGGGTCGGTCGGTCGAACGAGCACGGCACCAAGTCCGTGATCGCTCGTACGGCTGCGGGTGACGCCATTCGGCTTGATGCCGTGGTGGAGGAGCTTGCGGAGGCCTACGCGCTCTGCGGGGACACGGACAGTTTGCAGCAGCGGCGGGCGAAGGCTCTGGGGCTGTTGGCTGATCCGGAGGCTGCGCTCAGCCTTCGGGATAACGCTCGGACTCGCGCTCGTGCTCGTGCCCATGCGGCTGGGGCGGTGGATGCGGACATGGATGTGGACGTGGACGGGGACGTCGATGGTTCGGTGATCGCCGACGACGAGATGTTGCTGCCGTGGCAGAGGGCCGACTACCACAGCCGTAGGCGGGCACCGCAGACGACGATCTACGTGCATCTCACCGACTACTCGCTCGCCACCGGCGACGGCGTTATGCGCGTCGAGGAACTCGGGCCGCTTCTGGTGTCTCAGCTGGCCGAACTGGTCGGCCATCACCGCATCGTCGTCAAGCCCATCATCGATTTGCGCGAACAACTCAGCGTCGATGCCTACGAAGTGCCGCATCGCATCAGAGAGTGGATGAAACTGCGCTATCCCGTGCCGGTGTTCCCTTGGTCCACTGGCGAAACAACCCTGCGCACTGACCTGGATCACGTCACGCCGTACGACAAGAACGGGCCACCAGGGCAAACCAGTACGACCAACCTCGCACCACTCACACGCCTACCTCACCGCGCCAAAACTCACGGAGGCTGGCGTTACCTCCGCCTGCCCGACGGCAGCGTCGAGTGGACCAGTCCGCTTGGAACCCACTATCGCGTCGACCACATCGGCACGCATTACCTCGGCCAGATCGATCTCAACACCGGAGAGCTCAGCACCGATGAATCAGCGGATCCGAACGAACCCGACCGACCTCCGGGTTCACCCGAGAACCCAGACAGCAAATCGGCCTAGGCCCTGGTCCGGCTTTGTCAGCTCTCGGCGTCAGACCGGCTTGCAGAGGGAGCGGTTGATGTCGGGCTGGTAGGACTCCTTCAGGAGTTGCCCGAGGGGATCTTCGAGCGGCTGAACGCGAGGGTCCTCCAGGCGGGCGATACCGCCCTGAGCCGCGACGGCCACGATCATGTCGTCGGGATGCTGCTCGGTGGGAGGCTTCGACTCCAGCGCGGACCAATCGATCTTGGCTGCGGCCGTCTTGATGGTGGCCAGCAGCCCCGCCTCGACTCGGCAGCGGGATTTGCCCCTGCGGGTGCTCACGTCCGCGATGCCGTCCGGGCCGATCGCGATCCGGTCCGCGAAGCCGGCGAAACCGCCGTCACGGGTGAGTACGAGCGGCAGCGCGTCCGCGGTCGGCGACGGGCTGCTCGACGTACTGGGCGAGACCGTCGTGCTGGGGGAGGGCTCTGCGCTGGGGGAGGCTGACGGGGCAGGGCTCGCTGTTTGCGCGGGGCCGCCAACCGGGCCGGACTCGTCGCCACACCCGGTCAGGGCGAGGCCGGCGAGCAAAGCGACTGCGGTGAGCCGGTGCTGAATGGGCTGGTGGATCTTCACACCCCATGCATACCCGCTTTCGGGCTCCAGGCAGACTGCCCCGCATGGGCTGGTACACGAATGTCATCCGCAAGCTCGGCCACACGCGCTCGTTCGCCGCTATCGGGCGCGCGGTGGTACCGGTCGATCGCTGGCTGCAACGCCGTACCAAGGGCCGCATCAACATTGTCGGCGTTTCCGCCCTGCCCACGCTGCTGCTCACCACAACGGGCCGCAAGACGGGCCAGCCGCGTACGATCCCGCTGCTCTTCGCGCCCGACGGCGACAACTTCGTCGTGACCGCCTCGAACTGGGGCCAGGCCAACCACCCGGCGTGGTCCGGAAACCTCCTCGCCAACCCGGACGCGGTCGTCGCGCTCCACGGCCGGGAGATCCCCGTGCGCGCTACCTTGGCCGAAGGCGCCGAGCGCGACCGGGTCTGGGCGTTGGTGACCGAGGTTTGGCCCGCCTACAACACGTACGTCGACCGGGCCGGCGACCGCACCATCCGGGTCTTCGTACTCAAACGCGTCTAGCGCACCCGCGAGGTCAGGTCGACCTGCGAGGTGAGGTCAACCAGCGCGCGGGCCAACCGAACCCGGTACGTGAAGTAATCCACCAGCGCAGGCGATTCCGGCGCCGCGAGGCACTCCAGCGGCAGCGCGGTGAACGTCGCCCGGGCCAGCAGCGAACCGAGGTAGCCGTACTCGACGTCACTCCTCGACACGGCCAAGCCCTCGTCTTCAAGGCCTTCGCAGAACGCGGGCACGATCACGCGATGCACGGCAGGTAAGGCCTCCGGCGCGAGTTCACCCGCATGAGCCAGGCCGACCAGCAGCTGCCCGAGGTCGAACCCCACAGCCTGCGGTGAGTCGAAGCCCCAGTCGATCGCGACGAACTCCTCCGGCGAATCGGCCGGTACCAGCAGGTTCTGCGGGCTTGCGTCACCGTGCTGGTAGCACTGCGGCAAACGATCTAGGCCATCCATAGCGGCCGGAAGTCGTTCAGCCAGCCCGAGAAACTCGCCCCGCAAGGTGCTCTCACCGCAGGCCTCGACCGCCTCCTTCAGGACCGGGTGCTGCCAAGTCGCATCATCGGCGAGCACCGGGATCGTGCCGCGCAGCACCCGCCCGTCCACGTAGTACCGCAAACTCATTCCAGGCGTAGTGATCCCCTGCCGCGGCAGCAGCGGCTCGACCAGGTGCGCCTGGCGACGAGCGGAAAGCCGTCCCAGCAAGTACGCCGAGCGCTCGAACCGCTCCAGGCCCCACGGCCCGGGAGTTGGTTCGACGTTCTCCATCCACAACGTGGCCCGCTCGTCGTCGTACTCGTCGATCCGGTACGACGTCGCGAGGCGGAGGCCCTGCGGTAGCAGGGACGCGAGGTTGGACCGCTGTACGGCGATCTCCACCCGCCAAGGGATGTTCGCGATGAAATCGTCGCGCAGCGGCGCCGGCACCAGGTGCAGGCCGTCCCACCACTTGGCCGACTGGAGCCGCTTCACGAAGCACGACCAGTGCCGCCGTTCACCGCCGGGCAGGAGCGCCGTACCGCGCACGCGCAGCAGCTCGGCGGTGGTCGGGGTGCCGATCGGGTACGGCACGGGATCGACCCGAGTAGCGAGCGGCTCCGCGCCCGGATGGCCCGTAATCACGCGAACCAGCTCCACGAAGGCCGCTTCGTCGAGCGCGGCACGGCCCAGCGGCGCTAACGCCGTACTCGTCGTTGTCATGCCATAGCCCCCGCCACGAGAAAGCCAGCCTCACCAGAGAGACAAGACCGAGAAAGTAAAGCGGCCTTACCAGTTCGATAGTAAAGTGACCTTATGACTTCCGTCAACGGAGTACCGGTGCTGCATTTGGCGGGAGTGCTCGGCCTCTTGATGTCCCGGCTACGCGCCGACATCAGCGAACTGGCCGAACCGTCCTTCGCCGAGCTCCGGGCCTCGCACTTCAGGCTGCTCGAGCTGATCCCGCCCGAAGGCGCGCGCATCACCGATCTCGCTGAGGTGGCGGGCATGACCAAACAAGGCCTCGGCCAACACGTGAACTACCTCGAACGCAACGGCTACGTCAGTTCCGAGCGGCTGCCAGTGGACAAGCGAGTGCGGCTGGTGCGGCGGACATCGCGAGGCGACGAGGGCGTAGCCATGGTGCAGGCCGTGATCGCGCAGGTGGAAAAGCGCTGGCAAACCGAACTGGGCCCACAACGCTATGCCGAATTCCTCGCCACCGCGCGGGAACTCGGCATCACCCCGGCAAGGGCGACCGAAACCGCCTAAGCGGCGCGGTAGGTGGCGAGGCTGACCGCGATGTAGTGGCAGATGAATGCGGCCACCGTGCAAGCGTGGAAGATCTCGTGGAATCCGAACCAGCGCGGGCTCGGATTGGGCTTCTTCAGGCCGTAGACGACCGCACCGACCGAGTACAGACCGCCGCCGACGGCGAGCAGGGTCACGACCGCGGCGCCGCCGTACCGATAGAAGTCCGCCATCCAGAAGATGGCGACCCAGCCGAGCGCCAGGTAGATCGGGGTGTACAGCCAGCGCGGGGCACCGACCCAGAAGATGCGGAAGAGAATGCCCAGCAACGCGCCACCCCAGGCCAGGCTGAGCAGCAGGATCCTGTCGTTGCCCTTGAGTAGGACCACGCCAAGCGGCGTGTAGGTGCCCGCGATGAGCAGGAAGATGTTGCTGTGGTCCAGCCGACGCAGGACCGCCTCACCGAGCGGACCCCAGTAGAAGCGGTGATAGACCGCAGAGATGCCGAACAGCAGCATCGCGCCAACGGTGTAGACGGCGGCGGCCCAACGGGCGGCGGTTGTCGGTGCCAGGCAGATCAGTACGATGCCGGCGGCCGTCGCGAGCGGGAACGTGCCGGCGTGCAACCAGCCGCGTAACTTCGGCTTCAGCGGCGACAGTGCATCGGAAAGCCGATCGCCCAGATCGCGTTGCTGACTGCCGGTCTCGCTGCTGGGATTGGCCGTCATCGCGTCCTCTCGAAAGTGCGGCGGTCTACCTACGCAACCGTAACCTACGCAACCGTAGGTTCAAGCTCCGCGCAGGTGAAATGTAGGCGACATCACCGCCACTCACCTAACGATCCGGGAGATCTTCCCTGGCCGTTGACAACTCAACAGGTCCTGCGGGCATCAAACATCTGGACTAGCCTCATCTCAACCAACGAGGAGAAGACTTCTGCCCATGCGGATACCAGGCAAGCAGCGAGTGCGCGACGTGGTCTACGGCCTGTACGAGCGACGGGTCGCGCGGTCGTTCACCGCGGACCAGATCCCCCGGCACATCGGCGTCATCATTGACGGCAACCGGCGCTGGGCCCGAGCGGTCGGCAACCCGGTGTCCTCGGGCCACAAGGCCGGTGCCAGCAAGATCACCGACTTCCTCGAGTGGTGCGACGAGGTCGGCGTCAAGGTGGTCACGGTCTGGATGCTGTCCACCGACAACCTGACCCGCCCGGCCGAGGAACTCGAACCCCTGCTACGCATCATCGAGCAGACCGTCGAGGAGCTGACCTCGATCGGCCGCTGGCAGATCCATCCCGTTGGCGCGCTCGACCTGCTGCCGGCCCCGACCGCGGAGGCCCTCAAAGCCGCGGACGCCGCCACGCACAAGATCGACGGCATGCTCGTCAATGTCGCTGTGGGGTACGGCGGACGCCGCGAGCTGGCCGACGCGGTCCGGTCGCTGTTGCTCGAAGAGGCCGCCAAGGGCATCTCGATCGAGGAACTGGCCGAGCGGGTCGACGTCGAGCACATCGCCGAACACCTCTACACCAAGGGCCAGCCGGATCCGGACCTCGTGATCCGTACATCGGGGGAGCAGCGGCTCGGCGGCTTCCTGCTCTGGCAGAGCGCCCTGAGCGAGTTCTATTTCTGCGAAGCCCTCTGGCCGGACTTCCGGCATGTCGACTTCCTGCGCGCTATTCGGAGCTATGCCCAGCGGGAACGGCGCTTCGGGACGTAGCCCCACACTTCGCGCAGGCCGTCCGGCGCCGTAGGTGATAGGCGTACGTCGCGACGCCCAGCGCCACGCCCCAGACGGTCCATAGCACCCCCGGGCCGTTCAGGGCCCACAGGCCTTCCTCGAACGGCAGGCGCAGGTTCATCAGCCCAGCCGGTACGAGCGCGAGGGCGACGAGTCCAGCCGGGATGATCGCCAGCCTGGGTGGCACTCGCCGCCCGGCCCGGAACCAGATCCACCGGGGATAAACCTCACCCCACGGGCGGACCAGGCCATGGGTGAGCAGGCTGCCGCCGATACTCGCCAGGGCCATCGCCAGACCGATCTCGAGCATGCCCGGGGTGTCCACCATCATCTGGTGGAACTCGTCGGTGATGCCGAGCGGCCAGCCGAAGTACCAAGCCGCCCGGGTCAGTTCGTACGGGATCGTCGACAGTACGGCGACCGCGACGGCCCATCGCCCCCAGCGCAGGGCTTTCGCGGGGTCCACCCGGGTCGAGCCGCAGGCCAGACATGCCCCGCGGGATCTGCGTTGGTAGGCCAGCGTGGTGAAGGCCCAGAGCACGCCACCGGCGAAAACGATCAGCAGGTTCAGGCGATGCCAATACACGATGTCGCCGAGTTCCTGCGGGCCAGGAACACCCGTGAAAATGAAGACCACGATCGCCGGCGCGAACGCGATCATCGCGAGCAGGGTGAAGTCCGGAATCAGCAGAGCCAGCGTCACCGCCAGTAGCCAACCGAACACCAGAACGGAACGCCGTCCTTGCGGCGGCCTAAACGTCATCAGCAGGGCGACAACGCCACCGAACAAGCCCAAACCGCACAGGATCGGCCCGACAACCTCCACCGGAGTCCCTTCCAGCAGGGACATCGTGGTGCGGTCCTCATGAACCACCGCGAAGGGATAGCCGGGCGCGTCGAGTGTCCAGGCGAGACCGGCCGCGCCGTACGCGAAGGACCACGCGGCGGTCAAGGTGCCGGTGACAACCGGCCAACGGGGGCTCATGGCATCAGTTTTGGTTGCCTCGGCAGCGGCCGGGATCACCCTCGCGGCGGAGCTGGTTCACCCGCGGGGACGAACGTTTACACGGCGTTAACCGGCTGTGCTGGCGTGTCGACCTGCGCGACTTGATGGCCGGTTCTACATTCATAGTGACGGTCGGAGGGGAAGCCGGTCGTTCGGGAGGCCCGATCAGATGAGAAGAGTCGACCACCACCCGGTGGCCCCATGAGCGGCAGATCGGTCTGCCGGAGACCTCGTTCGTTCTCGCTGGTTTCTGCTGTTGCCCAGAGGGGTTCTGCACCAGAGCCCCGGGCCCTGCCCCGGTCCATCACCTGACACTGGTGGGCCGGGCGTGGTGTGCGTCGCGGCCCGAGAGGACGAACGACATGGCTGCCACCGCCAGGACGTCTAGCACCTCATCCACTTCCACCGGCTCCGGCCAGCGCACTTTTGTGCTGGATACCTCGGTCCTGTTGTCGGACCCGCACGCGTTACTGCGGTTCGACGAGCACGAGGTCGTGATCCCCGTGGTCGTGATCACCGAACTGGAGGGCAAACGGCATCACCCCGAACTCGGATACTTCGCCCGGACCGCCTTGCGGCTGATGGACGAACTCCGGATTCAGCACGGCCGGCTCGACGCGCCGCTGCCGGTCGGGGAAAACGGTGGAACCATCCGGGTGGAGCTCAACCACACCGATCCCGAAAGCCTGCCGGCCGGATTCCGGCTGGGTGACAACGACAGCCGCATCCTCGCGGTGGCCTGCAACTTCCAGGCCGAGGGCAAGCAGGTCACGCTGGTGTCGAAGGACCTGCCGATGCGGGTCAAGGCGTCCGCCTGCGGTCTGTACGCCGAGGAGTATCGGGCCGAACTCGCGCTCGAATCCGGCTGGACCGGGATGAGCGAGCTGGAGGTGCCGACCGCCGACGTGGACTCGCTCTACGAAGACGGTGTGCTGGACATTCCCGAGGGCCGCGACTTCCCGACCCACACGGGTCTGGTGCTGCTGTCGGAGCGGGGCAGTGCGCTCGGCCGGGTGATGCCGGACAAGCGCATCCGGCTGGTCCGCGGTGACCGGGAGGCCTTCGGTATCCGGGGCCGCTCGGCCGAACAGCGGGTCGCCCTGGATCTGCTGCTGGATCCGGATGTCGGCATCATCTCGCTCGGCGGCCGGGCCGGTACCGGTAAGTCGGCGCTGGCGCTGTGCGCGGGCCTGGAGGCGGTGATGGAGCGCCGGCAGCACAAGAAGGTGGTGGTGTTCCGGCCGTTGTTCGCGGTCGGCGGCCAGGAACTCGGCTACCTGCCGGGTTCGGAGTCGGAGAAGATGCAGCCGTGGGCCCAGGCGGTGTACGACACGCTCGGCGCTTTGACCAGCAGTGACGTGATCGACGAGGTGATGGATCGCGGCATGCTCGAGGTGCTGCCGCTGACGCATATCCGCGGCCGTTCGTTGCACGACGCGTTCGTGATCGTGGACGAGGCCCAGTCGCTCGAGCGCAACGTGCTGCTCACGGTGCTGTCCCGGGTCGGAGCCAACTCGCGGGTGGTGCTGACCCACGACGTGGCGCAGCGCGACAACCTGCGGGTCGGGCGGCACGACGGCGTAGTGGCGGTGGTCGAGAAGCTCAAGGGCCACCCGCTGTTCGCGCACGTCACGCTCACCCGCTCCGAGCGTTCCCCGATCGCCGCGCTGGTGACGGAGATGCTGGAGGACGTGCAGCTGTAAAACCAGTTGACAACTGGTTCGAAGGCCCCGCCGAAGTTGGCGGGGCCTTTACCATGCCCGCCTTGTGATCACACTCGGTTTAGGTCAGAGTATGTTCTCGTTGCATCCGTCGGGGTCGTTTTCGGAAGGACAGATGAAGGCTAGGCGTTCCCTCGCGATGGCCGCCGTCGGCAGCATCGCCGCAGTTTCTGTTGTGGCCGGCGTCGACATGTTCCGCTCCAACGACAACGTGACCGCCTCCGACCCGACCTCCGGCCGCGCCCAGCTCGCCGTGAACAGCCAGCGCGCCAAGGACAAGGCCGCGACCAAGCCGCTGACGGTCGAGGAGCAGGCCGCCGAGGTGGTTCGGCTCCGCAACCAGATTGAGCAGATCGAGACGGCCAAGCGTCGCAGCCAGGACAAGGCCGCCATCCGTGGCAAGGCCCGCAGAGCCGCCGTGAAGCGCTACGCCGCCCTGTACGACGCCAAAGAGGATTCCCGCCGTGAGCGGGCCAGCCGGGACGCCGAGCGCAGGAAGTACGAGGGCACTCCCAAGGAGGTCGCCCGGAACCTGCTGGCTGACCACGGCTGGCCGCTGTCGCAGTTCCGTTGCCTCGACAAGCTGTGGACCCGTGAGTCCCGCTGGCGCGTCGACGCCGACAACCCGACCTCCAGCGCGTACGGCATCCCGCAGGCACTGCCAGGCCGCCGCATGGCCGAGTACGGGAAAGACTGGCGTACGAACCCGGTCACCCAGATCAGGTGGGGCCTGGACTACATCCAGGACGCCCACGGCAGCCCCTGCGAGGCCTGGGCCCACTCCGAGCGCAAGGGCTGGTACTAGATCAGCTCATGAGCTCCTCAGCTACGTAGGAGACCTCATAGCCGCTTGGCGCAGCGGGAAGGCGCCACGCGGGATCTGGACGCCACGAGAGCCACTCCCCGTCGAACGGCGCGCGCCACTTCGCGATCTCCGCCTCGGCCTGCTCCGCCCAAGCCTCGATCCGCGCGACGGCCTCATCGTCGTACGTGCCGATCTTCCGGGCGGACGCCAGTTCGTCCTCGTCCTTGCGGGTGATCCGCCGGTCGGGGGTGATGACAAGGTCGAGTACGGCGTCCTCGGTGGTCACGGAATTGGCCGCGCGTTCGTGTGGGTGTTCCAGGTTGAGGTACCAGTTGGCGAAGGCGCCGTTCTCATCCCAGAAGTGCCAGACCGACCACGGCACACCCGTCGGGGCGTACTTGAGAATGCCCGGGCCGCGCCAGATGTCGAGCTTGGCCACACGCGCGAACCCGAAGGCCGGATCGCTGTCCCAGTCGCGGATGTCCCGGCCGTCCGGCAGCACCGGGCGCAGCAGCGGCGTACCAGGGGCCAGCCACGCGGCGAGGCCGTCGGCGTCGTCGCGCACGACCGTCATCGGGCGCACGTACTTCACGCCGTGTTTGCGGCCGTGGCCGTGGTAGATCCAGTTGATCGTGCTGCCGGGCTCCCAGTAGCTCATGGGCGCGTCATCGAGAGCACGTCGAGCGCCGCGTCGAGTTGTTCCTCGGTCAGGTCGCCCTTCTCGACATGGCCGTTCTCGATCACGACCTCGCGAATGGTCTTGCCCTGTTTGAGCGCGGACTTCGCGACGGCGGCGGCGTTCTCGTAGCCGATGTACTTGTTCAGCGGGGTGACGATCGACGGCGACGACTCCGCGAGGGCCCGGGCGTGCTCGACGTTCGCAGTGATGCCGTCGACGCACCGGTCGGCCAGCAGCCGGGAGGTGTTGCTGAGCAACTGGATCGACTCCAGCAGGTTGCGGGCGATGACCGGCAGCATCACGTTCAGCTCGAAGTTGCCGCTGGCACCGGCCACGGTGATGGTGGTGTCGTTGCCGATGACCTGGGCCGCGACCATCAAGGTGGCCTCGCAAATCACCGGGTTCACCTTGCCCGGCATGATGCTCGACCCGGGCTGCAGATCGGGCAGCGCGATCTCGCCGAGGCCGGCGCGCGGTCCGGAGCCCATCCAGCGCAGGTCGTTGCAGATCTTGGTGAGGCTGACCGCCACGGTCTTGAGCTGGCCCGACAGCTCGACCAAACCGTCGCGCGCGCCCTGGGCCTCGAAGTGGTCCGTGGCCTCGGTGAGCTGCAGACCCGTACGGTTGTTCAGCTCGGCGATGACCTTCGTGGCGAATCCCGGCGGGGTGTTGATGCCGGTGCCGACCGCCGTACCGCCGAGTGGCAGCTCCGAGACGCGGGGGAGGGTCGCGCTGACGCGGTCGAGGCCGCGCCGGATTTGCGCCGCGTAGCCCGCGAACTCCTGGCCGAGCGTGACCGGAGTGGCGTCCATCAGGTGAGTCCGGCCAGACTTGACCACCTCGGCGAACTCTTCGGCCTTGCGCTCGAGCGACTCGGCCAGATGGGTCAGCGCCGGCAGCAGATCCTGGGTCACACCCGCCGTGGCCGCCACGTGAATGGCCGAGGGGAACGTGTCGTTGCTGGACTGGCTCGCGTTGACATGATCGTTCGGGTGGACCTCGGTACCTTCGCGGGTCGCGATGGTGGCGAGCACCTCGTTCACATTCATGTTCGTCGAGGTACCGGAGCCGGTCTGGAACACGTCGATCGGGAACTCCGCGTCGAACTCGCCGGAGCTGACCCGGTCCGCTGCGGCCACGATCGCGTCCGCCTTGGCCTTGTCGATCACGTCGAGTTCGGCGTTCACCAGGGCGGCCGAGGCCTTGATCTGGGCCAGGGCGTGGATCAGGGCCGGGCTGAGTGGCTGACCCGAAATTGGGAAGTTCTCCACCGCTCGCTGGGTCTGCGCCCGCCACAAGGCGTCGCGCGGCACCTTGACCTCGCCCATCGTGTCGTGTTCGATCCGGAACTCTTCGCTGTCGGCCATGATCGCAGCGTACGTCGCGCCGCCAGGTCAAACGAAGTGTCGGACGGGGCTGATAGAACCGTTGTGAGCACCAACACGCGAGGGAGATTCCATGCAGTTCACGCAGTCTTTTGAGATCACCAAGTGGGACCAGGCGACCTACGACGACAGCGACGGCATCAACCTCGGCAAGGCGGTCGTCGGCAAGACCTTCACCGGCACGCTCGAGGGCACCAGCTCCGCCGAACTGCTCGTGGTGGGTACGCCGGAGGGCCCGGCGGCCTATACCGCGGTCGAGCGCTTCGAGGGCTCCCTCGACGGCAAGTCCGGCTCATTCGTCATGCTGCATGGCGCTACCGCCGACCAGACCAGCTCACCGGGCAAGATCCTGCCGAACACGGGAACAGGCGAACTCGCCGGTCTGACCGGCACGGTGACCTACGAGCACGACGACGAAGGCCCGCGCCTCACGCTGGACTACGAACTGGCCTGACCCTGGTAGACGTAGTAGGTCTCGTCCCGGCCCTGCAGTTCGACAGGGACGGGTCTCACTGTGCTCTCGTCGTACGTCGCTGCCATCGCCTGTGCGAGGTGGTCCGACGCCGACGAGGACCACACGGTCAGAACGCCTCCGGGCCGGAGCGCAGCCTCGCACGTGCGGAGAAAGCCCGGCTGGTAGATGGCGGAGTTGCCGTCGTACACCAGGAAATCGGGTCCGTTGTCCACGTCGAGCAGGATCCCGTCCAGGCCGCGCCCGGCGCGCGCGGCCACGATCTCGCGTACGTCCCCGACCTCCACGATGACGCGTGGATCGTCGAGCACCGACGGGATCAACCCGGACCGCATCCACTCGACCAGGTCCGCCTCGATCTCCGCGACCAGGATCGTTCCAACCCGCGGGTCGTGGAGCAACGCGCGCACGGTGTAGCCGAGGCCGAGTCCGCCCACGAGCACGGTCAGACCCGCACTCGTGGCGTCGTACACCTCCAGCGCCGCCGTGGCGAGTAGTTCCTCGCTGCGGGTCTCCTGGTCGTCCATCACGAACACCCCGTTGACCCGCAGCTCCAGCGCGCCGTCGGCCCGCCTGCGCAGGTGGACCTCCCCGCGCTCGCTGGTGCCGACGGCAAGGGTTTCTGCCTGGCCCACGGGTCAGCTGCGCGGGCGGACCGTCAGCGGGACGGGCTTGGCGGTGGAGGTGAAGAAGTCGTTGCCCTTGTCATCGACGACCACAAAGGCGGGGAAGTCCTCGACCTCGATCTTCCAGACCGCTTCCATGCCGAGTTCCGGGTATTCCAGCACGTCGACGGACTTGATGCAGTCCTGGGCCAGCCGGGCCGCGGGACCACCGATCGAGCCGAGGTAGAAACCGCCGTGCGCCTTGCAGGCCGCGGTGACCTGGGCCGAACGGTTGCCCTTGGCAAGCATTACCATCGAGCCACCCGCGGCCTGGAACTGGTCGACGTACGCGTCCATCCGGCCGGCCGTGGTCGGGCCGAACGAACCCGAAGCGTAGCCCTCCGGTGTCTTGGCCGGGCCCGCGTAGTAGACCGCGTGATCCTTCAGGTACGACGGCATCGGCTCGCCCGCGTCGAGGCGTTCCTTGATCTTGGCGTGCGCGATGTCGCGCGCGACCACGAGTGGCCCGGTCAGGGACAGCCGGGTCTTCACCGGCAGCTTCGACAGCGTGGCGCGGATCTCGCTCATCGGGCGGTTCAGGTCGATCCTGACCACCTCGTCGGCTTCCGCGAGCTGCTCGTCGGTGGTGTCGGGCAGGAAGCGCGCCGGATCGCGTTCGAGCTGCTCGAGGAAGACGCCTTCAGGGGTGATCTTGGCGAGAGCCTGGCGGTCGGCCGAGCAGGAGACCGCGATCGCGACGGGCAGCGAGGCGCCGTGGCGGGGGAGGCGGATGACCCGGACGTCGTGGCAGAAGTACTTGCCGCCGAACTGGGCCCCGATCCCGAACTGCTGGGTCAGGTCGAAGACCTGCTTCTCCAGCTCGTGGTCGCGGAATCCGTGCCCGGTGGGCGAACCCGTCGCCGGCAGCGCGTCCAGGTAGTGCGCCGACGCGTACTTGGCGGTCTTCAGGGCGAACTCCGCCGAGGTACCGCCGACCACGATCGCCAAGTGGTACGGCGGGCAGGCGGCGGTACCGAGCGAGCGGATCTTCTCGTCCAGGAACTTCATCATGCCGGCCGGGTTCAGCACGGCCTTGGTCTCCTGGAACAGGAACGACTTGTTCGCCGAACCGCCGCCCTTCGCCATGAACAGCAGCTTGTACGCCGGGTCGCCGGTGCCCGGCGTCGAGTAGAGCTCGATCTGCGCCGGGAGGTTCGAGCCGGTGTTCTTCTCGTCCCACATGGTCAGCGGCGCCATCTGCGAGTAGCGCAGGTTCAGCTTGGTGTACGCGTCGTACACGCCGCGGCTGATCCACTCCTCGTCGACCGCGCCGGTGAGCACGCCTTCGGCCTTCTTGCCCATCACGATCGCCGTACCGGTGTCCTGGCACATGGGCAGTACGCCGCCGGCGGAGATGTTCGCGTTCTTCAGCAGGTCGAGCGCGACGAACCGGTCGTTCCCGCTGGCCTCCGGGTCGTCGATGATCCGGCGCAGCTGAGCCAGATGCGCCGAACGCAGGTAGTGCGAGATGTCATGCATCGCCTCGGCGGTGAGCTCCCGCAGCACCGACGGCTCCACCTGCAGGAACGTGCGACCCCCGGCCGTGAAGGTGCTGACGCCCTCGGTCGTGAGGAGCCGGTACTCCGTGTCGTCGGCTCCCAGTGGGAGCAGGTCGGAGTAGTTGAAGTCGGCGGACACCGGGCATACCTCCAGCGGACTGGTTCTCTCAGGGTTGGCACCAGGGTAGAGCCGGGGGAAATCCACCTCCACGACGGGCCCGTCACCGACGTAAAGTCATACCGTGGACTCAGACAAGCTGCCGGAACCCACCGACGATCCCGCGCTGCGCCGCCGGGTCTCCGACTTCGAGCGCGAGGAGGTCGCGGACGTCATCCGCGAGGCCGCCGGTGACGGCCGTCTGACCTTCGTCGAACTGGAAGAGCGGCTGGAGTCCGTCTACGCGTCCCGCACGTACGGCGAACTGGTCGAGCTGACCGCGGATCTGCCGGGAGGTCCCGCACATCCCGCCGCCACGCCCTCCGCGGCCGTATCGCCGGCGCCGTCGGGCTACATGGAGCAGGCCAACCCGACGATCAACGTGTTCCTCTCCGACACCAAGCGCACCGGCAACTGGCTCGCGCCGCAGCGCCAGAGCGTGCAGGCGGTGCTCGGCGACGTCACGCTCGACTACACCGAGGCCCAGGTGCCGTACGAGGAGGTCTTCCTGGACATCAGGTCGATCCTCGCGGACGTGAAGATCCGCGTGCCGCAGAACGCGATCGTGCACCTGGACGGCTCGCCCATTCTCGGCTCGGTCAGCGAGCAGGGCAGCTACGACCCGAACGTGCCGGTGGTGGGCAAGCCCAAGATCTTCCACATCAAGGGCACCGCGATCCTCGGCGACATCAAGATCAAGCGTGGACCCCGCCTCAGCAAGCGGCTCGGGCTCAGCTGATCTTGTAGCGGTCGGCGGTCGAACGCAGCCAGTCGGTCAATGCCCGCGCCTGATCCGCGGGAATGTTCTTGCCGTCGATCGTCAGCTCACCGTCCGCGTGGCTGAGCTTGACGTTGCCGCCGTTCTGCTCGATCGAGGTGAGCCGCGTCCACGTCACCGACTCATCGCCTTTGGTGACGCCTTGCCGGTCGATCGTGACGCGAGGCGTGCCGGCGATGGTGCTCCGGACCGTCACGACGAAGACGAGCAGGAACAGCACAAAGATCGCCAGGTTCCAGTAGTCCCAGAAACTCCAGGCCTGGCCATGCGTCATCGCTTCGTACGACCTGCGCCCGTTCACCGTCGCCAGCGCGCCCGACAGCACCAAGGTGAGCACCCGCGCGCGTCGGCGCAACGGCAGTACGACCTTGCCATCGCGGGCGAGTTCGGCGTCCCAGGCGACCGGCGTCATGTCCAGATCCTTCGGTGGTCGGTAGCGGTGGGCGGGTCGGCGCCATGCCGTGTGCAGGTGATCGCGGCGGCCTTGACCGCGTAGTCGATGACCGCGCTCAGTGCCTTCTCGTCGAGGCCTTCCAGCCGGTGAGCGCCGAGCAGGTCACGCTCGTGCAGCCCGGCGAGCAGCGCGGCCATGAACGAGTCACCCGCGCCGACCGTATCGACCACCTCGATCTTCGGCGCCTCGACCTGAACCCGGGCCGCGCGGCTGATCCCGATCGCGCCCGCGCCGCCAAGGGTGATGACAACACACCTGGTCCGGTCGACGGTGAGCAACTCGGCCGCCACCTGATCCGGGGACAGGCCGGGCCGGAGGAACTCGCAGTCCTCGTCGCTCAGCTTGACCAGATCCGCCTGCGCGGCAAGGGCCTTGACCGCGGCCCAGGTCTGTTCGGCGTCGGGCGTGATCGTGGGCCGCGCGTTCGGATCGAGCGTCACCGTGACGGGCTGATCGGCCAGCTCGGCCAGGAACGACCGGATCGCGGCGGCCCCCGGCTCCAGCACGGTCGCGATCGAGCCGGTGTGTACGGCGGAACTGCCCGCGGGTAGTTCCAGCGCCGGTGGCTCCCAGTGAATGTCGAACTCGTACGACGCGATGCCTTCGCCGTCGAGCGTGGCCGTCGCCGTACTGGTCGGGAATCCCGGCTCGACGGTATGCCCGGACAAGGTGACACCGTTGCCGGTCAGGTGATCCGCCAGCTGTACGCCGTACTCGTCGGTGCCGATCCGGGTGACCAGCTCGGTGGCTACGCCGAGCCGGGCCAGGCCGACCGCGACGTTCGCGGGCGAGCCGCCGGGGGTGGCCTGGCCGTTGACGATGTCGACCAGGGCCTCACCGATGACCAGCACCGGCCCGGTTGGTCTGATTGGCTTGGCCGGCTCGGTGGCCGAAGTCGCGTCGGTGCTCAACGGGCGTGCTCGAAGTCGATCGCGGAGTACGCACGCAGCTTGGACAGCTGGTGCTCGCTGTCGATGCTACGGATCGTGCCGCTGCGCGAGCGCATCACCAGCGAGTGGGTCCGGGCGATCGAGCCGCGGTAGCGCACGCCGCGCAGCAGCTCGCCGTCGGTGATACCGGTCGCGACGAAGAAGCAGTCGTCACCGCTGACCAGGTCGTCGGTGCTGAGCACCCGGTCGAGGTCGTGCCCGGCGTCGATCGCCTTTTGCCGCTCGTCGTCGTCGCGCGGCCAGAGCCGGCCCTGGATCAGCCCGCCCATGCACTTCATCGCGCAGGCGGAGATGATGCCCTCCGGCGTACCCCCGATGCCGATCAGCATGTCGATCCCGGTGTCCGGGCGAGCGGCCTCGACGGCGCCGGCCACGTCGCCGTCGCTGATGAACTTGATCCGCGCGCCGGTGGCCCGGATCTGCGTCGCGAGATCGTCGTGCCGCGGCCGGTCCAGCAGCACCACGGTGACGTCGTCCACCGAGGAGCGCTTGGCCTTCGCGACGCGCTTGATGTTCTCCGCGACCGGCAGGCGGATGTCGACCACGTCCGCCGCCTCGGGACCGACGGCCAGCTTCTCCATGTAGAACACCGCGGACGGGTCGTACATCGTGTGGCGAGGTGCGACGGCCATCACCGCGATGCCGTTGGCCATGCCCTTGGACACCAGCGTGGTGCCGTCGACGGGATCGACCGCGACGTCGCACTCGGCGCCGTCGCCGGAGCCGACCTCCTCGCCGTTGTAGAGCATCGGGGCGTTGTCCTTCTCGCCCTCGCCGATGACCACGACACCGCGCATCCCGACCGTGCCGATCAGGGTTCGCATCGCGTTCACCGCGGCGCCGTCGGCACCGTTCTTGTCGCCGCGGCCGACCCAGCGGCCGGCGGCCATGGCGGCGGCTTCGGTGACGCGGACCAGCTCCAGGGCCAGGTTACGGTCGGGGGCGTGCTCATCGACCTCGAGATGGGCGGGTGGCGTGGTGGGGTCGCTCATGCCGGGATCGTAACCAAAGCCGCCGACAGCCCCACGGTCTCGGGCCTGCGGAGGGCAAGAGACACTTGTCTCATGAGCAGCACCGACAACGAGGCCGCCCGGGTCCGGGCCGAGGCCCTGGCCGCGCGGGCGCAGTCCAAGGCGGACCGGGCCAAGTACCGCACGATGCGGAACATGGTCTGGTCGATGCTGGCCTGTCTCGGTGTGGTCGCCTTCATCGCCGCTGTCACCTGGCGGCCGCACGAGGAGAAGATCCGCGCGGTCGATTACAGCAACCACCTCGCCGAAGGCCGCAAACTCGCGTCCTGGCTGAAGGCGCCGGAGCCGATGCCCACCGACTGGCAGGCCACCAGCGTCGAGCTGCGCGCGCCCGAGCAGAGCCCGATCACCTGGCACCTGGGCATCATCACGAACGAGAAGAAGTACGTCGGCCTGGAGCAGTCCAACATGGCGCCCCGGAAGTTCCTCAGCGAGGAACTCGGCAAAACCGAGGACGACGGCGTCTCCACCGTCAACGGCGCCACCTGGCAGCGCAAAGCCCTACTGGACCGCGAAAACGAGCACGCCATCATCCTTGCCGGCACCGGCGTCACCACCATCATCGTCGGCAACGCCGGCTACCCCGCTCTGGAAACCCTCGCCGCCACCCTGCGCTGAGCCCAGCCGGCTCAGTCGGCGCCGGCTAGGCGGAGGCCTACTACGCCGGCGACGATGAGGCCTACGCAGAGCAGGCGCAGCGGTGTGACCGGTTCGCCGAACCAGGCGATGCCGAGCATGACCACGCCGAGCGAGCCGAGGCCGGTCCACACCGCGTAGGCCGTGCCGACCGGGAGCCGGTCGAGGGTTTTCGACAGCAGCACGACCGAGGTGACGCCGAAGACCAGCACGGCGGCGGTCGGCCAGGGCCGGATGAAACCCTCGCTGGGCTTGAGGCTCAGCGCGAACGCGATCTCGAAGGCCGCTGCCGCGAGCAGCATCAACCAAGCCATCGGTCAGGCCGCGTCGCTTTCGCTGGCGATCTCCGCGGCGCCACGAACGTGCCTCAGGGTGATCTTCGCGACCCGCGCCCCGAGCGCCTCCGCGGTCCGGAGATCGGTAGCGGGTGGGGCCTGCTCCGCGGACAGGTCGGAGTCGGACTGGGCCATCGCGCCGAGCCAGCTGCCGAGGCGGTTCAGGTCCTCGATGCTTGCGGTGGACGCGGACCAGCCGGGATAGATGTCCAGGCCGACCCAGATCATGCCGTGCTGAGCGGCCAGCACGCTGAAGTCGATCAGGCTGTTCAGCTTGTCGCCGGACATCGCCTTCGAGTTGGTGAAACCCGCGGCGATCTTGTCGCGCCAGCGAAGATCGTCCGCCCACACCGCGGCGCTGGCCTCGGCGAACGTCTTGAAGACCGCGCTCGGACTGCCCATGTACGTCGGCGCGCCGAAGATGATCGCATCGGCCGCGTCGAGCTCTGCCCAGACGGCGTCGGTCAGCTCGTCCAGCGGGACCAGTTTCGCCTCGGCACCGGATACGCCGACGGCGCCGCGGGCGACCGCCTCCGCCTGCTTGGCCGTGTGGCCGTAGCCCGAGTGGTACGCGACCGCGATCCGGGCGGAATTGTTGCTCATGTCGGATTCCTCCTGAGGTCTTAACGGACTACAGTCCGTCTTGTGAACGACCGTACCGGACCGCAGTCCGTTTCTCAACGCCGGGATCTGCCGCTGCTGGACGAGTCACGTCCCGAACGAGCCGACGCGCGCCGGAACCGGCTCAAAGTGCTTGCGGCGGCCGACCGCCTCTTCACGGAGTACGGCGTCAAAAACGTCTCGCTGGACGCCATCGCGGCCGAGGCCAAGGTGGGCAAGGGCACGGTGTTCCGCCGGTTCGGCGATCGGGCCGGCCTGGCGGTCGCGCTGCTGGACGAGCGTGAGCAGGAGTTGCAGGCGAAGATGCTGACGGGGCCTCCGCCGTTAGGCCCGGGCGCTCCGCCCTCGGACCGGGCGGTCGCGTTTCTCGAGGCGTATCTCGACCTGCTGGATCGTCACGCGGAGCTGTTCGCGGACAGCGAGAACGCCTCGGAGGGCGCGCGGTACCGCATCGGGTCGTACCACCTATGGCATCGCCATCTGGTGGTACTCATCGAGGAGGCCCGTCCGGCGCTGGACGCGGGCTATCTCGCGCATGCGCTGCTCGCGCCCCTGGCCGCGGACCTTCATCAGGCCCTGCGGGAGGACGGTTATGACCTGGATCGGCTCAAGGCCGGGATCCGAACGCTGGTGAAGGCTCTACTCGGTTAGCCGGCCGGTTGCTGGGTGGCCGGGGTGTGGGCGGCCTGGACCTCGGCCAGGCGTTTGCGGGCGCCGTCGAGCCATTGCTGGCAAGTGGCCGCCAGTTCCTCGCCGCGCTCCCAGAGGGCCAGGGATTCCTCGAGTGTGGTGCCGCCCGCTTCGAGCTTGCGAACGACCTCGACGAGTTCCTCACGGGCCTGCTCGTACGAGAGCTCGGGGCGGGCCTTGGCCGGCGCGGTCGCCTGAGCCGCGTCGCTCGTTTCGCTGGTGGCGCCTGCCTGCTTGCTCACTTGCTCTCCTCGATCGAACTCACCTCGACGTCGAACCGCCCGTCGCTGACTCGCGCTTGCAGTACTTCACCCTTGGTCACCTGGGCCACCTCCCGAACCGCGCTGCCGTCCGCGCGCTGGAGCACCGAGTACCCACGGTCCAGCGTGGCTTTGGGGGAGAGGGCCCGCACGCTGGCCAGCCGGTGGGACAGGTCGTCCCCGGCGCGATCCAGCCGATGCGTCAACGTACGGCGGCTGCGGTCGAGCAGCGCGGTGACCTCGTCGGCGCGGCGTTGCAGGTCTGCCGTCGGCGCCGCGAGCGAAGGCCTGCTGCGGATCGCGGCCAACCCGTGGGCCTCGCGCTCCAGCCAGGCGCGAATCGCCCGGTTGCCGCGGTCGCGCAGTTGGCGAACGCCGTCCAGCTCCTCGCGCACGTCCGGCACGATCCGCTTGGCTGCGTCCGTCGGGGTGGAGGCGCGCAGGTCCGCGACCAGGTCGAGCAAGGGCGAATCCGGCTCGTGCCCGATCGCGCTCACCACCGGTTTGCGGCAGGCCGAGACGGCGCGGATCAGACCCTCGTCCGAGAACGGCAGCAGGTCTTCCAGCGAACCACCGCCGCGGGCGATCACGATCACCTCGACCGATTCGTCGGCTTCCAGTCGGCGCAGCGCGAGCATGACCTCGCCGGCCGCGGCTGGCCCCTGGACCGACGCATACTCCACGCGGAAGGCGACGGCCGGCCAACGGCGCTTCGCGTTCTCCAGGACATCGCGCTCGGCGGCGGAATCCCGCCCGCAGACCAGGCCGATCGTGTGCGGCAGGAACGGCAATGGGCGTTTGCGGTGCGCGGCGAACAAGCCCTCGGCCGCGAGCAGCTGTTTGAGCCGCTCGATCCGGGCCAGCAGTTCGCCGATGCCGACGTGCCGGATCTCGCTCACCGCGAGCGCGAGGGTTCCACGCCGGGCGAAGAAGTTGGGCTTGGCGTTGACCAGCACGCGCGAGCCGTCCGTCACCGGCGGATCGACGGCCTCGAAGATGCGCCGGTTGCAGGTGAAGCGCAGCGAGATGTCGGCGTCGGTGTCCCGCAAGGTGCCGAAGACCGTGCTGGTACCGCGGCCGATCGATACGTCGGTGAGCTGGCCTTCGACCCAGACGGCGCCGAGCTGGTTGATCCAGCTGGCAATGCCGTTCGCGATCGTGCGAACGGCTGCCGGTGCGTCGGGTGAGGTCTCCAGTGCCACGCCGAGACTCTACGGCGCCGCACCGACAATCCCGCGCCACGCCACCGGGCATTAGCCGCCGGGTCGGCCGAGCACGCGCTCCACGATGGTCGCGATGAGCTCGTCGATGCCCTCGCCATCAGGGCAGAGCACGCCGGGCAGTGTGAGGTGCTCGACCATCAGGCCGCCGATGGCCAGGTAGAGCATGAGCGCCGTGGTGCGGTCGCCGGGAAGGCCGGTTGCCTCATGGAGGTCGAGGTTGTCCAACAGGTTGGCCCGCACGCGACGCGTCAACGATTTCTGCAGCTCAGGCCGTCGGGTCGCCTCCAGGCGCAGTTCCAGCAGGGCCAGGTAGCCCGTGCGGTCCTCGGCCAGGCGTCTGCGCAGGAACTGGATCAGCTCGGTCAGGGACTCCTTGCTTGGCGGCTTGTCCAGATGAGCTGGATCCGGGCCCAGCCGGTCGTGCACGCGCAGGCTGGCCTGGCCCAGCAAGTCGTCCCGATTGGTGAAGTAGTTCGTCGCCGTGCCGATCGGCACCGCGGCCGCCTCGTCGACCGCGCGATACGTCAGGCCCCGGGCCCCGTCGCGGGCGAGCACCTCGATGGCGGCATCCACCAGCGTGTTGCGTCGTGCGGGATTGCTTCGCATTCAAACTCCCTTTGGAGAATCACTTTATCCATAGTACTTTGATTGCAGTGGTTTGAGGAGGAGGTGGTCGGTGTGCGCGAATTGACCTATTTCACGGCTTCGACCCTCGACGGGTTCGTCGCCGATCCCAGCGGTGGTGATCCGACCGATACGAGCCCGGGCGGGTTCTTCCTGACGCAGGGGGATCACTCCGAGCCGCTGCTCACGGCCTATCCCGAGACGTTGCCCGGTGCGGTGCGTGACCTGCTCGGCCTCGACGCGGAGAACAAGGTCTTCGACACCGTCCTGATGGGCCGCAAAACCTGGGAACTCGGCGTGCGGCTTGGCGTGCCGAATCCCTATCCCCGCTTGCGAACCCTGGTTTTCTCCCGGCGGGACAGGCAAAGCCCAGAGTTCGAATTCGTCTCGGGCGATCCGGTCGAGAGGGTGCGAAAGCTCAAGCAGGAAAGCGGTCTGGGCATCTGGTTGTGCGGCGGCGGGGGACTGGCGGAGTCGCTATGGGTGGAGATCGACGTACTGGTGGTGAAGGTGAATCCGGTCGTGATCGGTGCCGGGGTCAAGTTGTTCGATGGCGGCGGGTTCGACGTCCGCCGGCTGCGGCTGATCGACCATCAGGTGTACGACAGTGGGGTGGCGGTGATGACCTATCGCAAGGCGTGAAAACCCTTTGCGGACAAGGAAATCGACTGTCACTCTTGGAGATGTGAACACCTCCTGAGAGGTCGCTCGGACAGGGCGGGCGATCTCTCGTTCCATGCCAGGAAGTGCTCGGGCAGGCGTGACCTGGCTCACGCCTGCCCGGGCATTGGCGACGGTTGGGATCCGGGTTTCGGTGCCACGTAGGATGGAGCCGTGACTGCCCAGCCTGAGACCATCGCCTCGACGACGACCGCGCCCACCGGGAAGCGGGTTCTGCTCGCGGCTCCGCGCGGCTACTGCGCCGGTGTGGACCGGGCCGTGGTGGCGGTCGAGAAGGCCCTGGATCTGTACGGTCCACCGGTCTACGTGCGCAAGGAGATCGTGCACAACAAGCACGTGGTGCAGACCCTGGAGCGTCGCGGCGCGATTTTCGTCGAGGAGACCGACGAGGTGCCCGAGGGCGAGACGGTGATCTTCTCCGCGCACGGTGTCGCCCCGGTGGTGCATCAGGAAGCGGCCGCGCGTCAGCTCAAGACGATCGACGCGACCTGCCCGCTGGTCACCAAGGTGCACATTGAGGCGAAGCGGTTCGCCGCCGACGACTTCGACATCCTGCTGATCGGTCACGACGGCCACGAAGAGGTCATCGGTACCAGCGGCGAGGCCCCGGAGCACGTCACCCTGGTCGACGGTCCCGACGACGTGCCGAACGTGGTCGTGCGCGACCCGGAGAAGGTCGTCTGGCTGTCGCAGACCACGCTCTCGGTCGACGAGACGATGGAGACGGTGCGCCGCCTGCGCGAGCGTTTCCCCGCGCTGCAGGACCCGCCCAGCGACGACATCTGCTATGCCACTCAGAACCGCCAGGTCGCGGTCAAGAAGCTTGCGCCCGAGGTCGAGCTGATGATCGTGGTCGGCTCGCGCAACTCGTCGAACTCGGTCCGCCTGGTCGAGGTCGCGATCGAGCACGGCGCGAATGCCGGCTACCTGGTGGACTACGCCGACGAGATCGACGAGGCGTGGCTCGAGGGCGTCCAGTCCGTTGGCCTGACCAGTGGCGCGAGCGTTCCCGAGGTGCTCGTCCGCGACGTGCTGGCCTGGCTGGCCGAGCGCGGCTACGGCGAGGTGCAGGAAGTCACCACCGCCGAGGAAAGCCTCGTCTTCTCCCTGCCGCGCGAACTCCGCTCCGAACTAAAGGCCCGCGGCCTAGCCACCACCGGCGTCTCCGACCGCGCCTAACGCCCTTCGCACAACCTCGCCGCCCACAAGGCGCAAGCCGTCGCTGGGCGCGAGCCCGTCGCGCGTCGGACCTGCTGGTTGGTCAGTGCGCAAAACCTACGGTGTGAAGCGGGCGAGGACGGTGTCCCAGCCGTGGTCGTAACCTTTGCGGGCGCGGGAGCCGTCGGGGCGGCGGTCCCAGCCGGTGTGCGTGAGTTCGACCTCGGTGCCGTCGTCCACCTTGGAGAAGCGGACCGTCACCATCGTTGCCTGGGTCGGATCGGTACCCGGGTGCCAGGTGAAGCTGACCAGCGAGGGCGGATCCCAGTCCGAGACCGTGCCCCAGACGGCGATCGGGCCGTCATCGCCGTACTCGACGATCTTGCCGCCGACGGCCCCTTCGAACCGGACCTCCCGGGCGGAGTCCAGACCGACCGAGTGGGTGTCCAGCGGCCACCACACGGACATCTCGTCGGTGAACGCGCGGAACGCCCAGTCCGGCGAGGCCGAGACGACGATGGTCTTCACGATCGGCGCGAGCCGCTGGCTGACGGTCATGGCTGGTCTCCCTCACGAGTTGGGCCCGGCCCTGGTGCGGTACGGCGGACGT
Source organism: Kribbella deserti (assembly GCF_042434725.1). Classification (NCBI taxonomy): domain Bacteria; kingdom Bacillati; phylum Actinomycetota; class Actinomycetes; order Propionibacteriales; family Kribbellaceae; genus Kribbella; species Kribbella deserti. The sequence continues at coordinate 35,534 of NZ_JBHLTC010000019.1, read as the reverse complement.
GGTCGGCGAACGCGTCCAGGGCGTCGGTCCAGAACTGGTCGAGCCACTCCCGCAGGCTCTCCAGACCGTCCTGGTCCACGCGATAGATGTTGCGGGTGCCTCGCGACTCGTGGTCGACCAGTCCGGCCGCACCCAGCACCTTCAGGTGTTGCGAGATCGCCGGGCGGCTTACCGCGACATGCTCGGTCAGTTCGGCGACCGAGCGGGGCCCGCGGCGCAGCGTCTCGAGGATCGCCCGGCGGGTCGGATCCCCGAGCGCGTCGAGAACTGCTCCGTAAGTCGCCACGAACCGTAAGTTGCCACTAACCAGTCTGCGCGTCAAGACCTGGCAGCGCCTCCGGCGGTCGCCGCTCACCGGTCTCCCGCCACTCTGGCGCCTCGCCGTCGTCGATTGGCCACCCGGTCTCGGGCGCAGCCGGCGCATCGGCCGCAGCGGGCGTAGCGGGATCGAGCCAGCGGCGCGTCGTGACGTCGCCCTCGGCCGCGAGCAATTCGGCGGCAGTGATCGGCCGGACGGAGGCCTCGATCACCTCCATCGCGGCCAGCTCGGACTCCGTGACATGGAGGTCCCGCAGTTTGCGCGCGGTCACGAAGACCCGGCTCTCCAGCGAACCAACCGACCGGTTGTACGCGTCGACGGCCGACGTCAGCGAACGGCCCACCCGGTCGAAGTGCTCGCCCATCACCCCCAGCCGTTCGTACAGCTCGCGCCCGAGTTGGAAGACCTGCTGGGCCGATTCGGTCAGGGCGGACTGGTTCCACGCGTAGGCGGCCGCGCGCAGCGTCGCGATCAGGGTCGTCGGGGTCGCGAGGATCACCCGGCGCTCAGCGGCGTACTCCAAAAGTGTGGGCTCGACGTCCAGCGCCGCCGACAGGAACGACTCGCCGGGCACGAAGAGGATGACGAACTCCGGTGTGGACGGCAGTCGCGACCAGTACGCCTTGGCCGAGAGCTGGTCCACATGCGTTCGCAGATGGCGGGCATGCGCGCGCAGGCGCTCGGCCTGGAACTCCGCATCCTGGCTCTCCGCCGCCTCCAGGAAGGCGGCGAGTGGCACCTTGGAGTCGACGATCAAGCTCTTGCCCTCGGCAAGTCGCACAACCATGTCGGGACGCAGTAGCCCGTCGTCGGTGACGGTGGAGGTCTGCTCGGTGAAATCGCAATGCGCGACCATGCCGGCCAACTCGACCGTACGGCGCAGATGCAGCTCGCCCCAGCGGCCGCGGACCTGAGGTTTTCGCAGCGCCTGTGACAGCGACGCGGTCTCCCGGCGCAGGGCCTCCCCACTCAGGCGCACCTCGTTGACCTGCTGGTGGAGCTCGCTCTGCCAAGCCGCCCGGCTCTGTTCCAGTTGGCGCAGCTGCGCGTGCAACCGGTCCAGGCTCTCCTTCACGACGGCCTGACCACCGAACTGCTCGTTGATCGAGCGCTTCTCCTGGGTGATCTCCAGCAGGCGGTCCTCGGCGGAATCCCGCTCGGCGGTGGTCCGGGCCAGCTCGGCGCCATCGCGCCCACGGGCCCAGAGCACCCCGAAGGCCGCGCCGAGCAGCAGCCCGATCAGCAGGATCGCGAGCAACATCAGAAACGTCGTACCGGTCATGCTACGAATAGTGACGGACGGCACCGACAATTTCCGTCAGCAGTTCATCGCGATGAATCCGTAGCCCTGTTGCTTGAGCTTCTGCAGGATCGTTTCCAGCGCTGCGACGGTCTGGGTCCGGTCGCCACCGCCGTCGTGCATCAGGATGACCGCGCCAGGATGAACGTTGCTCATCACGTTCTGCACGATCGCCGACTTGCCGGGCTTGGCCCAGTCGCGCGGGTCGATGTCCCACAGGATCTGCTTCATACCGGCGGCCTTGATGTCGGCCCGCACCTTCGCGTTGGTCGCGCCGTACGGCGGGCGGAAGCAGCGCGACTGCGGACCGTCGAAGATCTCGTGGTGCCGCTTCTGCCCGGAGATCGCGGTGAGCTGCGCGTGGCTGATCGAATGGTTGCCGATGGCATGGCCCGCGGCCCGGATCTGCTCCTGCAGGCCCGGGTGCTGCGTGACCATGCTGCCGAGCTGGAAGAACGTCGCCTTCGCGTTGTATTTCGCCAACGTGGCAAGGATCTGCGGCGTCCAGGCCGGATCCGGCCCGTCGTCGAAGGTGAGGTAGACGACCCTGCCCGCGCCGGCGATGGTGCCCGCGGCCCCGATCGGCGTACTGGGCGGGCCGGACGGTTTGTTGCTCGGTGCAACGGTATGCGGCGCTGTACCGGTCGGCCCAGAAGCGGCACTGGTACGGGGCGATTTCGCGCTCGACTGGTGCACCAGCGCGAAGGCGGCGATCGAGCCGACAACGAGCACGGCGGCGACGCCGGTCGAGACAATGGCGATGAGCTTGCGGGGCATGATGCTCCCTTGCGGATCGGGCGGTTTGTCCTCGGATAGTTGACGCGGTGCCCCCGGAACGGGTTGGCAGCAACGCATTGCGGGCACGTTGCGGATCTGCCTCGGCCGGCTCGAACCGGCCTCGGCAGCTCAGCGAGAACGTGTCAGCAGCTCAACGAACGGAAGACATAACCACGGGCCTTCAGGGTGCGGATGACCTTGTCCAGGGCAATCACCGTCTGGGCGCGGTTGCCACCGGCGTCATGCATCAGTACGACGGCCCCGGGCCGCACGTTGCTCAGCACCCGCTGGGCGATCTTGGTGGCGCCGGGCCGGGCCCAGTCCTGCGGATCGACCGACCAGAGCACCTGCCGCATCCCCGCGGCCTTGATCTCGGCGTGGACCCGCGCGTTCGTGGCGCCGTACGGCGGGCGGAAGCACTTCGAGCGCACGCCGCCACGGATCTCCTGGCGCAACCGGGTGCGCGAGAGTTTCGGCAGGTTGGCGTGGGTCACGGAGTGGTTGCCGATGGTGTGACCGGCGGCCCGCTCCTTGCGCAGCAACGTGGGCTGCGACTTCGAGTTTCTCCCAAGCACGAAGAAGGTCGCCTTCACCTTGTGCTTGGCGAGTACGCCGAGGACCTTCGGCGTCCAGGTCTTGTCCGGGCCGTCGTCGAAGGTGAGGTAGACCACCTTCGGAGCGGCCGAGACCGCCGGCGCGGCGGCCGCGGCGACGGGCGGTGCGACCGGTGCCTTGGCCTTCGCGCTCGAATCCGCGGCGGCGGTAAGCCCCCCGAATGCCACGGCGGCCGTGGCCGTCAAAGCGATCAGCCCGGCGAATGTCTTCTTCATCCTGCTCTCCCCCAAGAGTTTGTTGTACTCAGTGGTGGACGCCGTCCGCGGAGCTTTGGTTGAGCGGTAAGGATGACGAATCGATCACGGTCTCGTTCGCGGTGGCGACGGAGGCCGCCGAACCGCGGTGGTACAGCCTGCCCTCCAAGGCCTTCACGCTGGCCACCAGTACGAAGCTCATGCTCACCAGCAAGGCCCACGCGCCGAACTTGGCCGGATGTACGACGCGCCAGACGTTGACCTGATCGGGGTAGTTCCAGGCGTCCAGGAAGGTACCGGCGTTCTCCGCTATCCACAAGAAGAACCCGATCAGCAGGAACGACAGCGCCAGCGGCATCCGGTACCGCTGCGGCCCGACCGTGTAGAAGACCCAGGTGTTGCGCAGTACGACGACCAGCAGGATCGCGATCGGCACGCGCAGATCCACGATCCAGTGGTGGGTGAAGAAGTTCGCGTAGATCGCGACGGCCAGCACGGTCGTCGCGAGCGGCCGGTAGCCACTCACGCGTAGATCGAACCGCCGCCACGCCTGGCAGATGTAGCTCCCGACCGCGGCGTACATGAAACCGGCGAACAACGGCACGCCCGCCACCTTCGTATACGCGTCGCCCGGGTACGTCCACGAACCCACGTGCACCTTGAACAGCTCCAGCCCGAGCCCGACCAGGTGGAACCCGAAGATGACGGCCACCTCGCGCCACGTCTCCAGCCCGATCGCCCAGAACCCCAGCGTCAGAGCGAGGCAGAAGACCAGGAGTGCGTCGTACCGCGGGATGGGCAGGGGAACCACTTGGGACAGCGCGAGCGCCGCGAACAGGATCACCGGGAACAGACAGGCGACGGCCTCGTTCCAGCCGAAACGCAGTAGCTGCCGGCAGGCGAACCCCCAGCGTGTGCCTTCCCCCGAACCCGGCCTCATTCCGGCCCAGCTTAATCGTCACAGCTTGGCCCAATCGCTTGCCCTGGCCGGATCCCGGCGGTTACACCTCATGCAGGAGGAACGTTTGATGGCGGCGAAGGTGATGTTCGAAACGGAACGGCTGGTCATCCGTGACTGGCTGGAATCCGATGGTGACCGGGTGTTCGACATCTACCGGCGCTGGGAGGTGTCGCGCTGGCTCGGCGCCGAACCACGCGTGATGGCCGACCGGGACGCGGCCTCCCGCACGATCGAACGCTGGAACCAGCGCAACAGCCATGCGACGTACGGCGTCTGGGCCGTCGAGGAGCAGGCGAGTGGTGTCGTGGCCGGGACCGTACTACTGGTGCCGTTGCCGGGGGAGACGGGCGAGATCGAGGTCGGCTGGCACTTCCACCCGGACGCCTGGGGCCGGGGCCTGGCCACCGAGGCGGCGTTCGGGGCGATCGTGCACGGGCGCAAGGCGGGTCTGACCGACATCTACGCGGTGGTCCGGCCGGACAACGCCGCCTCGATCGCCGTCTGCGGGCGGCTCGGCATGAGGCCGCTCGGACGGACCAGCCGGTGGTACGACGCGGAACTCGAGCACTTCGTTATTTAGGGTCTGGGGGTGTGGCCGCGTAGGCTTGGCGCCCGTGGCACTCACCATCGGAATCGTCGGGCTCCCCAACGCGGGCAAGTCCACGCTCTTCAACGCGCTGACCAAGAACAACGTGCTCGCGGCGAACTACCCGTTCGCGACGATCGAGCCCAACGTCGGCGTGGTGGGTGTGCCCGATGCGCGGTTGGGCAAGCTCGCCGAGCTGTTCGGTTCCCAAAAGCAGCTGCCGGCGACGGTCCAGTTCGTCGACATCGCGGGCATCGTGCGCGGCGCCTCGGAGGGTGAGGGGCTCGGCAACAAGTTCCTCAGCCACATCCGCGAGTCCGACGCGATCTGCCAGGTCACCCGGGTGTTCACCGACGACGACGTCACGCACGTCGACGGCAAGGTCTCCCCGGCCGACGACATCGCCACGATCCAGACCGAGCTGATCCTGGCCGACCTGCAGACCGTCGAGAAGGCGATCCCGCGGCTGGAGAAGGAGGCGCGGCTGAAGAAGGAGAACGCCGTCGTTCTCGAGGCCACCCGCGAGGCGCAGAAGCACCTCGAGGCCGGTACGCCGATCATCGCCACTTCCGTCGACCGCGAGGCGATCCGCGAGCTGATGCTGATGACGGCCAAGCCGTACATCTTCGTCTTCAACTGCGACGCCGACGAACTGGCCGACGACGCTCTCAAGGCCAAGATGCGCGAACTGGTCGCGCCGGCCGAGGCGATCTTCCTGGACGCCAAGTTCGAGGCGGAACTGGTCGAGCTCGACGACGAGGACGAAGCCCGCGAGATGCTCGCCGAGATGGGCGTTACCGAACCCGGCCTCGACGTACTCGCCCGCGTCGGTTTCGAAACCCTCGGCCTGCAGACCTACCTGACGGCGGGTCCCAAGGAAGCCCGGGCCTGGACGATCAAGAAGGGCGCCACCGCCCCCGAAGCCGCCGGCGTCATCCACACCGACTTCCAGCGCGGCTTCATCAAGGCCGAAATCGTCTCCTACGACGACCTCGTCGAAGCCGGCTCCATGAACGCCGCCAAGGCCGCGGGCAAAGTCCGCATCGAGGGCAAGGACTACATCATGGCTGACGGCGACGTAGTCGAGTTCAGGTTCAACGTCTAGCCGATTCCCATCGACACTAGCTCTTTGTGTGCAGACAGTGATGGAGGGTTGGGCAGCTCTGTGACGCGCGTCGTTGGCAAAATGCGTAGTCCTGGGTTTTGCCGATCGTGTGTCGACGAGGGTGGTCCGGTCGACAGGAAAGGACCACTTCGAATCGCGAGGCGTTCAGGAGCGCTCAAGACCGGAGGAGTCTGAGTGGCACTCGCCGCTGTCCTCGTTCGTGGACATTGAGCGTTTGTCGTCGTTCGTGGACAGCGGCACAATGTCTGCGAACGAGGACATTAGAGCGCTGAAGGAGGACCCGTGCGCGACATCGCGATTGCCGATTGGACCAAGCTGGGGGCCACCCTCAAGGCCGAACGCACCCGCTTGGGCCTGAGCCAGCATGAGTTGTCCGCCCGAGCGGGTGTCTCCCGATCGTGGCTGGCGAAACTTGAAGCCGGTCACCGCGGGGCGGAGTTCGAGCAGATTCTGCGGCTGCTTGAGGCTTTGGGGATTTCCCTGATCCTTCGTTCGGACGCTCCTGCACCAGGGGGCGACGCGAGTGCGATCACTGCTGCCGCCAGTCTGGATGCCGGCGCAATGCAAAGGCTGATGGACGAGCGTCAGCGCAGTGCGGAGATTCGCCGACGTGCTTGGTCTGCCGATGAGCTTGATCCGACCCGATCCGATCATGGCTGACGCTTGGCCGTGCGGCCGCCATTGTCACGTAGGCGCTCGTGGCCAAGGGAGGACGGCTCGGCCTCGGCGTGGACAGGTCGTTTGCGTCCTGTGCGACTTCGCTTGCTTCGGCGCTGGCTAGAGGCCGAAGCAGGGGCGGCAGAGTTCGTATCCGGTGACCTCGGCCCTGGGGTGGTCTGACTGGATCCATTTCTGCCGGGTGAGTCGAAGGCGGTCTGAGACGAGAACTTCGTCGCCTCGGGCGTCCCTCGAGATGCCGTCCGGCTCGTAGCCGAGCTTTCGGGATACGCCTTGGGACGAGTGGTTGTCCTGGAAGACCTCCGTTCGGGCCGCCTCGGCCGCCAGGAAATCGAACGCCAAGGTGAGGAGCCCGATGCGTGCCTCGGTGCCGAATCCTTTGCCCTGATAAGGCAGACCGAGCCAAGACGAGGTGGTGACCTCGCGGACGACGCGGAAATCGCGGGCGCCCAGCGAGACCATGCCAATAGGCTGCCCGTCCGCGAACACACACAGGCCGAGTCCCCACCTCTCGGCAGTCCAGCCGGCAAGCTGACCCCAGTGCCCGCGCACCACAACCCGAGCCCGATCCTGTGCCGACCCTTCGGTCCATGGCGTAAGAAATGGCCGCTCCGACGCATGATGAACCCCGGCGCCGGCAACCTCCGCCACTTCTGCCAGTTCCTGCTCGTTCGGAAGGCGAAGGACCAGACGGTTTGTGGCGACCTGCAGCTGATAGACGGGCCAGATGTCGGAGAGCATGCCGCGAGTGTCACCGCATACAGGGCTCAAGTCGAATCATTTGGACGCGATTCGGCAAGTGCTGCTTTCGCCTTCAGTCGAATTCGAAGGCGGATTCGTCGGTCAGGGCGGAGACAAAGGTGGTGAAGTTGGGGGCCAGAGGCGTGATTCGGTAGTCGGCTGCCTGATCGACGTGGACGACGGTTGGTTCGCCCGGGTGCCGGTAGTCGAGCGCGATCATGTCGTGCCCTGCTGAGGAGCAGTCCGCGAACTAGATGCCGATGTCGGGGTAGTCCCACTCGCTGACCCAGAAGGCGCTGCCGAGTTCGCCGCAGAGGCTGTGGGGTGAGTTACGGCCGATCGCGAAGATCGAGGTCAGGCCGACGTGGTCGGCGGCCCAGGTCGTGGGCCACTGAACAACATTTCCAGGCGAGACGGCGACAACTGTGGTTAAGGGAGGGCGGGGCGGGTGCGGTCGGTGGCTAGTTTTAGGGCGAAGGTGGCTAGGGCGGTGGCGGTTAGGTAGCGGTGGATTCGGGACCAGGTGGGGCGGGTGGCGAGGAAGGTGGCCAGGGAGCCCGCGGTGAGGACGAAGAGGGCGTTCACGGTGAGGCCTACCGCGATCTGGGCCAGGCCGAGCAGGAAGCTCTGGAGGCCTACGTGACCTCGGGACGGGTCGACGAACTGGGGGAGCAGTGAGACGTACAGGATCGCGATCTTCGGGTTGAGCAAGCACGTCAGGACGCCCATGCCGAACAACTTGCGAGGCCCGTCCGGCGTCATGGGTAGCGGCGTGAAGAGGGTCGATCCCGGGCGCAAGGCGGTCCAGGCCAGCCACAGCAGGTACGCCGCCCCGGCGAGCTTCAACCCGAGGTAGATCTGCGGGACGAGCGCGAACACCGTGGCGATGCCGGCCGCGGCTGCCGCCAGGTAGATCAGGAAGCCGACGCCCACGCCCATCAGCGAGATAAGCCCCGCACGGCGGCCCTGCGAGACCGAGCGGCTGACCAGGTAGATCATGTTGGGCCCGGGCGTGATGACCATGCCGAAGGCGATGACCGCGATCGCCGCCAGGGCGCTGAAGCTAACTAGCACGACTTACTCCTCAAGAGGTGGTGGAGTCGACGCTAAGCCGTCAACCCCCAGGGGATCGGTAATTATCTAGGGGTGAGACAGCATGCTTAAGCGGGTCGCGGTGATCGGAAACTGTGGGGCCGGCAAGACCTGGTTGAGCGCGCAGATCGCGCGCAAGCTGGATCTGCCCGTCGTGCACCTCGATGCCCACTTCTGGCGGCCCGGCTGGGTGCAGCCGGATCAGGACGAGTGGCGCGCGCAGGTCGCGGAGCTCGTCAAGGAGGACGAGTGGGTCCTCGACGGCAACTACACGAGCAGCCTTGATCTCAGGCTGCCTAGAGCCGATCTAGTCGTCTGGCTGGATCTTGGCCGGGTGACGTGCGAATACCGGGCTGTACGGCGTTGGTGGACGAATAGGGGCAAGGAGCGGGCTGATCGGGCCGCTGGATGTCCTGAGGCCATCGACTGGCAGTTCCTGAAGTACGTGTGGCGGTTCAGGCGGGATACGGCTCCGCGGATCGAGGCGGCGCTGGGGGACTTCCAGCCGCTGGTGCGGTTGCGGAGCCGCCGGGAGGTCGCGCGGTACCTCCAAGGGGACCCCGGGGATATTGGCTGGCGCTAGAGCGGTCACACTTGGTTAGGTAGTCCCGAGTTTGTACGCCGAGCGGTTTGTGAAGGAGACGGTATGAGCGACAAGCCCAGCAAGCCGGCAGCGGAAGACGATCTGCAGCGGAAGTTCCGCGAAGCCCTCGAGAAGAAGAACGCGCATCACGAGGCGCGCCCGGGTACCGGGCCACGTCACGAGGGTGTCGGCGAGGCGCACAACGACAAGCAGAAGCGTCAGTTCCGCCGCAAGTCCGGTAGTTGATCCGCCACCTCACCACGACGAGCCCCGGGCCGCCTGACGATCAGGCAGTCTCGGGGCTCGCTTATTTCTGGACCACCCGCACCCGCGCGCACATATTCTCTGCAAGTGACCGAGAAGCCTGAACCAGGCGTACCGCTGCACTTTGTGGTCAAGACCCGGCTGATCGAACTCCTGGACCAACTCGGCGAAGGGGCCGCGCTGCCGCCCGAGCGATCGCTGGCCAAGGACTTCGGGGTGTCCCGCTGGACGATGCGGCAGGCCATTCGCGAACTGACCGCCGACGGCCGACTAAGGGCTCGGCAGGGTCAGGGCACGTTCGTGGCGACGCCGAAGCTGATCCAGCCGCTGGCGCTCGTGAGCTATACCGAGGCCTTGCGAGCGCAAGGGCATGACCCGGGCCGTGAGGTGGTCGGATTCGACCAGATCCCCGCGGACGCCGTACTCGCGGCCAGTCTTGGTATCGCCGAGGACGACGCCGTATACCGGCTGGAGCGGGTCCTGCTCGCCGATGGCCAGCCGATCGGGCTGGAGACCACCTACCTGGCCGTGGAGCGCTTCCCGACACTACGGGAGGTACTGCGGCCGACTGGTTCGTTGTACCGGTGCCTGACGGACGACCTGGGCGTGCGGTTCGGCGAGGGGGAGGAGGTCGTCGAGACGGTCATCGCCACCCCGCGCGAAGCGGAGTTGCTGAAGGCGACCCAGTCGCTGCCGATGCTGCTGCTCAACCGGATCAGCCGCGATACCGACGGCCGCACGATCGAAACGGTCCGCTCACTGTTCCGCGGTGACCGCGTCGGCTTCCGCGCCACCCTCCGCCCGTAAGCCACCTCCACCCGTAAGCCGGCCCCCGCCCGTAAGCCGGCCCCCGCCCGTAAGCCGGCCCCCGCCCGTAAGCCGGCCCCCGCCCGTAAGCCGGCCCCCGGCACAAAGAGTCTCGGTCAGCGGCCGCTCGTCCGGCCCGGAACTCGACGCGGCCCTCCGAGCGCGGGAACTCTGGGGCGAAACCGATGGAGTCGGCTTCCGCCCCGACGGCTCCCTCAGGAGCCTGGGCGCGACGATCATGGTTTACCCGGCCTCGTGGCGCACGCTGCCGGTGAGCGTGTTCGCGCTGACGGACCGAGGCCAGACCTTTGTCGCGGCAGCGGAATCGCTTGTTCTGCTGGTGGTCACCATCGCCCTGCTCGCCGGTCTGGACCGCTTGCGCGGCCGATCGGCCGAACGCTGACCTCTTGCTGATCCCGCAGGCAGTAAGGTAACGGCGAGATAACGATCGACCAGTGGTTCCTTGGACTCGCGTGTCCCGGCCCAACCCGGAGCGGCGCCCGTGCGTCAGTAGTCAGGTGGTGAGGCAGATCAGCAAACGCGCAGTATTGACCGGTGTGGTGATGTCGGCCGTGCTCGTCGCGGGCTGCAGTGACGTCGCCCCGCCAAACGCGGGCGGTTCACCCTCGGTCAAGCCGTCGCCGACCGCTGATCCGTCCGCGACCCTGACCCCCGCGCAGAAACCACCCCAGGCCGCTCCGGTGAGGAGGACCTTCCCGGCGCGGCTGAAGAACGGTAAGCCGCCGCTGTTCATCGTGGTCTCGTTCGACGGTGCGGGCGATCTCGCGCTGTGGACGCACTGGCGAACGGTCGCCAAGCAGGTTGACGCACGGATGACGTTCTTCCTGTCGGGCACGTTCGTTTATCCCGAGGCGCATCGCAAGGACTACAAGCCGCCGTACAAGAAGCCCGGCGCGTCCGACGTCGGATTCGGCGATCCGGCCAAGGTGGTACCGCGCGCGGCGGTGCTGCGCCAGGCGATTGCCGAGGGCCACGAGATCGGCACGCACGCGAACGGGCACTTCTGCGGCCCTACGGGCATCGCGCGCTGGAACGCGCAGATGTGGGACTACGAGCTGCGCGCGTTCGACCTGATGGTGAACAACGGCGCGAGCCTTGCCGCCGGTAAGAAGCTGGCCGCACCGTTCGACCCGAAGAGCGTCAAGGGCATGCGAACCCCTTGCCTGGAAGGAAATCGCGCCGCCTATCGCCAGGTGATGCGCAAGCGAGGCATGTTGTACGACGCCTCCGACGCGGGACTGATCGCATGGCCGAAGCGCGAGCAGGGCCTGTGGGATTTCCCGCTGCAGTCCATCGACCTGGCCGGAACGGGCCGGACCACCCTGACGATGGACTACAACCTGTGGTTCGCGCAGACCAAGGCGAAGCCGGCTCCGTTGGCGCACGCGCCGCGGCTCAAGGGGCAGGTGCTGGCCACCTACCGGAACGCGCTGGCCCGGTCGCGAGGTGTGGGCAATCCGCCGTTGTTCCTCGGCAATCACTTCAACCGGTGGAACAACAGCGTGTACGCCGAAGCCCTCACGACGTTTGTCAAAGAGACTTGCAAGCAACCCGACGTACGGTGCGTGAGCAACATCGAGCTCATCCACTGGCTGGAGAAGAACGGCGTCCCAGGCCAGCCGGCGAAGCCCGTCAAGCCGACCACACCCGTCAACCGACCACGCCGGTAAAGCCGACAACGCCCGTCAAGCCGGCGTAGGGATCAGAGCGCGAGGTAGCCCTTCGCGGTCTGCCAAGTACCACCGGCGGCGATCCGGTCCAGGATGAGCCGCTGCAGGGCGGTGTCGCGCGGCAGTTCGTCCAGCCGGCCGAGATCGCGGGTCCGGAAGGTGAAGTAGACCGCCGACTCCTGGCTGTCCTCTGCCTCGCCGTACGGCGTGAAGCGGCGGCCGAAGCTCACCGTGTTCGACGCGGGCGGCAGATGATCCAGCAGGTACGGGTCGAGCAGCCAGGAGACCAGGTTCGCCGTCCGGACGGGCTGCTCGGGGAAGTGCTCGGCGAAGAACGCACGCGCCTGGTCCAGGCTTTCGTCGATCAGCGCGGGCGTGAGCGGCCCGGTCTCGGGGATGTGCACGCCGATGATCCACTCGCCGGGCTCGACACCGGGGACCTCGTGGTCCGGCTGGTGCAGGAGGAACTGCAAGCGCCCGAGCTGGTAGAGCACTCCCGTCCACGAGTTGGCGATCCACCAGTGTGTCTCCAGGCCGAACTCGCCATGGGTGCGACGGTGAATGGCCAAGTGGCGACCGAGATCCGCCAGCGTCGCCCAGCTCACCTCGTCGCTGACACCCCGGCTGCGGTGATACGCCCGGACGTCGTCCACCGTGGCGAGGAACGCCGCGATCGACACCCGCGGGTCCTCCGGCGGCTTCAGGTCGCCGTGGCCCGGGAACGTGCCGAGCACCCGCCGCAGGTCGGCCGCACAGGCCTCGACCGCGGCCGGATCCAGGGAGAGTCGTTCGATGTCCTCGCGGTCGGCGTCGGAGATGCCCAGCAGGCGGTATTCGGTCACCGGTCTTACGTTAGCCGACAACGATGTCTGGCTCGCGCGCGGAACTCCTTGACCTAGCCGTCAGCTGGCCGCGCAGTCGACGAGGCGAGCCCACACCAAGCCGTCAGCCGGCGGCGCTGTCGATGTGGCGGGCCAGCACCAGGTCGTCGTCGGTGATTCCACCGGCGGAGTGGGTCGAGACGCGGAAGGTGATCGTGCGCCAGCGGATGTCGATATCCGGGTGGTGATCCATCGACTCGGCGAGCTGGGCCACGGTGGCGACCAGGCGGATACCGTCCATGAACGTTTCCTTCTCGACGCTGCGCACCAGCGACTTGTCCTCCACCTTCCAGTTCGGCAGGTGGTCGCGCAGGGCAAGATCGATCTGGTCGTCCGTCAGCAGCTCAGGCATGGCCCTACCTTAGGGCCTGCCAGAAGGTCGGCCGCGAAGTCCACCGGTCCGGACTGCCCCGGCGCGGGCCGGAGCGCCTGTACGTCGGTGGGCTCGGCGAACTTCCGCCAGGACGGCAGGCTCTCGCCGTTCGGGTCGCCGCCGCGCGCGAAGTTCGTCCAGTAGGCGATCATCTGGTTCGACAAGTCGACTTGTGCCTTCGTCAGTTGCCGGACTCCCCGCAAGCTCACGGAAGACGCGACGAAGGTGGTGTGCTCGTCCCGGGTGATTCCGGTCAGGATCGGCACCTTCGCGAAGTCGCCGTCGGCCAGGGCCTTGACCGGATCGGACGGCAGTTGATCGTTGCCTAGGGCATAGGGCTGGAAGATGTTCATCACCTGCGGAATCGCCAGCAGCTTCTTCACCGGGACCTTGCGCAGGCACGCGAGGTTCTTGCAGCCAAGCTGTTTCGCGACTGCCAGGCCTTGAGCCTGTGCGTCTTTGGTCGTGGTCCAGCCGTACCAAGGCAGGGCAGGCGCCTGTGGATAGGTGACGCCCGCGGGCATATCCATCAGAGTGAAACCGCTTTGCATGATCGCCCGATGGAACAGGCCGTGCGAGTCTTTCGACATCAGGTGCGCGCTGGTCGCGGTAGCGCCGAACGAGACCCCGAACAGCGTCACATTGCCCGGATCGCCGCCGAAGGCCGCCGCGTTGCGCTGGACCCATTGCAGCGCGGCCCGTTGATCCTGCAGACCGATCGTGCCCGAGTCCTTGAGGTCGGGGTGGGCGAAGGTGCCGAACACGCCCAACCGGAAGTTGATCGTCACCACCACGACATCGCCGTTCGCAACCAGCCGGGCCGGGTCGAATTGCGCGCCCGAACCGATCGAGCCGTCGCCGTGGATCCACACCATCACCGGCATCTTCGCGTCCGGTCCGGCGTCGAGCGGCTTCCCGGCCGGCTACCCGGTTTCAGCGCGGCTACCGGGTTTCCGCATGCCCGCTGCCGGGTCTTGTGCCGGCTACCCGGCTGCAACCGGGTAGCGGCGCCACAACCCGGCAGCGGCCCTCCACCGCACCGACGCGACCACTCGCCGAAGGAGTGCGCAGACGCGGCCACTCGTCGAGGAGTGCGCAGACGCGGCCACTCGCCGAGGGGTGTGCGGACGCGTCCACTCGCGGAAGGTGCGCGGTCTGCGGGGCGTGGTGGTTAGGGGCCGGTGGGGTGGTGGGGGCGGAAGATGAGAACGAGGACGCGAAGCACCAGTACGGCACAGATGATCAGCAGGTTGTAGCCGAGCAACTGGAACAGGCTGACCTGGTCGGTGACGCGTGGGCCGCCGTCCGTACCGATCAGCAGGACCGCCATCAGTCCGGCAGTGGCTCCCAGAATGGTCAGCAGGACCTGCTGCAGCATGGTGGTCAGGTGGCGGCGGTCCCGTTCGTCGGCCAGCAGCCGCACGTTCACGCTGAGGCGGCCCGTTTCGGCCGCCGCCGCGATCCGGTCGATGCGGCGGGGGAGGCGGCGCAGCATCGGCAGCAGACTCGCGAGTTCCTCCGTCGCCGTACGGCGCAGGGCGTCCGGGGCGAGCCGGTCCGCCACATGTGCCGAGGCATACGTACGCGAGGCTCCCACGAGATCGAACCCGGGGGAGATCCGCCCGATCGTGCCCTCGATCGTGGCCAGGGCGCGGAAGACCGCCGCGACCTCGGGCGGTACGCCGAGATCGTGCTGGGTGATGATCCGGAACAGATCGTTGAACATGGCCGGCCCGAGCGCGGCGCCCGCGCCGAGGTGGCGCGCCATGAACTGGCCGACCGCGCGTTCCAGGGCCTGCTCGTCGATCACGTCCGGGCGGTACACGATCTCCAGCAGCGCGTCCGTCGCGGCGACGGGATCACCGTGATCGACGGCCAGCAGGAATCGCTGCAGCGCCTCCCGGGTGGCGGGGTCGAGGCGGCCCACCGAGCCGAGGTCGAGCATGCCGATCCGGCCGTCGGTCAGCAGCAGGAAGTTGCCGGGGTGCGGATCAGCGTGGAACACCCCATCGATGGCGATCTGGCCCAGTAGGCACTCGAACAAGCTCGAAGCCAGCCCGGCGGCATCCAGTCCGCGTTCTCCGATGGCCGTCGCGGCGTTGCCGAGCGGAATGCCGTCCAGCTTCTCCATCGTGAGGACGCGCCTGGTGCAGTGCTCCTTGTACAGCCGGGGTACGACCACCTCGCCCGTCGCGACGGCCCGGCCGGCCGCCACCGAGACCATGTTGCTCGCCTCGACGGTGAAGTCGAGTTCCTCGCGCATGGCGTCGGAGAAGCCTTCGGCCAGCGCGCTGAGGCCCATCGAACGGCCCCAGTCGGTGTTGCGTTCGAGCATGCGGGCGAACCGCCGCACGATGTCCAGGTCCCGCTCGACCACCGAGGCGATACCGGGGCGCTGCACCTTCACCACCACCTCGCCGCCGTCGGCCAGGGTGGCGACGTACACCTGGGCGACGGAGGCGGCGGCGAGTGGTTCGGAGGCGATGTCGGCGAACGGGAGAGCACCGAGCTCGTCCGAGAGCACTGCTCTCACTTCATCCCAGGGCGCCGGGGTGACCTGGTCCTGCAGGCGGCTCAGTTCCTGCGCGACGGAGGCCGGGATGACGTCCGAACGGGTCGAAAGCACCTGGCCCAACTTGACAAAGGTCACACCCGCTTCGTCGAGGGCCAGTCGCAGGGAACGCGCCAACTCGGCCTGGCTGGCCGCATTCTCCCGCCCGGGCCGGCGCCGCCCGCGCAGATATGGGCCCAGGCCGCGTCGTACGACGATGCGCAGGATCTGCAGATAGCGCCGCGTGCGGGCGATCCGGCCGCCGAGGTCACGGCGCAGATCCCGCGCCCGGGGCAACGATCCGGTCGGCACCAAGGCCTCGGCCAGCACCAGGAAGACCAGTCCCGCCAGGACGGCCAGCAACGTACAGAGAATGAGGAACCAGATCGCCGCGGCGGCGCTGTACGGCCACGGCGGCAGGCCCGCGATCGCCTTGAGCAGCGGTGTGAAGACGGCCAGCGTGATCGCCGTCGCGATCGCCAGCCGGACCAGGCCGAACCGCACGCCGAGCAGGCGCTGCGAGACGGGTACGAAGATGACCATGAACAGGGCGACATTGATCAGCCCGGTGATTCCCACCAACATGCGCCTGACCCTAGACGGGACACCGGCCCGATTCGTCCCCCGCAGGGGTGAATCGGGCCGGTGTCGTCAACCGTGCAAGGGATCAGGCGCGGCGGCGGATCTTGTTGCCGAGCCAGACGACCGGGTCGTACTTGCGGTCGGCGACGCGCTCCTTCATCGGAATCAGCGCGTTGTCGGTGATCTTGATGTGCTCAGGGCACACCTCGGTACAGCACTTGGTGATGTTGCAGAACCCGAGCCCGTGCTTGTCCTGCGCCTCGTGCTGGCGGTCGGCCGCGTCGAGCGGGTGCATGTCCAGCTCGGCGATGCGCATCAGGAAACGTGGACCGGAGAAGGACTCCTTGTTCTCCTCGTGGTCCCGGATCACGTGGCAGGTGTCCTGGCACAGGAAGCACTCGATGCACTTGCGGAACTCCTGCGAGCGCTCCACGTCGATCTGCTGCATCCGGTACTCGCCCGGCTTCAGGTCGGCCGGCGGCGCGAAGGCGGGCACCTCCCGCGCCTTCTGGTAGTTGTACGACACGTCGGTGACCAGGTCGCGCATCACCGGGAACGTGCGCAGCGGCGTCACCGAGATGACCTCGTCCTCGGTGAACGTGCTCATCCGGGTCATGCACAGCAGCTTCGGCTTGCCGTTGATCTCGGCGCTGCACGAACCGCACTTGCCGGCCTTGCAGTTCCACCGGACGGCCAGGTCCGGGGCCTGCGTCGCCTGCAGCCGGTGGATGATGTCCAGCACGACCTCGCCCTCGTTCACCTCGATGGTGAAGTCCTGCAGCTCGCCACCCTCGTCATCCCCACGCCACACGCGGAACTTCCCCTGGTAACTCATCGGCCGCCTCGCTTCGCTACGGCGGCCGCTGAGCTGGACTCGCTGTGTTGATTGGTTTTGATGCTGCGCATCATCACGCTGGCAGCTCCTCTTCGGTGAGGTACTTCTTCAGCTCGTCGAGCTCGAACAGTTCGAGCAGGTCGTCGCGCATCGGGGTCTGCTCCCGGCGCTCGATCGAAACCCGGCCGTCGGAGTCCAGCGAGCAGACCAATACGACCTTGCGCCACTCGGCGTCCATGCCCGGGTGGTCGTCGCGGGTGTGCCCGCCGCGGGACTCGGTCCGCTCCAGCGCGGCCTTCGCCACACACTCGGACACGGTCAGCATGTTGCGCAGGTCCAGCGCCAGGTGCCAGCCCGGGTTGAACTGGCGGTGGCCCTCGACCGTCATCTTCGCGATCCGGGCCCGGAAGTCGGCCAGCCGGCTGAGCGCCTGCTCCATCTCGTCGGAGCGGCGAATGATGCCGACCAGGTCGTTCATCGACTGCTGCAGCTCCTGGTGGATGGTGTACGGGTTCTCACCACCTTCCAGCTCGAACGGCGCGACCGCGTCCGCGGCGGCCCGGGTCACGTCGGCCTCGTCGATCTTCGGCCGGTTGCCGCCCAGGCTGTCGATGTACGTCGCGGCGCCCATGCCCGAGCGCCGTCCGAAGACCAGCAGGTCGGACAGCGAGTTACCACCCAGGCGGTTCGAACCGTGCATACCGCCGGCCACCTCACCGGCGGCGAACAGCCCCGGTACGGCGGACTGCGCGGTGTCCGGATCGACCTCGACGCCACCCATCACGTAGTGACAGGTCGGACCGACCTCCATCGGCTCGGCCGTGATGTCGACGTCGGCCAGCTCCTTGAACTGGTGGTACATCGACGGCAGCCGGCGCCGGATCTCCTCGGCGGGCAGCCGGGAGGAGACGTCCAGGAAGACACCACCGTGCGGCGTACCGCGGCCGGCCTTGACCTCGGAGTTGATCGCGCGGGCGACCTCGTCACGCGGCAGCAGTTCCGGTGGGCGCCGGTTGTTGTCGGCGTCCTTGTACCAGCGGTCGGCCTCTTCCTCGGTGTCCGCGTACTGCGCGCGGAACACATCCGGCACGTAGTCGAACATGAACCGCTTGCCCTCGGAGTTCTTCAGCACGCCACCGTCACCACGCACCGACTCGGTGACGAGAATGCCCTTCACCGACGGCGGCCAGACCATGCCGGTCGGGTGGAACTGGATGAACTCCATGTTGATCAGGGTCGCGCCGGCCCGCATCGCGAGGGCGTGCCCGTCACCGGTGTACTCCCAGGAGTTCGAGGTGACCTTGAACGACTTGCCGACACCGCCGGTGGCCAGGATGACCGCGGGCGCGTCGAACAGGATGAACCGGCCGGACTCGCGCCAGTACCCGAAGGCACCGGAGATCGCGTCGCCATCCTTGAGCAGTTCCGTCACGGTGCACTCGGCGTACACCTTGAGGTTGGCCTCGTAGTCGCCGGTCTCCTTGAAGTCCTCCTGCTGCAGCGAAACGATCTTCTGCTGCAGGGTACGGATCAGCTCCAGGCCGGTCCGGTCGCCGACGTGCGCGAGCCGCGGGTAGCTGTGACCGCCGAAGTTGCGCTGGCTGATCCGGCCGTCGGGCGTGCGGTCGAACAGCGCGCCGTACGTCTCCAGCTCCCAGACCCGGTCCGGGGCCTCCTGCGCGTGCAGTTCGGCCATCCGCCAGTTGTTCAGGAACTTGCCGCCGCGCATGGTGTCGCGGAAGTGGACCTGCCAGTTGTCGTTGGAGTTCGCGTTGCCCATGGCCGCGGCGCAACCGCCCTCGGCCATCACGGTGTGCGCCTTGCCGAACAGGGACTTGCACACGATCGCCGTGCGCTTGCCCTGTTCGCGGGCCTCGATCGCCGCGCGCAGTCCGGCGCCGCCGGCTCCGATCACGACGACGTCGTATGAGTGTCGTTCCAGCTCAGTCATGTGAGGTGCGAGTCCTGATTCAGTTGAAGAAGCGCAGATCGGAGAACCAGCCGGCCGAGACCGACATGATGTAGGCGTCGGTCAGGATCACGGTGAACAACGAGATCATCGCGAAGGTGCCGTGCTTGGGATTCAGCTTCGATACGAAGGTCCAGTACCGGTAGCGCATCGGGTGCTTGGAGAAGTTCTTCAGCCGCCCGCCGACGATGTGCCGGCACGCGTGGCACGACAACGTGTACAGCCAGAGCATCACCAGGTTGATCCAGATGATCAACGTGCCCAGCCCGATGCCGAAGCCACCGTCCTTGCCGTGGAAGGCCAGCACGCCGTCGTACAGGTTGAGCACACCGAAGGCCAGGGCGCCGTAGAAGAAGTAGCGGTGCAGGTTCAGCACGACCAGCGGGAACTTGCGCTCGCCGGTGTAGCTCTTGTGCGGCTCCGGTACGGCGCAGGCGGCCGGCGCGAAGAACAGCGAGCGGTAGCCGGCCTTGCGGTAGTAGTAGCAAGTACCGCGGAAGCCGGCCAGTACGGCGAACGTGATGATGCTCAGCGGGACGAACCGGGGGAACTGGGGGAACCAGGTGCCCAGATGGCTCGAGCCCTCCACACACGAGGCGCTCACACAAGGCGAGTACAGCGGTGTCAGGTAATGGAAGTCATTGACCCAGTACCACTCGTTCATGAAGATCCGGACCGTCGCGTAGACGACGAAGAAGCCCAGGATCACCCCGATCCGCAGCGGCGCGAGCCACCAGCGGTCGGTGCGCAGCGTTTTCGGCCCGATCGAAGCGCGACCGGGTGCGTTGATTCCAGTCGTCATCAGGGGGCGTGCCGGTCCGGTGCGCCGAAGCCTTCATGCTCCGCGTCGGTCCACATGGACGCGTCGTATTCCACGTCGGGGATCTCCTCGAGTTCGGTCGGAACTGGTCCGGGTCTGCGGCGGGGGTCGGGTGGGCCGAGTTCGGCCAGATCATCGCTCAGCCGCGCCACGTCCGAGACCAGCCGGCGTACGCCGAGAGTGTCGCCGTAGGTCTGACTGAGTTTCCCGACGCTGTTGTGCAGGGCCTCGAGAGCGCGCTGCACAGCTGCCACGGTGGTGTTGCCGTCGCCCATGCCGACTCCAGTAAGGAAAGTGTTGCTGTGAGTATCTGGACACTCTGCCGTGGCGCGGCGTCTTTCGGAAGACTTCTCGGCACGGCGTGTTTCTAGTTAGGGACACCTAATTTGCGCGCTGCTGTCGAGGTGGAGTAATGGCGTATATCCAGTACCGGCCGGGCCGCGATGGCGGCCATCGTGGCACGCTGCCAGGACCCGGCCACGGGCGGTATCCGGAACGGCCACTTGAGCCCTTCCGCGGGATTCCCGTCGCGCCCCGCGGTGCATTCTGGTGCCACTGGCACTTTTCGACCACGGTAAATCGTGGCGCAGGGCAACTATTTCCTGTTCTTCTGGCAGAGTTGCCTTTCGTGAATTCGTCGTACGGCGACCGCGAGGTCGTGGTGGGAGTCGCATTGTTCCGCGACGGCCGGGTGCTTGCGGCGCATCGTCCCGCCCGGGCCGGCGCCGCGGGCGGCTGGGAGTTTCCCGGCGGCAAGGTCGAACAAGGCGAGAGTGATCACGCGGCTGCGGTGCGTGAGATCCGTGAGGAACTCGGCGTCGAGGTCGAGGTCGGCGCCGCTCTCGGTGCGGATCAGCCGATCGGTGACCGGTTCGTGCTGCGGGTCTATGCGGGCCGGCTGCTGGCCGGTGAGCCGAAAGCGACCGAGCACAGTGAATTGCGCTGGGTCGCTGCGGAAGAGCTCGAGCAGTTGCCTTGGTTACTGCCCGACCTACCCTTTTTACCGCGCGTACGCGAAGTGATACTGACTGAAATCTGATCCGTCACGATTCGGCCTCGACCAAGCCGCGAAGTGGCGTCCAATCAGCGAGATACGTAAGGTGCCCGATGGTCCGCTGCGACGAGGCAGAGGCCATTCGAACTGATCCGGAAGGACTGGCGAATCACATGACCTTGGGGGCAACTGAAGCCCAGTCGCCAGAAGGTGGCCTGCCGTCTGATCACATCGCGGAGACCGCCGAGGCCAAGCAGATCGAAGGCCGCTCACTCGGCCAGATCGCCTGGGCCCGACTGAAGAAGGACAAGCTCGCGATCGCGAGTGCGTGCATCATCATCCTGATCATCGCGGTGGCCATCTTCGCGCCCCTGATCGTCAAGATCAGCGGTTTCGGCCCGAACGAGTTCAACCAGACCGATGCATCCGGCAAGTCGCTGCTGGACACCGCCAACGGTGGTTTCCCCAACAGCGGCCTGTGGGGCAGCGGGATGAGCAAGGAGCACTGGCTCGGCATCGAGCCGCAGACCGGCCGCGACATCTTCGCCCGGCTGGTCTACGGCACCCGGACCTCGCTGCTGGTCGCACTCGGTGGCACCGTGCTCGCGGTTCTGATCGGCACCGTCGTCGGCATGGTCGCGGGTTACTTCCGCGGCTGGGTCGACACGCTGCTCGGCCGCTTGATGGACATCATGCTGAGCTTCCCGTCGCTGCTGCTGATCATGGCGCTGACGCCGGTCGTCGCCGACCGCGCGAAGGACATGTTCGGCGTCGAGGACACCAACGCGCTGCGCATGGGCGTACTGATGTTCGTGCTCGGATTCTTCGGCTGGGCCTATCTGGCCCGGATCGTGCGCGGTCAGACGCTGTCGATCCGCGAGCGTGAGTTCGTGGACGCGGCCCGCTCGCTCGGCGCCGGCCCGGCGTACGTGATCTTCAAGCAGATCCTGCCGAACCTGCTGCCGACGCTGCTGGTCTACACCACGCTGCTGATTCCCTCGTACATCACCGCCGAGGCCGGCTTGTCCTTCCTCGGTGTCGGCGTCAAGGAGCCCACCGCCTCCTGGGGCAAGATGATCTCCGACGCCTCCAACTGGTACGAGGTCGATCCGCTCTACCTCTTCTTCCCCGGCCTGGCACTGTTCTTTGTCGTGCTGGCCTTCAACCTCCTGGGCGACTCGGTTCGCGACGCCCTCGACCCGCGTGCAGGGAGAAGCTGACCGATGTTCCGGTACACCGTTCGGCGGTTGTTGCAGATGGTGCTCATCCTCTGGGTGATCAGCGTCATCACGTTCTTCCTGTTCTGGGCCACGCCGGCCAATCCCGCTCTGCTGATCTGTGGCAAGGACTGCACGGTCGAGCGGATCGCGCAGGTCAACAAGGACTACGGCTTCGAGGACCCGCTGGTTGTGCAGTACGGCCGCTACATGAGCGGCCTGGTCAACCCCAACGGCCGGACCCTCGGCAACGAGGGCACCGAGATCCACTGCGCTTGGCCGTGCTTCGACCGCTCGCTGCAGAACAGCCTGCCGGTCTGGGATTCGATCAAGTCCTCGATGGCACCGACCGTCTGGCTCGCCACCGGGGCCGCGGTCCTCTGGTTGTTCTTCGGCGTGCTGCTGGGACTGATGGCGGCACTACGCAAGGGCAAGTGGCTGGACAAGCTCAGTGTCGGATTGGCCTTGTTCGGGGTCTCGTTCCCGACTCTGGTCTTCGGCTATCTGCTGATCTTCGTGTTCATCGTGAAGCTGCAGATCGTGCCGTTCCCCGACCAGGCGAGTTCCAGCCTGCTGCAGTCCAACCCGTGGGACTTCGTGCAGTTCTACATCCTGCCGTGGTGCACGCTGGCGCTGGTCTTCGCGGCGCTCTACACCCGGCTGACGCGGGCGAACATGATCGACACGATGAACGAGGACTTCATTCGCACGGCGCGGGCCAAGGGCCTGACCGAGCGCAAGGTCGTCTTCAAGCACGGCCTGCGCGCGGCGCTGACGCCGATCGTCACCATCTTCGGCCTGGACCTCGGTGGTCTGCTGGGTGGCGCGGTCATCACCGAGCAGATCTTCAGCATCCAGGGACTGGGCAAGCTGTCCATCAACGCGGTGCTGGGTAACGACCTGCCGGTGATCATGGGGGTCGTGCTGATCGCGGCCTTCTTCATCGTCTTCGCCAACATCGTCGTCGACCTTCTCTACGCCCTGATCGATCCTCGTGTCCGGCTGTCCTGACCGAGCTCGTCGATATTTCCGTACGGACGGAGCAGAACCACAGTGAGCAACACGGCAGTCGAAGAGGTTCCGCCGAACAAGGCGACCGGGCGTGCGTTCCTGGAGGTCGACAACCTCCAGGTGCGCTTCCCCACCGATGACGGACTGGTCCGCGCGGTCAACGGGCTGAGCTTCAAGCTCGAGCGCGGCAAGACCCTGGGCATCGTGGGTGAGTCGGGCTCGGGCAAGAGCGTGACCAGCCTGGCGATCATGGGCCTGCACAAGGGCAGCCGGGCCCAGGTCGAGGGTGAGATCTGGCTGGACGGCAACGAGCTGGTCTCGATGCGGGCCGAGGAGATGCGGCGCCTGCGCGGTACCGAGGTCTCGATGATCTTCCAGGACCCG
This sequence comes from Kribbella deserti, assembly GCF_042434725.1. Classification (NCBI taxonomy): domain Bacteria; kingdom Bacillati; phylum Actinomycetota; class Actinomycetes; order Propionibacteriales; family Kribbellaceae; genus Kribbella; species Kribbella deserti. The sequence goes on along the minus strand of NZ_JBHLTC010000019.1, from coordinate 12,183 downwards.
TTGTCCGCGATGCACCCGTTCTACCGGATCGGCGACCAGCTGGTCGAGGCGTACCTGGTGCACAACGACGTGTCCAAGGCGGTCGCGCGCAAGCGGGCCATCGACTTGCTGGAGCGGGTCGGAATTCCGTCGCCGGACAAGCGCTACAGCGACTACCCGCACCAGTTCTCCGGCGGTATGCGGCAGCGCGCGATGATCGCGATGTCGCTGATGTGCGACCCGAAGCTGCTGATCGCCGACGAGCCGACCACGGCCCTCGACGTCACGGTGCAGGCGCAGATCCTGGACCTGATGAACGATCTGCAGAAGGAGTTCAACTCCGCGATCATCATCATCACCCACGACCTCGGCGTGGTCGCGCAGATGGCCGAGGACCTGGTCGTGATGTACGGCGGCCGCGTGGTCGAGGCCGGCGCGGTGCGGGACATCTTCTACCGGCCCGAGCACCCGTACACCTGGGGCCTGCTCGGCTCGATCCCGCGGATCACCGGTGGCGGTGGCCGGCTGAAGTCGATCAAGGGCGCGCCGCCCTCGCTGATCAACCTGCCGACCGGCTGCCCGTTCCACCCGCGCTGTGATTTCCGGGAATACGCCACGGATGGCTCCTGCACCGGCGACGTGCCCGAACTGCTCCAGATCGGGGCCACCGCGCACGCTGCTCGCTGCCACATTCCCAGCGAGAAGCGCAAGCAGTTGTTCATCGAGCAGATCAAGCCGAACCTGTGACCTCCGGATCGGAAGCACGAGGAGATGTTGTGACCACTTCGACGACGGAGGCGACCGAGCGTGCCAAGCCCGTCAAGGGCGACGTGCTGCTCGAGGTGAAGGGCCTGCAGCGGCACTTCCCGGTGACCCAGGGCATCATCTTCCAGCGCCAGACCGGCGCGGTGAAGGCGGTCGACGGCATCGACTTCACCGTCAACGTCGGTGAGACGCTCGGCCTGGTGGGTGAGTCCGGTTGTGGCAAGTCCACCACCGGCCGCCTGGTGACCCGGCTGGATGAGCCCACGGGTGGCACGATCACCTTCCAGGGCACGGATATCACCCACCTGAGCCGGCAGAAGATGCGCCCGTTCCGGCGGGACGTGCAGATCATCTTCCAGGACCCGTTCTCGTCGCTGAACCCGCGCCAGACGGTCGGCACGATCATCGCCGCGCCGTTCGACATCCAGGGCATCAAGACCGAGGGGGGCACCAAAAAGGCCGTCCAGGAGCTGATGGCCCGCGTCGGCCTGAACCCGGAGCACTACAACCGCTACCCGCACGAGTTCTCCGGCGGTCAGCGGCAGCGCATCGGGATCGCGCGGGCGCTGGCGCTGCGGCCCAAGCTGATCGTCTGTGACGAGCCGGTCTCGGCCCTGGACGTGTCGATCCAGGCCCAGGTGGTCAACCTGCTGGACGACCTGCAGGACGACTTCGACCTGGCCTACCTGTTCGTCGCGCACGACCTCTCGGTGATCCGGCACATCTCGGACCGGGTGGCCGTGATGTACCTCGGCAAGATCGTCGAGATCGCCGAGCGGGACGAGCTGTACAACCATGCGCGGCACCCGTACACGCACGCGCTGCTGTCGGCCGTGCCGGAGCCGGACCCGGACTCGGTCAAGCGCCGTGAGCGGATTCGCCTCACCGGCGACGTACCGAGCCCTTTGAACCCGCCCAGTGGGTGCCGTTTCCGCACCCGCTGCTGGAAAGCGGAGGACATCTGCGCCGAGCAGGAGCCCCCGCTGCTGCAGATCGGCGCGCCGGGCCATTCGGCGGCGTGCCACTTCCCGGAAGAACGCGATGTCATCTGACCGCAACAGCGTGTAGCTGATGAGGTCTACATGTGACAAGGAAGCGATCACGATCCGGTCACTGGGACCGTACAGTCGTTGATTCGGTTCCCTGATCCGTGAGTAGATGACGGGCGTTCCACTCTCAGGCCGCCGTAACCCGGCGCCCGACGTACGAAGAAAGAAGGACAGGCATGGCTCACGCCAAGCGAGTCGGATCGGCGATTGCCGCCGGTCTAGCGCTTACCCTGACGCTGGCGGCATGCGGCGGGGGAAATGACAACACCGGCGGTGGCGGTAACACCGGTGGTGAAGGCTTCAAGGGTGGGACCATGACGGTCTACCTGGTTGATGACGTCGAGCACTTGGACCCGGTGCGGAACTTCGTCACCAACTCCAACGCCATCGGCAAGCTGCTGACCCGCACGCTGACCGAATTCAAGTACGACGGCAAGACCAAGAAGACCGAGCTCGTGCCCGACCTCGCTGAGAAGTGGGAGTCGAACGACGGGCTTGACGAGTGGAAGTTCACGCTCAAGGACGGCCTGAAGTACGAAGACGGTACGCCGGTCAAGGCCGCCGACATCAAGTACAACGTCGAGCGCGGCTTCTCCCCGGACCTGTCCGAGGGCTCGCCGTACCCGAAGGAAATGATCGCCTGCCAGAAGGGCTACGTCGGCCCGTACTCGCCGGCCGGCAACAACGGCGGCAAGGGCTGCGAGGCCATCACGACGCCTGACGACAAGACCATCGTCTTCAAGCTGCAGCGCCCGGTCGCCGAGTTCGACATGGTCGCCTCGATGAAGAACTTCTCGCCGGTGCCGCAGGACAAGGACACCAAGACGCAGTACGACGCGCGTCCGGTCTCGACGGGCCCGTACAAGATCCAGACCTACACGCGTAAGAAGGAACTGGTCCTGGTCCGCAACGACCAGTGGGACCAGAAGAGCGACACGCTGCGCAACGCGCGTCCGGACAAGTTCGTCTTCAAGTTCGGTGACGACGAGGCCGTCGTCGACCAGCGCCTGATCGCGAACGGCACCGCGGACGCCAGCTCGTTCAGCTTCAGCGGTGTTCAGCCGCAGAACCTGCCGAAGACGAACTCGGCGAACGTGAAGGACCGTGTTATCGAGGGCGCCGACCAGTGCCGCCGGTACATCGCCTTCAACCAGCAGAAGCCGCTGCTGAAGAACCAGAAGCTGCGTGAGGCTCTGTACTACGGTTTGGACCGCGTCGCGTACCAGACCGCCCGTGGTGGCGAGCGTCTCGCCGCGATCGTCGACTCGGTTGTTCCCGAGGACATGAAGGGCTACGAGGCCGACACGATCTTCCAGGCCCCGCCGGCCGGCGACAAGGCCAAGGCGAAGGCGTTGCTGACGGAGGCCGGCTACAAGGGTGAGAAGCTGACCCTCGGTACGGCTGACTCCGGTCTGGCCGTCAAGGCCGCTGAGTCCGCGCAGCAGGCGTGGAAGGCGATCGGCATCAACGTCGACATCCGCAAGATCCCCGGTGACAACTACTACTCGACGCAGCAGAACGACGCGTCGGCGAGCGACCTGATCACCGCCGGCTGGTGCCCGGACTACCCGAGCATCGCGTCCGTTGTCGCTCCGGTCCTCGGCCCGGACACCACGTCCGCCACGCCGAAGGCCGCGCAGAACAACTACGGCCGCTCGCTGGTCGGCTTCGACAAGTTCAAGGCCGTCCAGCTGGTCAAGGACAAGGACCAGGCCGTCAAGGACTGGTCGGCGCTGTACAAGGAGATCATGCAGACGGCTCCGCTGGTCCCGACCGTGAAGGACCTGAACGTGTACGTGCTCGGTGGCAACATCGACAGCGCGTTCCCGGACCCGAACACCGGTGGTATCCCGGACCTCACCCAGATCGGCCTCAAGAAGGCCAGCTGATCCGAGGTTCTAGCCACTAGCTAGACAAGCAAGGGCGGTACCGGTTCTCCGGTACCGCCCTTCGCCTTTGCCCCCTCACCGCGCGGCGAGCAGCTCTTCAAGCGTGGTCGCGCGGATGCCGTGGGATTGGTGGATGGTGAGGGCCAGGCGCCATTCGCGGCGGGCTTCGGTGGGGTGGCCCTGGGCCTGGTGGACCTCGCCGAGGTGGCGGCGGATGGTGGCCTCGCGCAACCAGTCGCCGTACTGGCCGGCGATCGCGAGGCCTTCGCTGTAATGCAGCACCGCCTCGGAGTGGTTGCCGAGGGCAAAGGCCAGGACACCGAGTTCGTTCAGCGCCTCGGCTTCGGCCAACGGCCGATCGGCGGCGCGGAAGAGGGCCAGGCTCTGCTGCAGGGCCCCGGCGGCGGTGCCGTACTGGCCGGCCTCGCGATAGGCGACGCCGATGTTCAGCGCGATCATGCCGTGATCGCCGCGCGGGCCGGCCGCCGCGCCGAGCGCGAGGGCCTCGTCGAAGCGGTCGCGGGCCCGGCCGGTGTCGCCGGTCTTCAGGTAGAGCATGCCGAGCGCGAGACAGGCGTACGCGGTCCGGCCGGGATGCCCGATGCGCAGGCCGAGTCGCCGGGCGCGTTCGGCGTACGGAATGCCTTCGGCGTATCGGCCGAGGCGTTCGAGGGCGTGACTGAGGCTGCTCAGGCACAGCACCTGAAGGCCGTGGTCCGCGCTTCGATCGGCGGCGGCCAGCGCCAGTCGCAGGTGTTCCGAGGCGAGCTCGAACTGCCCGAGCTCGGCCTGTGCGGCGCCGAGATCGTGCCGGACGACGCCCTCGGCGATCGGGTCGTTGCCGGCGGCCACCAATTCCACGACGGCCTCGTTGACGTGCAACCAGTCCAGCCAGAGCTTCCGCTCCGCGCAGTAGGCGTTGAGACCGATGGCCAGCCGGATCGCGACGGCGGGGGAGTCGACGGCGGTGCGTCGTACGGTGTCGACCAAGGCGGGCTGTTCGGCGTCCAGCCAGGCGAACACCTCGGCCTCACTCGTAAGGTCCTGCGACGGCTTCAGCCAGGCCGGATCCAGCCAGGTCTCGCGTGTCTGTCCGTGAGTGGCGAACTCGCTCGCACGCCATACGACGGCCAGCACCCGTTCGAGCCACCTGTCGCGGGCTGTGGCCCGTTCGGCCTGGGTGATCACCTGCTCGGCGTACTCCATCGCAGAGACGCGTAGGAGGTCGTGCAGCCGGTACTGGCCCGTCCCCTGGCTACTGAGCAGGTGAACGTCTACAAGCCGCCCAAGGACCGTCCCAGCCTCATCCTCACTCGAGTCGGCAAGAGCCGCTACGAGTCGCACGCTCAGGTCCGGACCGTCCGCGAGCCCCAGCAGCGCGAAGTACCTCGCGGCCCGTACGTCGAGTGGGTCCTCGCTGGTGGCGAGTTGTTCGATGGACAGGGCCAGGGTGGCCCGCACGCCCGCGTGGTCGATCTCCAGCTCGTCGAGGCGGCGCCGTTCGTCGGCGAGGCGATCCGCGAGATGCCGGACCGGCCAGTTCGGCCGTGAGGCCAGGCGGGCCCCGGCCATCCGGACCGCCAGCGGCAGGCCGCCGCACTGGTCCACCACGTCGGCCGCGGCCGGTTCCAGTCCGAAGTCGCGGCCGGCCACGGTTTGCAGCAGCTCGATCGACTCCCCGACCGGTGGTACGCCGAGCTGGAGGTGGAGTCCGTCCAGCCCGGACAGCGACCGGCGGCTGGTGACGATCGCGGCGCTGCCGGCGGTAACGGGCAGCAGCGGTTGCACCTGAGCGGCGTCCAGCGCGTTGTCGACCACGAACAGGAACCGTCGTTTCGCCGCCAACGTGCGGTACCGCGCGACGGCGGCTCCGAGGTTGGTCGGTAGCTCCTCCGAGGCCACTCCGAGGGTGCTGAGGATCGCGGTCAGGGCCTCCAGCGGCTCCAGCGGCGAGCCGTGGCCGAACCCGCGCAGGTCCAGGTAGAGCTGGCCGTCGTCGAACCGGCCGGACGCCGCGTGGGCTGCGTGTACGGCCAGGGTGGTCTTGCCGATACCGCCCATGCCGGTCACGGCGACCACGGCCGCGTCACGGTCCGTCGTACTCAGGTGATCGGCGATCTGGCGCAGCTCCGTCGCCCGGCCGGTGAAATCACCGGCGGCAAGGGGGAGCTGCCGAGGCCGGACGGAGGCCTTCGGCGCCTCTCGGGCACTGGTTCGACGGCCCCTGCGCGAAGCGGCGGCTTCCAGCGCCGCGCGCTGATCCGGGTCCAGCTCAAGGGCGTCCGCGAGGGCCAGCAAGGTGCTCCGCTGGGGGTGTCGCCGGGTCCCGCGTTCCAGGGTGCTGATGGCCTCCTGACTGAGACCGCAGCGATCGGCCAGCTCGTCCTGGGTTAGACCACTGGCCTGCCGATGGCGCCGTAACAGGGCTGCGAACTGGGATTCCATCGCTTCCCTCCGCAAAACGCCGCGATTGTATGGGTGAACTGTACGAGTTGTACCTGTTACCTCACCGTCCCCTGTCTGAGACTTAAGGCGTTCGCTGACCGACTGGGGAGGAGAAGCGGATGACACTGCACCAGATAGAGGTGCTCGACCCGGCCAGACCGGCGGAGGACGGCATGCTGACGATGACCCCGCGAATGACCGCGGCGGAGGTGCGCGGGCCGGCTCTTTCGGCGCTCGAGGCGCCGGCCGCCGCCGGGGGCGTGCGCTGGCTGGACGGACGGGCCGAGATTCGTGCCGAGCTGGACCTGCTGGACGCGAGCTGCCTGACCGAGCGGATGGCGATGGTCGCCGACCTGCCACCGGTCCGGTCACACTCCGTGGTCGGCTGGCGTACCCGGGGCGTGCGGGCCCGGACCATTCACCAGGTGGCGCCGCTGTCGGGCCGTGCGTTCGGCACCGATCCGGACCAGGAGGAGACGCGGGCGTTCCTGGCGGTCTCGGCGACGATGGTGATCGCCGACCGGCTGACCGCCCTGGTCATCCAGCCGCCGGTCGAGACCGACGGCGCGCTTTCGTGGCGGGGAATGCTGATCGAGGACACCCGGCTGGTCGGCCTGCTCTGCGAGATGTACGACGGAGTCTGGGAGTGCAGTCTGCCGTTCGGCGCGGACGAGACGCCACAGCCGCGGGTGGAGGAGCTGACCGAACGGCAGGAGTGCATCGGGCGGCTGCTCGCGACCGGTGCCAAGGACGAGGCGATCGCGCGCCGGCTCGGGTTGTCGCTGCGCACGGTCCGGGCGGAGATCAGCCGGCTGACCGAGGCGCTGGGAGCGCGATCCCGGTTCCAGGCCGGGGTGCAGCTGGCCCGTCGCTACGGCTGAAAGAAACTGTCGGAAGCCCGACGTACGCTGAAGGTCATGAGCGCACTTCCTGACCGCCGGCTCCTGCTGGTGCATGCCCATCCGGACGACGAAACCATCAACAACGGCGTGACGATGGCCCGCTACGTGGCCGAAGGCGCGCACGTCACGCTGGTCACCTGCACCCTCGGCGAGGAGGGTGAGGTGCTGGTGCCCGAGCTGGCACATCTGGCCTCCGACCAGACCGACGGGCTCGGGCAGCACCGGATCGGCGAGCTGGCCGCCGCGATGAAGGAGCTCGGGGTGACCGACCACCGGTTCCTCGGCGAGCCCGGCCGCTACCGCGACACCGGCATGGTCTACGACCCCGAGGGCAACGCGGCCGTGCCGCCACAGACCCGCCCGGACAGCTTCTGGCAGGCCGATCTGCTGCTGACGGCGGACGACCTGATCAAGGTGATCCGCGAGATCCGCCCCCAGGTCCTGGTGGCGTATGACGAGTTCGGTGGCTACGGCCATCCCGATCACGTCCAGGCCCACCGCGTCGCGATGTACGCCGCCGCGCTGGCCGCCGTTCCGTCGTACCGGGAGGATCTCGGCCCGGCCTGGGACATCGCGAAGATCTACTGGAACGCGATGGGTGAGACCGGCCTGCGGGACAGCCTGCGCAAACTGCGCGAGTCCGGGGACACCACCACGTTCGAGGGCATGGATCCGGATGGGCCGCTGCCGCGTTTTGTCACGCCGGACCGGTTCATCACCTGCGTGATCGAGGGCGAGTCCTTCGTGGACCAGAAGATGAGCGCGATGAAGGCGCACGCCACCCAGATCACGCTCGACGGCCCGTTCTTCGCCCTGTCGAACAACAACGGCAACGAGGTCTGGGGCAACGAGGAGTATGTGCTGGCCAAGGGCACCGCGTCTCCCGGGCCGGACGGGCGCGAACATGACCTCTTCGCGGGCCTCTAAACTGCGGGGGTGACGGCACCCGGCGGGATCGACGACAAGGCATTCCGGTCGGTGCTCGGCCGGTTCGCCACCGGGATCACCATCATGAGCACCCGGCAGGACGGTGTCGCGCACGCGATGACGGCCAACGCCTTCACCTCGGTCTCGCTGGATCCGCCGTTGGTGCTGGTCTGCGTCGACAAGGCCGTGCGCATGCACGACGCCGTACTGGCCAGTGGTTCGTGGGCCGTCTCGGTGCTCAGCGTCGGGCAATGCGAGCTGGCCGAGCGGTTCGCCCGTTCCGGCCGGGATCTGTACACGCAGTTCGACGGTGTGCCGACCACCCCCGGTCCGATTACCGGCTGCCCGGTGATTTCCGGGGCGTTGTCGTGGCTGGAGTGCCGGACCTGGGCGACCTATCCCGGTGGTGACCACACCATCGTGGTGGGGGAGGTGCTCGCGCTGGGCGAGGGCACGCAGGAAAGCGCGCTGACTTATTTTTCCGGTAAATACCGGTCTGTGACCTGAGCGGCCCCCGCACTACCGTACGATGGGGCGTTGCATTGATCGCGTTCGAGCAGGAGGACTCTGTCCGGTGGGGAGAAAGCAGCTCGCGGGCATTATCGCCGCGGCGGGGCTGGGAGTTCTTGCGGTCGGCTATGGGGCGGCCTACGCCTTTACCGGGGACAAGGTGCCGGGGGAGACAACCGTTCTCGGTGTGTCCCTGGGCGGTCTGTCCGAGGCTGAGGCCAAGGCCAAGCTGACCGGGGCCGTCAAGGACAAACTGGACACGCCTCTCAAACTCAAGGCCGGCGAGAAGACGGTCACGCTGAAGCCCGCCGACGCGGGCCTGCGCCTGGATGTCGACGCCACGGTCGAGGCCGCCGGCGCGGGCCGCAGTCTCAACCCGGGCCGGATGTGGCAGGTGATGACCGGCGGCGAGGCGGTCGAACCCGTTGTCATCGCCGACAAGACCAAGCTGGACGCGGCCATCGGCCGGGTCGCGAAGCTGATCGACCAGCCCGCTACCGAGGGCTCGATCACCTTCGAAGGCGTCACGCCGGTGCAGCACCAGCCGGCCGCCGGCATCACGCTGGACAAGGCCGGTGCCGCCGAGGCCATCACCAAGGGGTATCCGTTCGCGGGCGAGCCGATCGCGCTGCCTGCCGACGTGACGGAGCCGGGCGCGGGTAACCCGGACATCGCCAAGGCCCTCAAGGAGTACGCCGAGCCCGCCATGTCCGGGCCGATCCGCCTCACGGTCGGCGAGAAGTTCGTCGAGCTGAAGCCGGCCGAACTGGCTCCGGCGCTGAAGCTGACCGGCAACGCGGATGGCAAGGTCGTACCGTCACTGGACGCGGCCAAGCTGGAGCCGCTGTTCAAGGAGCGGTTCGAGAACCTCGAGACCGAGGCGACGGACGCGAGCTTCAAGATCGTCGGCGGCAAGCCGCAGGTCGTACCGGCTGTTGACGGCCAGATCGTCGCCCGGGACAAGGTGGTGCCCGCGATTCTCGCGACGCTGCCCAAGCCGGCCGGTGAGCGTAAGGTCTCGATCGGCCTGGGCAAGAGCAAGGCCAAGTTCACCACCGAGCAGGCGCAGGCGCTCGGCATCAAGGAAGTGATGGGTGCCTACACCACCTACTTCCCGTACGCCGAGTACCGCAACGTCAACATCGGCACGGCCGCGCGCAAGATCAACGGCACCCTGCTCAAGCCGGGCGAGATGTTCAGCCTGAACAAGATCGTCGGTGAGCGCACCCGGGAGAACGGCTTCACCGAGGGCAACATCATCAACGGCGGCAAGTTCGTGCTCGATCTCGGTGGCGGCGTCTCGCAGTCGGCCACCACCACCTTCAACGCGGCGTTCTTCGCCGGTCTGAAGGACGTCGAGCACAAGGCGCACAGTGTCTACATCGACCGCTACCCGGTCGGGCGGGAGGCCACCGTGGCATGGCCGTCGGTGGACCTGCGCTTCCAGAACGACTCCGGCAAGGGGATCTTCGTCGAGACGATCTTCACCAAGTCGACGCCGGGCAAAAAGGGCGCGCTGACGGTCAAGATCTGGGGCACCAAGGTCTGGGACATCACCGCCGGTGCCTCCGAGCGGTACAACTTCCGCTCGCCGGGCACCGTCTACAACACCGAGCCGGGCTGCCGTCCGCAGGCACCGACGACCGGTTTCGACATCAAGATCTACCGCTACTTCGCAAAGAACGGCACCCGGGTCAAGACCGAGTCGTTCACCACGAACTACAACGCGGCAGACCTGATCAAGTGTGAGCCGAAGCCCCAGCCGCCGAAGCCCCCGACAACCCCGGGCCCGCCGAACAACGAAAAGCCGGCCGGTACCGACCGCTGAACCACACTGTGGCCGTAGTCCCTCGGGACTACGGCCACAGTCTTTCCGGTGCTCAATGGGCTCAGGGTGCAGCCGCCGCACGCGCACGGGGTTCCGGGCGCGTGGGTCTTGCTAGAGGTTCATGGGCGAGGGCGGAGACCGTGCAGGCCTTCGGCCACCACGGCGTACGTCGCCTCGTCGATGACCGCGCCTTCGCGCCGTACGTCCTTCGCGTCGATCCGCAGCACCCGATCCAGCCGGACCTCGCTCGGCCGGCCCTCCCGGTCCCACGCGCCACTGCCGATGTCCTGCCAGACCCGGCCATGGCGCGCCTCGTCGGCGGCGTCCCGGTCGTGGTCCTGGCTGGTCAGGATCAACGCCAGCAACCAGTGCCCGTCATGCCCGACCACGAGCACCGGCCGGTCCTTGCCCCGGCTGTGATCGTCCTCGAACGGCACCCAGGTCCACACCACCTCACCCGGATCGGCCACCCCGTCATCCGGATGCGGCCTGTACTCCAGCTCAACCCGACCCTCGAAATCCCCCACATACGATTCCGTCATCCCCCGACCCTAACCGCCCAGCCGCTCCACCAGGCGAAACTGCTGATATCGGTGGGCGTGTATGAGTAGCGCATCTGCTCATACAAGTAGATGTATGGGCTGGCTGTATGAGTTGTATCTGTTACACCCCGTCGTGATCGGACATGGTGGAGGCGTTCTGAGACGTTGCTGGGGGAGATTCAAACGCACCTCCGGCGTCGCGTTTCCGCCCGATCAGGAGGTTCACATTGTCTGTACACGAGAGACGCAGTCCGCACGCAAGCAGCTACTCGCTACCGGAATCGTGCTCACAGCGTGCAGTGGCCCCGGCCGCCAAGATGCTGCAGAGCGCGCTGCCATCCCAGCGTAATCAGGGAGTTCACCGGGGGCGTCGTGAGGTTTAGCCGCAAGACCGCGATGGTCGCTGTGGCGGCCTGCGTCGCGATGACCCCATTGAATTCGCCTGCTGTGGCTAGTCCGCAGGCACCGGGTCACGTCAACGAGCTTCAAGTGGTCGCTCGGGGTACGGTCCAGCAAAACGGGCTGTCGGCGCAGAATGCCAGAGTGCTGGTGAAGGTATGGCCTAATAACGAGGTCCTTGCCAAGGCTCCCGATGGCGTCGACCTAGACGTGCCGGTCGTCTATCTGGATTCTGTCGACAGCAATGGAAGTTTTGCGGCGACGGTCGATCCTCGGACGTTATCGAAAGCCCACGTGGCGTCCGATGGCATCGTGCACTTCGAAATTCAGGTCACCGATGGTGAAAGTGAGGCAACCTGGAACTTCTCTTCGAAGTACGAGGCTGCGAACGGTTGGGGCGCCGCGCTGGCCGGCGGTGATGACATCGCTGAGGATCAGCTTCACTTCGATCTCGGTTCCAAGCCGCGGGTGACGGACCGCAATGGCCCACAAGCACTACCTGTGGCTCCCATGTCGAAGGCGTGGGCCGGTCCCGATGCTCCGTGCGTGTCGCCGCGACCTGGTGCCTGGCATTATGCGCAAGGCGAGTTTTTCGCCAGGGTCTTCGGGACGCCTGACGCGCCAGCCACGGTCTCTCAAAAGTATGGCGTAGATCATGAGCTTGGCGTTGGTCTCAAGGACACCGTCAACGGTTCCTGGAGCGCGTCGGGAACATCAACGACTTCGCTGAACGCAAGCGGTGAACGCGGTGATTGGGTCGGCTCGGTAGCCGCGTGGAACAAGGTCAATTACCGCGACTTCTACAACAACTGCGGACTTTACGCCCGCCGCCCGATAAGCGTCTCTGCCCTACTCACCGGATTTACGGCTACGCCGAAACCGAACTGGTGAAGTTGACCCGGTTTGACGGACGGGGTTGGTGTGGGGTGGTCAGGCTACTTGTTCGGC